>NZ_QUAL01000328.1 GCF_003579925.1 Jiangella rhizosphaerae | reverse complement strand
GTCAGCCACACCCCCAGTTTCATCCCGGCGGGCGCCAGCCCGGCATGACTGGCTATCAGGGGGACGGGGGGAGTGTGGCGACGTCTCCCGCGGCGTTGGTGTTGGCCCGTTACGGTGTGGCGTTGGTGTCGTTGGGCGTCCACCTGGTGAGATTTCACCGTGATTCGCGGGCCATCACGAGGATTGCCCCAGCGTCAACACCCCTACAGGCATGGTGAAGCTCAGGTAATCCTCGTGATGTAGGCGATCGCCGATGATCATCGCCGTCCACAACCCGACAAAGCAGGGTGAAACGGGCACGCCAACGCCGAGGCGTGCCCAGATCCTTCCCCGTCCCCCTGATAGGTGCCCGTTCGCGGCAAGAGAATGGGGCAGCAGGGGGACGGCCAACGTCACGAACGTCGCCTACGGCCACACGCGGGCCGCGGCGGCGAACTCGTCCGGGTCGCTGTGCACCGGGATGACGCACAACAGGTGCCCGCCGGGCGCCCGCAGCGTGTGGCAGCCCTGCCAGCTGCCGACCTCGACGGCGCCGAGGCCGGTCAGCCGGGCCACCTCGGCCGGGACGTCGTCGGTCTCGATGTCGACGTGGTAGCGGGCCGTGTCGTCGACGGACTGCACGGCGGTCACGAGTCCGGGCACGGCGTCGGCCAGCCGGTGGAACTGCGGCTCGCCGGGTGGGCTCTGGCTGGTGGTGCCGAGCGCGGCGGTCCAGAACTCGACGCTCTGCTGGGCCTGATCGGCCGGGGCGTCGATGAGCAGGGTCGAGAGTCGGCTGCGGTGCATGGGCCGTGATCGTACGCGCCGGCCGTTGAATCGGTTCGAGACTTTGTCCAATGAACGTCGGAAGTTCGCCATCCGTGTGCACCAAACTCGGCTCAAGGTGCTGACGTTCTGTCGCCGCGACGCCGGATGTTGCCGAACCGTGACCTCACCGCCGCCGTGGCTCACGGGCGCCTGCCGGACGTCCGGCCGGGACGATCAACGTGCAGCTCAATGCATATATCGCCTGGTATGGGCGGAGTCGTCCAGCCGCGTGCGCGGCCGCGACCGCGCCCGCCGTCGTCTGAGCGTCATCCCCTGGTCACCGGAAGAAACTCGCCCGTAACCCTTGACCGCGAGTGGCCGCCCTTCCTAGTTTGTTGTCCCATCCGACGAACGCCCGTGATGCAGGTCACGCCGGGAGAGGGGGCACCCATGACGGACGCGTCCGCGCCCGCCGACCAGGTGTTCCTGCGCCGGCACAACCTCGCCATGGTCCTGCGCGATCTGCGCGACCACGGGCCGCGCTCGCGGGCCCGCATCGCCGCCGACACCGGCCTCAACAAGGCCACCGTCTCCAGCCTGGTCGCCGAGCTGGCCGAGCTCGGCCTCGTCCGCGACGGCGACGTCGAGCGCGGCGGCGGGGTGGGCCGGCCCGGGCAGACCGTCGAGATCGACGGGCGCATCTGCGGCCTGGGCGCCGAGGTCAACGTCGACTACGTCGCCGTCCTCGTGCTCGACCTGCGCGGCGACGAGCTGCGCTACGTCCGCACCCCGCTGGACGTGCCGCGGCTGGGCGTGGAGAAGACGCTGGACGAGCTGGCCGCCGCCATCGCGGCCGCCGTCGACGACGCCGCGGCCCAGGGGCACGACGTCGCCGGCATCACCGTCGGCATCCCCGGCATGGTCGAGACCGCGCCCGGCGTGCTGCGGCACGCCCCGAACATCGGCTGGCGCGAGGTGCGCATCGCCGACGAGCTGGCGGCCCGGGTGACCGGCCCGGCGACGACCATCCGCGTCGACAACGACGCCAACCTCAGCGCGCTGGCCGAGTACGCCGTCGGCACGTCGGCGGGCACGGCCGACCTCGTCTACGTGACCGGCGAGACCGGCGTCGGCGGCGGCGTCATCTCCGACGGCGTGCTGCTGCGCGGCACCGAGGGCTACGGCGGCGAGATCGGCCACATGCCCATCGGCGACCCCGCGCACCGCTGCGGCTGCGGCAAGCTCGGCTGCTGGGAGGCGTCGGTCGGCCTGGCCGCGCTGCTGCGCGAGGTGGCCGACAAGGACGACCCCGTCACCGACCCGTCCGTCGACCTCGAGGTCCGGCTGGCCGAGATCCGCCGCCGCGCCGCGCTCGGCGACGGCCGGACGCTGCGCGGCATCGAGGCGGTCGGCACCGCGCTCGGCCTCGGCGCGGCCATCCTGGTCAACCTGTTCAACCCGCGGGTGATCGTGCTCGGCGGCTACTTCGCGGCGCTCGGCGAGTTCTTCCTGCCGGCCATGGAGACCGAGCTGGACAAGCGGGTCGTCGCGCCGGCCCGCGGCGGCTGCCGCATCGAGCTGTCCGCGCTGGGCTTCACCGCCGCGTGCCGCGGTGGCGCCCACGTCGCGCTCGAGGCCGTCTTCACCGACCCCGCGGCTGTGGGACTGTCGGCCGCCACCTCGATTCCGTCCCCACTTCCCGGAGGTATGACGTGAGCGACCCGCTGCTGCAGATGCAGGGCATCGTCAAGGTCTTCCCGGGCGTGCGGGCCCTCGACGGCGTCGACCTCGAGGTCCGCGCCGGCGAGGTGCACTGCCTGCTCGGCCAGAACGGCGCCGGCAAGTCCACGCTGATCAAGGTGCTCGCGGGCGCCCACCAGCCCGACGAGGGCGAGATTCGCTGGCAGGGCGAGGCGATCCGGCTCACCACCCCGATGGCGGCGATGAAGCACGGCATCGCGACCATCTACCAGGAGCTCGACCTCGTCGACGGCCTGTCGGTCGCCGAGAACATCTACCTCGGGCACGAGCTGTCCACGGCCGGGTTCGCGCACCGCGGCGACACTCAGAAGGAGGCCGCGGCGCTGCTGGCCCGGCTCGGCCACCCGGAGATCTCGCCGCGGCGCGAGCTCGGCTCGCTCTCGGCCGCGGGCAAGCAGATCGTCAGCATGGCGCGGGCGCTGTCGCACGACGTCAAGCTGATCATCATGGACGAGCCCTCGGCGGTGCTCGACCAGGAGGAGGTCGGCCGGCTGTTCAAGGTCATCCGCGACCTGCAGTCCGATGGCGTCGCCGTCGTCTACATCTCGCACCGGCTCGAGGAGATCCGTGAGATCGGCGACCGGGTCACCGTCCTCAAGGACGGCCGCACGGTCGCCACGGGCCTGCCGGCCCGCGACACCCCGACCCGCGAGCTCACCCGGCTGATGACCGGCCGCGACATCGAGTACGTGTTCCCGCCCCGTGTCTCGCGCGACGGCGACGGCAAGGTCGTCCTCGCGGTCCGCGACCTCTCGTCCGGCCGGGCCTTCAGCGGCGTCGACTTCGACGTCCGCGCAGGCGAGATCGTCGGGCTGGCCGGCCTGGTCGGCTCCGGCCGGTCGGAGATCCTCGAGACCATCTACGGCGCCCGCAAGGCGACGTCCGGGACGGTGACGGTCGACGGGAAGCAGCTGCGGAACGGGCACGTGCGGGCCGCCGTCGGCGCCGGCGTGGGCCTGTGCCCCGAGGAGCGCAAGAGCCAGGGCCTGCTGCTCGACGAGGCCGTCTACCGCAACGTCAGCCTGGCCACCATCGGACGGTTCGCGCGTGGCGGCTTCCTCAACCGCGGCGACGAGAAGCGGGCCGCCAGCGAGCACGTGAAGGCGCTCGACGTCCGCCCCGCCGACGTCGACCGCGCCGTCCGCACCCTGTCGGGCGGGAACCAGCAGAAGGTCGTCCTCGCCAGGTGGCTGCTCCGGGAGTGCCGCGTGCTGCTGCTCGACGAGCCGACCCGAGGGGTCGACGTGGGGGCGCGCAGCGAGATCTACGCGCTCGTCCGCCGGCTCGCCGACGAGGGCGTCGCCGTCGTCCTGGTGAGCAGTGAGGTCCCCGAGGTGCTCGGCCTGGCCGACCGGGTGCTGGTCCTGCGGGACGGGGTCGTCGTGCACACCGGGCCGGCCGACGACATCGACGAGCACCGGGTCCTCGACCTGGTGATGGAAGGGAGCGCAGCGTGAGCGAGCAGACCCCGGCCGCACCGCCGACCACCACACCACCCGCCGACGAGCACCGCCGCATCGAGGCGGCCGCCGCCGAGGAGGGCGAGACCCGGAGCACTTTCGGCCGGTTCATGAGCAGCTCGTTCGGCCGCAACCTCGGCCTCGTGGTCGCGCTGATCGTGCTGTGCATCGTGGGCGTGGCCACCGCCGGCGACCGGTTCGCCAGCACTGACAACCTGTTGACGGTGCTGCGGCTGGCTTCGGTCATCGGCGTCGTCAGCATCGGCATGACGTTCGTGATCATCGGCGGCGGCATCGACCTGTCCGTCGGCGCCATCGTCGCGCTGTCCTCGGTGTGGGCCACCACCCTCGCCACCCAGACGATGGCCGAGGACACCCACTGGATCATCATGGTGTTCACGGCCTGTGCTGTGGGCATCGGCTGCGGGCTGGTCAACGGCGTGTTGATCGCGTACGGAGGCATGGCGCCGTTCATCGTCACGCTGGCGATGCTGGCCGCCGCCCGCGGCCTCGCGGAGATCATCTCCGAGCGGCGCACCCAGATCGTCGACGTCCGGCCGTTCGTCGACTTCTTCAACGGCGACCTCATCGGCATCCCGGTGCTGGTGTGGATCTTCGCGGTGGTCAGCGCGATCGGCTGGGTGCTGCTCAACCGCACCACGTTCGGCCGGCGCACCATCGCCGTCGGCGGCAACCCGACGGCGGCGCGCCTCGCCGGCATCGCGGTCAAGCGGCACACCGTCCTGCTCTACGTCGTGCTGGGCCTGGCCTGCGGCATCGCCGCGGCCATGCTGATGGCGCGGACCACCACCGGCAGTTCCACCCACGGC
>NZ_QUAL01000323.1 GCF_003579925.1 Jiangella rhizosphaerae | reverse complement strand
CGCCGGCCGGGTCCGACGGCGCGCCGGTGCTCGACGCCGTCGCGGCGATCGCCGAGCGGCTGAGCGGCGACGAGCGGCCGGCCGCCGTGGGCGTCGTCGTGCCCGGCATCGTCGACGAGGCCGCCGGGGTCGCCGTGCGCGCCGGGAACCTGAGCTGGCGCGACGCGCCGTTGCGCGACCTGCTCGCGGCCCGGCTCGGCTGCCCCGTCGCGCTGGGACACGACGTGCGGGCGGGTGGGCTGGCCGAGCACCGGGCCGGCGCCTGCCGGGGCGCACGCAACGCCGTGTTCCTGCCGGTCGGGACGGGCATCGCGGCGGCGCTGATCCTCGACGGCCGGGTCTTCGCCGGCGACGGCTACGCCGGCGAGGTCGGCCACGTCGACGTCGGCCACGACCTGCCGTGCGCCTGCGGCGCTCGCGGCTGCCTCGAGACGATCGCGTCGGCCGCCGCCATCGCCCGCCGGTACACCGCCGCGACCGGCACGGCGGTCGACGGCAGCCGGGACGTCGCCGAGCTGGTCCGCCGCGGCGACGCCGCCGCGGTCGCCGTGTGGGACGACGCGCTCGACGCGCTGGCGTACGGGCTGTCGCTGCTGGTCGGCGTGGTGGCGCCCGAGGTCGTGGCGATCGGTGGCGGGCTGGGCGAGTCGGCCGACCTGGTGCTGCGCCCGCTGTCCGGACGCCTGGCGGCGCGGCTGACGTTCCAGCGGCCGCCCCGCATCGTCGCCGCCGAGCTGGGCGACCGCGCCGGCTGCGTCGGAGCCGGGCTGCTGGCCCGTGAGCTGATCGCCGACCGATTGATGTCGTCGTGAACCGGGTCGTCTGCGTCACGCCCAACCCGGCGACCGACGTCACGTACCGCGTGCCGGAGCTGACGCCCGGCGCCAGCCATCGGGTGGCCGACGTGCTGGAACGGCCTGGCGGCAAGGGCGTCAACGTCGCCCGGGTGCTGCACGCACTCGGCGTGCCGGCGACCGTCGTCGCCCCGCTGGGCGGGCCGGGTGGCCGGTGGATGGGCGGCGCGCTGGCCGACGCCGGGCTCCCCGTGCGGGCGGTGCCGGTCGCCGCGGCGACCCGCCGCACCGTCACCGTCGTCGACGACTCGGGCGCGGCCACCGCGTTCAACGAGCCCGGCCGCGCGCTCTCCGCCGCCGAGTGGTCCGCTCTGGTGGCCGCCGTGACGGAGGAGCTGGCCGATGCCGCGGCTCTCGTCGTCTCGGGCAGTCTGCCCGCCGGATCGCCCGATGACCTGCTGCCCAGGCTGATCGCGGCCGCCCGCGCCGCCGGTGTCCCGGCCGTCGCCGATACCTCCGGGCCGGCGCTGTTGTCCGCCGCCGCCGCCGGCCCGGCGCTGCTCAAGCCGAACGCCGAAGAGCTCGCCGCCGCCGTCCCGGGCGCGACGCTCGACGCCGCCCG
The DNA here is from genome assembly GCF_003579925.1 of Jiangella rhizosphaerae. GTDB lineage: Bacteria > Actinomycetota > Actinomycetes > Jiangellales > Jiangellaceae > Jiangella > Jiangella rhizosphaerae. Next base: position 3,264 of record NZ_QUAL01000323.1, on the reverse strand, counting down.
CCGCCTGCTGACCCTGGGCGCCGAGCGCGTCGTCGTCTCACAGGGCGCCGCCGGCCTGCTGGGCGTCGACGGCGGCGCGGTCTGGCGGGTGGCGGCCGTCCCCGGCGTCAGTGGCAACCCGACCGGCGCGGGCGATGCCACCGTCGCCGCCCTGGTCCGCGGACTGGCGACCGGCGCCGCCTGGCCGGACGTCCTCGCCGACGCCGCGGCGCTCGGAGCGGCCGCCGTCCTCACGGAGGCCGCCGGCGAGGTCGACCTCGCCGCCTTCGCACGGTTCCTGCCCACCCTGCACGCGGAGCGAGTCGCATGACCCTGACCTCGATGACCACCCTGCTCGACGCCGCGGCCGCCCGCGCCGGCGGCGTCGGCGCCTTCAACGTGATCCTGCTCGAGCACGCCGAAGGACTGGTCGCCGGCGCCGAGCGGGCCGGTGCGCCTGTCGTGCTCCAGATCAGCCAGAACTGCGTGCGCTACCACGGCGCCCTGGCCCCGATCGCCGCCGCGACGCTGGCGGTCGCCCGGGCGGCGGCGGTCCCCGTCGTCGTGCACCTGGACCACGCCGAGGACGCCGCACTGGTGCGCGAGGCGGTCGAGCTCGGCTTCGGCAGCGTCATGTTCGACGCGTCGGCGCTGCCGTACGAGGAGAACGTCGCCGCCACGCGCGCCGTCGTCGAGTACTGCCACGCCCGCGGCGTCTCCGTCGAGGCCGAGCTGGGCGAGGTGGGCGGCAAGGACGGCGTGCACGCGCCCGGCGCGCGCACCGACCCCGCCGAGGCGGCCGCGTTCGTGGCCGCGACCGGCGTCGACGCGCTCGCCGTCGCCGTCGGCACGTCGCATGCCATGCGCACCCGCGACGCCGTCGTCGACCACGAGTTGATCGCCGAGCTGCGTGCCGCGGTCCCGGTCCCGCTGGTGCTGCACGGCTCGTCGGGCGTGCCGGACGAGGAGCTGACCAGGGCGGTCGCCGCCGGCATGACGAAGGTGAACATCGCGACGCATCTCAACGCGGTGTTCACGGCGGCCGTCCGCGACCGGCTGGACGGCGATCAGGGCCTGGTCGATCCGCGCCGCTACGTCGCCGCCGGCCGCGATGCGCTGGCGGCCGAGACCGCCCGGCTGCTCGGGGTGCTGCGCGCCGGGTGACGACCGGCCGGCTCCGGAGGACGCACGCGCGCCCTCCGAGGGCAGAGCCGACGGGTTCCGGATCGAGCCGGTTTCGCCCCTTGCGGGCGGTTCGTTCGTGCTCAATAATGCTCGGTACTCGGTTGAAAAGTGCAGGTTCGATCAGAGGAGTGGTTCGCGTGGCACTTCCGCACAGGTATCGGCCGTCTCGTCGTGACGTCATCAGGACCGGTGCCGCGCTCGGCGCGGCCGCCGGACTCGGCGGGGTCGGAGCCGGAGCGGCGGCCGCCGCCGACACCGCCTCCGACGACACCCGGCGCGAGCCGCCGCGCGTCAAGGGGCGCGAGCGCTCCATGGCCGAGGTGCCGTTCGAGGGCTTCGACCAGGTCCGCGTGGGCCTCATCGGGCTCGGCGAACGCGGCGGCGGCCAGGACGTCCGCTGGGGTGCCGTCTCCACCGTCACCGCCGTCTGCGACATCCGGCCCGAGCGGGTGAACCGCACCATCGGCCGGATCATGGCGCAGGGCTTCCAGGACGTCGAGCCGGTGGGCTACTCCAACGGCGAGGAGGACTTCCTCAACCTGGTGAAGCGCGACGACATCGACCTCATCTACGTCGCCACGCCGTGGGAGTGGCACTACCCGCAGGCCAAGGCCGCCATGGAGCACGGCAAGCACGTGGCCGTCGAGCTGCCGATCTCGCCGCACCTGGACGAGATCTGGGACCTCGTGCGCACGTCCGAGCGCACGGGCAAGCACTGCATGCTGCTCGAGAACGTCAACTACTTCCGGCCCGAGCTGCGGATGTTCAACATGGCCAAGGCCGGGCTGTTCGGCGAGCTGCAGCACGCGTCCGGCGGGTACGTGCACGACCTGCGCTGGCCGTACTTCTTCGGCGGCGCCTACTACCCGGAGTACTGGCGGCGGCGCTGGCAGACCCGGATGAACGCGCTGCACTACCCGATGCACGGCCTCGGCCCGGTCTCTGCCGCCCTGAACATCAACCGCGGCGACCGCTTCGCCGAGCTCGTCGCCGTGTCGTCACCGCCGATGAACCTCGCCCTGTTCCGCGAGAACGACCCGCGGGTCGGCCCCGACCACTCCTCGTGGCAGGACGACGAGTACATCTCCGGCGACCGCCACACCGCCCTCATCAAGACCGCGAACGGCCGGATGATCCGCGTCGAGCACGACGTCAACTCGCCGCACCCCTACAGCCGCGAGACCACCCTCACCGGCAGCAGCGGCGTGGTCGAGCTGGACAACGGCCGCATCTACCTGGAGTCGCTGGGCCACACCAACCACACGTGGCGCACCGGCAGCGCGTTCAACTCGATCATGGCCGAGCACGACCACTGGCTCTGGCCGGCCCTGGAAGACCTCGCCGACCAGTACGGCGGCCACGGCGGCGGCGACTTCATCGCGATCTTCCGCCTGGTGCAGCTGATGCGCCTGGGCATGACCCCCGACATCGACGTCTACGACTCCGCGGCCTGGTGCTCGGTCATCCCACTCAGTCACGAGTCGATGAAGGATGGCCGCATCAAGTCCGTCAAGGTGCCCGACTTCACCCGCGGCTACTGGGAGGACCCCCGGCCCACCTTCGACCGCGAGCGGCCCGAGGACCCCTGGCTGGACGGCTGACGGGTCCTGCTCCGGCTGGCGGCGGGGTGCGCGGGATGCCGGTCCCGTTCACTCCGCCGCCGTGCGTCTGGAACGGTCCCGGTCGGCACACAATCCCGTGAACATCAACCCGTGGCGACACCATGACGTCGCCACGGGTTGATGATCACGGCCGCCGAGGTGCATCGGCAGCACCGCTATCGCCCGGTCAGGCGGCGTCGACGGGGGCGACGCCGCTGATGCGGTGGACGGCGAAGGAGCGGACCTCGCCGCTGCGGTGGTCGAACGCCGACAGCCAGCCGCCCTCGATGCGGGCGGGGTCGACCAGGCGCTCGGTCGTGGCGCCGTGCTGGTCGACGTAGCCGATCCAGACCGTCGCGCCGGTCTCGAGGGCCTCACGCAGGTCGGCCAGCGTCGTGGCGGCGGTCGTGCGGCCCAGGCGTCCGCGCGCGCCGTCGGCCGGCCGCTCGGCCCGCGACCGGTCCCCGGCCCGGAGCGCCCGGACGGCGGCACCGAGCAG
>NZ_QUAL01000322.1 GCF_003579925.1 Jiangella rhizosphaerae | reverse complement strand
CGGCGGCCCTCGGGGCACCCGCCGCGGACGCGGCGCCGGTCCCACCGGCCGAGGGCAGCCGGGCCGTCCCGCCACCGGGCGGCCACATCCTGTTCGTCGTCGGGACGGCCGCACCGGCGGCGCGTGCGCAGCTGGAGCGGCTGGCCGATCACGTCGCCGCCGTCGTCGAGCTCGATCCCGGCCGGCTCACCGAGCCCGCGGCCACGGCGCACGAGGTTGCCGCCCGCACCGCCGGGCGCACGGCCGTCGTCCACCTGACCGACGCCCACGGGGCCGCGCGGTCGCCGGACGTCGTCGCCGCGCTGGCGACGGTGGTCGAGCCGGCCGCGCGCGAGCACGCGGCCCTGGTGCTCAGCGGCGGCGAGACCGCGCGCGCCGTCCTCGCCGCCATCGGGGTCGGCGAGCTGCACGTACGCGAGGCGTGGGACGACGGCGTCGTCGTCAGCACCGCGCCAGGGGGCCGGGTCGTCGTCACCAAACCCGGCGCGTTCGGCGACCCGCACACGCTCGTGCGCATCGCCCAGCGACTCCCCACCACCCGTTGGCATCGGCATGCCGAGCACAGCCCGCACGAGGAGGACACATGAAGACACCACTGGTCGCCGTCACCATGGGCGACGGCGCCGGCGTCGGCCCCGAGGTCGTCGTGCGGGCGCTCGCCGACCCCGAGGTGCGGTCGCTGTGCCGGCCGGTGGTCGTCGGCGATCTGCGGCGGCTGCGCGACGCCGCGCGCATCACCGGGGTCGAGGTCGAGCTGCGGGCGGTCGACGGGCCCGAGGCGGCCGCCTTCGAGCCGGGGACGATCGAGGTGATCGACCTCGGGCTGCTGCCGGCCGACCTCCCGTACGGCGAGCTGTCGGCCGTCGCCGGCGATGCGGCCTACCACTACGTGAAGGTGGCCAGCGAGCTGGCCGTCGCCGGGCGGGTGCAGGCCATCTGCACCGCGCCGCTGAACAAGGAGGCCCTGCACGCCGGCGGTCACCCGTACCCCGGGCACACGGAGCTGCTGGCCGAGCTGTGCGGCGTCGACGAGGTGTCGATGATGCTGTCGACGCCGACGGTGAAGGTCATCCACGTCACCACGCACATCGGGCTCGTCGACGCCATCGAGCGCATCGACGACGCGCTGGTCGAACGCACCATCCGGCGCGGCGACGCGACGCTGCGCGACGCCGGGCTGGCGCGGCCGCGGCTCGGCGTGTGCGGCATCAACCCGCACGCCGGCGAGAACGGGCTGTTCGGCCGCGGCGAAGAGGAGGAGAAGATCGTGCCGGCGGTGCAGCGCTGCCGCGCCGACGGCCTCGACGTGCAGGGCCCACTGCCCGCCGACACCGCGTTCTTCCTGGCCAGCCGGGGCGACTACGACCTCATCGTGGCGATGTACCACGACCAGGGGCACGGCCCGGTGAAGGTGCTCGGGCTCGAGGCGGGCGTGAACATCAGCGTCGGGCTGCCGGTCATCCGCACGTCCGTCGACCACGGCACCGCCTTCGACATCGCGGGCACCGGACGCGCCGACGCCGGTAGCATGATCGAGGCTCTGCGCCAGGCGGCCGCGCTCGCGCCGAGCCCCTAGCGAGCGAGGTGGGGATGAACGACCGGCTGACCGCGCGCGACCGCCGCCGGGCCATCGTCGACATGGCGTGGACCGACGGCCGGGCCGGTGTCGGCCAGCTGGCGCTCCATTTCGGCGTCACCGAGTCGACCATCCGCCGCGACCTCGCGCTGCTCACGTCGCAGGGTCAGCTCGCGCGCACGTACGGCGGCGCCATGGCGCACGGGCTGGTGTTCGAGGCGTCGCTGGGGCAGCGGTCACGGGAGGGGTTCCGGCAGAAGCAGGCCATCGCGGCATGGGCGGCCGAGCAGATCGGCCCCGGCGAGACCGTCCTGCTCGACGCCGGCACCACCACCGGCCAGCTCGCGCGCGAGCTGCGCGACCGCGACCAGCTCACCGTCGTCACCATCGGGCTCACCGTGCTCAACGAGCTGGCCGACGCCGACGGCGTCGACGTGCTGTGCCTGGGCGGGCGGCTGCGGCACATCAGCCAGGGCCTGGTCGGGCCGTTCGCCGAGGCCGCGCTCGAACGCGTCACCGCCGACCGCGCCTTCCTCGGCGCCGACGCGGTCACCGTCGAGAACGGCATCTGCGAGGCCAACCTCGAGCAGACCCGCCTCAAGGAGATGATGATGGCGCGTGCCGAGCGGGTGTACGTGCTGGCCGACGCCAGCAAGCTCGGCCGGCGTCCGTTCCACGCGTGGGCTCGCATGCCCGCGTCGTGGACACTGGTCACCGACGACGGCGCGCCGGCCGACGAGATCGAGCGGTTCCGCGCCGCCGGTGTCGAGGTGATCATCGCCAGCACGAAGGCCGCGACCTGACCCTGCAGGAGGCCCCATGACCGGCACGCACGCCCACCGGCGCCGTTTCCCCGGCACGGCAGTGGGTACCGCGCAGACTATGACGTTGATGACTATGGGAGCCGACCAGCTGGAGGAGGCGCGCATCTCGACCGCCGGCCGCGCGTCACGGACCCTGCACAGCGGCCTGCACCTACGTCAGACCCTCATCGCGCTCACCGCGGGGACACGGATGGACGAGCACCAGAGCCCCGGCGACGCGACGGTGCACTGCCTGCGCGGGCACGTGACGCTGCGCACGCGCGAGCGCACCATCGCCGTCGGCGAAGGGGAGCTGATCGACGCGCCGCCTGAGCGCCACGACGTCGTCGCCGACCAGGACTCCCTGTTCATCCTCACCGTCGCCGTGGCCTGACCCACCGGCGACGCCACGGGCGACCCGGGGCTCACCTCGGCCGGGCGGCGCGGCCCCAGGCGTCGAGCAGTCGCGCGGCCGACCCGCCGATGGGGCCGACGACGTCCTCGAGGACGTCCGGGTCCGGCAGCGCGGCCGTCTCGACGGCGGGCAGTGCCTCGGCGGCGGTGCCGATCAGCGACGAGCAGACCGCCAGCAGGTAGTCCGGCACGACCAGGCGCGGGTCGACGCAGCCGACGACCGGGACCCCTGCGGCGGCGATCAGCGGGAATACCGTCCCCGGGATGCCGATCGCGACCTCCGCCCGCGCCGACGCCTGCAACGACGGGACCGGGCTGATCTCGTACCGGCTCCACAGCGCCGGGTTCTCGCGCGGGTGCAGGCCGACCACGATGTGCTTGCCGGCGGCCTCGAGCGCCGCCGCGGCGTCGAGCAGCAGCTGGGTGCCCGGCGCGGCACCGCCGGTCTGGTCGGGGTAGGTGACGCTGGTGAGGACCAGGACGGTGTCCGGCTCCGGCGCGGGCGTGGGCAGCGCGTCGGTCTGCGGCGAACCGACGACGCGGACCCGGCGGCGGGTGCCGAGGTGCCCCGCGAACGACCGGCCCTCCGCCGCGGACGACGACGTGACCAGCCGCAGCCGGCGCTCGAACTCGTGCGCCCGCGGCGCCTCGGCCGCGGTGAGGTAGGCCAGCGACGACGCCGCCAGCGGTGTGTGCCGGCCGAACGCCGCGGCGCAGTCGGCCGGCCAGTCCGTCGCGCCGGTCACGACCAGCAGGTCCGCGACCGGCTCATCGTCGGGCGTGACCACGGGGACGGTCTCGCCGGGCGCGATCTGCGAGCGGTCCGGGACCAGCTGCCGGACGTCCCAGCCGCGCCGGGCGATCTCCGGCAGCAGCGGCCGTACGTGATAGGTGCCCCACGGCTCGTTCGTGGCGACGAGAATGCGGGGCGTCCGGGTCGCGGCGACGGCCGGTCCACCGGCGACGGCGGCCAGGCCGGCGCCCAGGCCCAGGCCGGCGAGTGCGCCGGTGACGAACGAGCGACGGGACGGAAGGGACGATGCGGTCATGCGGCGCACCGTACCCGCGCCGACCGGCCCGGACGTGAACGTCCCGTGAATCACCCGGGTCCCGCTCGCCCCCGCGATTCCTGTTGATCATGGTGACATCGGGGTTTCCCGTCCGGGCGGAAACCCGATTCCTCCATGATCAACAAGGCGGAAGGGGGGCGCATCACCAGGGGACGGGGCGGCCGTCGCGGAAGAAGCCGCCGGTGGGACCGTCGTCGGGCAGGGTGGCGGCCCACACGATGCCGGCCGCGCCCTCGGCGACCGGCCGGCCGCCGGGGCCGCCCATGTCGGTGGCGACCCAGCCGGGGCAGATCGAGTTGACCAGGATGCCGTCGCGGCGCAGCTCGGCCGCGAGCATCCGCGTCACCGCGTTGAGCGCGGCCTTCGTCATGCTGTACGCGGGTGTGCCGCCGCCCATGCTCGCCAGCGACCCGCCCTCGCTCGACACGTTGACGATCCGCGGGTGAGCGCCCGCCCGCAGCAGCGGCAGCAGCGTCGTCGCCAGCCGCCAGGGGCCGTAGACGTTGGTCTCGGCGGCCTCGCGGACGACGTCGAGATCGGCCGACGCCGCGCGCTGCCAGGTGTCGTAATGGATGGCGGCGTTGTTGACCAGCACGTCCAGCCGCCCGAACTCGTCGCGCAGGAAGCCGGCCAGCGCGGTGGCGTCGGACGTGCTGGTGACGTCGAGCCGGAACGCGACGACGTCACCCGGCAGCCGCCCGGCCGCGGCGCGGGCCGCCGCGGCGTCCCGCGCCGTCAGCACGACGGTGTGGCCGCGCGCGGCCAGCT
>NZ_QUAL01000324.1 GCF_003579925.1 Jiangella rhizosphaerae | reverse complement strand
GCGACCCGTCCGGCACGGGCCGGCCGGCCACCCCGCCGGCCACTCCAGCCGCGCCGACCACCCCGGCGGCGCCCGCCGCACCGAGTACGACCGCCGCACCGGCCCCGAGCCGCACGCCGACCCCGTCCCCCGCCCCCACGCGGGCACCCGAGACGGAGCTGGCCGACCCGGTCGCCGTCGCGGTCCCAGCGGTCGGCATCGAGGCGGCCATCGTGCCGATCGCCGTCGATGCCGGCAATGTTCTCGTACCGCCCCCGTACGGGGAGGCCGGCTGGTGGGCGGCGGGGCCGGAGCCGGGCGAGAACGGCGCGGCCGTCATCGCCGGTCACCTCGACAGCCGCGACGGGCCGGACGTGTTCTACCGGCTCGGGGACGTGGCGCCCGGCGACGAGATCGTCGTCACCCACGCCGACGGCGGCACGTCGAGCTTCCGGGTGGTGGACGTCGGCCAGTACTCGCAGGACGCGTTCCCGACCGAGGCCGTCTACGGCGGACCGGACGACCGGCCGCTGCTGCGGCTGATCACCTGCGGCGGCGAGTACGACCGGGGCCTTGGCCGCTACCGCGACAACGTGGTGGTGTTAGCCGAGCCCGCCTGACCGTTCGCCGCCCGCCACCCACCCACCAAAGTTGATCTTGGAGAAACGCCGGTATCCATCGGACATTTCGCCCCGCATTGGCGGCCTTACTCCAAGATCAACTTTCGTGGGTGGGTGGCGGGCCGTCGCGACCACACGCCCGTCGACGGGGACGGCACGGTCCACCACCCCGACGCCGAGCCCGCGCCGCTCACGTCGGTGCCGGTGAGGTGGGCGCAAGGTGACACCGTCGTCGTCCTCGCCGTCGTGGACGCCGGCCCGGGCCGGATCGGCGGGGCTGGACGTGACGATCCCCGCCGACGCGGAGCCGGCCGGCCGAGCTCGCCAGCGGGCGCCGGTCCTCACCGGCGGCGCCCACCGTCGTCACCGAGGAAGCGTCGCCGCGTACATCGCGACGAACTGCTCCATCGCGGCGTCGACACCGGCGCGGTCGCCGGTGGCGAGCAGGTCGAGCAGCAGGCCGCGGGCGACCGCGAGGCCGAGCCGGGCCTGCGCCCGCGCCACCTCGGGCGCGGCGCCGGCCCGCTCCATCGGCCCGGCCAGCGCCGTCACCCAGGTGTCGACGATGCCGTCGAGCAGCGGCAGGGCGGCCGGGTCGCCCTGCAGCGCGCGGCCGTAGAGCTCGAAGAACAGCCGCTCGTGCGGCCAGAGCACGGGGTCGGCGAGCCGGGCCCAGAACCGGCGGGCCACCTCGAGCGGGTCGCCCTCGACGGCGTCGAGCTCGGACAGCAGCTCGCGCTGGCGGTCCTCCATGGTCCGGGCGACCTCGACGAACAGGCCCTCCTTGGAGCCGAAATGGTAGATCAGCATGCGGTGGCTGGTGCCGAGCGCGGCCGCGATCTGCCGCAGACTCCGCTCGCCCACCCCGTTCGCCGCGACGTACTCGACCGCCGCCCGCAGTAGCCGTTCCTTCCCGCCACCCGCCTCCGCCATGACGTCTACCCTAGCTGTACCATTTGGTACATGGGTGTTCAACGCATCGACGTCTCGGCCACCACGACGGCGCCCGCGGCCGCCGTCTACGCGCTGCTGCGCGACGGCGCGAGCTGGCCGGGCTGGTCCCCGCTCGGCTCGTTCGAGCTGGAGTCCCCCGGCGAGGACGGCGGCGAGAGCGTCGGCGCGGTGCGGGTGTTCCGCACCGGCCGCACCACCAGCCGCGAGCGCATCGTCGAGCTGGTTCCCGACCGCCGGCTGAGCTACGTGCTGGTGTCCGGCCTGGCCATCAAGGACTACCGCGCCGACGTCGACCTCACCGAGGGCCCGGACGGCACCACCATCCGCTGGCGCTCCTCGTTCCGGCCCAAGGTGCCGGGCATGGGCGGCCTGTACCGCCGCACGCTCACGACGTTCATCCAGCGGTGCGCCGACGGCCTCGCCCGCGCGACGTCCGAAGCCCACCCGCGCCCGAACGCCCGCTGAGGGGCTGGCCGCCCTCCGGGTCATCGGCTAAGGTGCGAACCGGGCAGGCGGGCAGGACGCCGGTGGTGCCGGCGGCGGCTCGTCACGTGGTCGCGCTGGCGAAAGGTGAGCCCGGTCGTGCCGCACCCATCCCGAGGCGCCGACACCGCCGACCACGCCGAGGTCTCCGCGCCCGCGTTCGTCGGCCGGGAGCGCGAGCTCGCCGTCCTCGACCACGCCTTGGCGCAACCGCCGGCGGTGGTGCTGCTCGAGGGTGAGGCCGGCATCGGCAAGAGCCGGCTCCTCCGCGAACACGTCGCCACCGGCCGGCTCGGCGCGCTCGTCGCCACCTGCCCGCCCTTCCAGGAGTCGCTCACGCTCGGGCCGATCGTGGACGCCGTCCGGCAGAGCCGGGCGGCGGACCACCTGCCCGGGATGCCCGTGAGTCCCCTGGTGGGCGTGCTGCGGCCGCTGTTCCCGGAGTGGAGCGACCTCCTCCCGCCGCAGCCGGGTCCGCTGGACGATCCGAAGGCCTCCCGGCATCGCATCTTCAGCGCGTTGGCCGAGCTGATCGGCCATCTGCGGGTGCGCGTGCTCGTCGTCGAGGACGTGCACTGGGCCGACCGCGCGACGTTGGAGTTCCTGCTCTTCCTGGTCTCCCGGCGGCAGCCTCCGCTCGGCCTGGTCGTGAGCTACCGGCCCGAGGACGTCCCCGACGGCTCGCTGCTCCTGCGGTTGTCGTCGCGGCTGCCCGCCGGATGGTCCCAGGTGCGGCTCACCCTGCCGCCCCTCGACGTGGCCGCGACGGCCGGGCTGGTCTCCTCCATGCTGGGTGGCGAACGGGTCTCCGACGAGTTCGCCGGCTTCCTGCACGACCGGACCGACGGCATCCCGCTGGCCATCGAGGAGTCGGTGCGCCTGCTGCGCCAGCGCGACGACGTGCTCCGTCACGACGGCGAATGGATCAGGCGCAGCCTGGACGAGCTCGCCGTGCCGCCGACCGTCCGCGACTCGGTGCTGGAACGGGCGCAGCGGCTCGGCCCGGCGGCGCGGCGAGCGATCGAGGCAGCGGCGGTGCTCGCCGAGCCCGCCGAGGAGCGGCTGATCGCGGAGGTCGCCGGGCTCGACCCGGCCGGCTCGCGGGCCGCGCTCGCCGAAGCGGTGCGCAGCGGCCTGCTGGCCGACGACGACCGCGGCCGTCTGACGTTCCGCCACGCGCTGGTGGGCCGGGCCGTCTACGACGCGCTCACCGGGGTCGACCAGCGCCGTCTGCACGGCCGCGCCGGTGCGGCACTGGAACGGCGGGAACCGCGGCCGGTGGTGCAGCTGAGCCGGCATTTCCAGGCCGCCCGCCAGATCGGGAAGTGGTGCACGTACGCCGAGCAGGCCGCGGACCATGCCGCCGCCTCGGGCGACCACACGACGGCCGTGACGCTGCTCGTGCGGCCGCTGGCGACGGCGCCGGTCCCCGCGCCGGCCGCGGTACAGCTGGCGGTCAAGCTCGCCACCGCGGCGGCAGCACGCCGCGAGCCCGTCGACGACCTGCACCACGCGGCGATCCGGACGCTGCGGGACGTCCTGGGCCGCGGTGATCTCGCGCCGCGCGAGCAGGCCGACATCCGCAACCCGCTCGGCCGGTTGCTGCTGCAGGCCGGCGAGTTCGAGCAGGCGCATGCCGAGCTGTCCCGCGCGGTCCCCGACCTCGCCCACGACCCGGTGGAGGCCGCCCGCGCGATGACCTACCTGGGATACCCGTTGCAGGGACCGTGGCCGGCCGCCGTCCACCTCGGCTGGCTGGAGCGGGCGGCGCGGGTGGCTCCGGGCGTCGGCACGCCGGTCGACCGGCTCGCGCTGACCGCCGACCGCGCCGCGGCGCTGCTCGCCCTGGGACAGGAGGCGGGATGGACGGTCGCGGCCGAGCTGCCGGCCACCGTGACGGACGCCGACGAGCGGCGGGAACTGGCTCGCGGCCTGGCCAACATCGCCTATGTCGCCACCGGCTGGGGGCGGTACGCCGACGCCGAGGCACGGCTGGCCACCGCGACCGAGCTGGTCGGCCTCACCGGTTACACGCGGCTGCAGGCGACCGTGCTGGCGATCGAGGCGCAGCTGGACTGGTACACCGGGCGGTGGGCCGGCCTGGCCGAGCGGGTGACGGATCTGGTCGCCGCCGCCGACCTGGAGACGTCCGGCAGCCTCGAGCCGTTCCTCGTGGACGGGCTGCTGCACGCGGCCGCCGGATCGCCCCGCAGAGCCGAGCAGCGCTTCCGCAGCCTGCTCTCCGATGCGCCGGCCGACAGCATCGCCGCGCTGCCGGTCACGCCGGCCGCCGCGCTCGCCGCGCTGCGGCTGGACGCCGGCGACGTCGCCGGCGCCGCCGCCGTCACCGACGAGCCGATGCGCACGATCGTCACCAAGCAGATGTGGGTCTGGGCCAGCGACCTGGCGCGGATCCGCCTCGACGTGCTGCTCGCCGCCGGCCGCAACGCAGAGGCGGCCGAGCTGCTGGCGGCCTACGAGGAGGGCCTCGGCGACGTCGACGCGCCGGCGTCGCGGGCGGCGCTGCTGACCTGCCGCGCCGCGGTGCTCGCGGCCCAGGGCGAGGCCCTGGGCGCGGCTGCCGGGTACGCGG
>NZ_QUAL01000318.1 GCF_003579925.1 Jiangella rhizosphaerae | reverse complement strand
GGCTGGCCGGCGCCTACGCGACCGCCGCGATGAACGTCGGCGCCGCCGGTCCCTGGCTGGCCGGAGCCGCGCTCGCCGCCGGGGCCGGGTACCGCTCGCCGCTCGGGGTGAGCGCCGCCCTGGTCGCGGCCGCCATCGTCGTCGCAGGGCTGCACCAGGCGATCAGCGCACGGTCGGTCCGCGCGGCCGGCTGAGCGAGCGCCGTCAGAGGCTCCGCCGCGCCGACGGTCGTCGAGCGTGTGGACGCTGACGCCAACAGTCGGCGTCAGCGTCCACACGCCGGATCAGACCTGGCCCGGACGGCGGGTCAGCCGTCCTCGGCGCTGCGCAGCACGCCGGTGAGGTGCTCGGCGGCGGCGAGGACGGCGGGCGCGTGCACGCGGCCGGGCTGCCGGGTGAGCCGCTCGATCGGCCCGGAGACCGAGACGGCGGCGACGACGCGGCCGCTGGAGGAGCGGATGGGCGCGGACACCGACGCGACGCCGGGCTCGCGCTCGCCGACGCTCTGCGCCCAGCCGCGGCGGCGGACCGCGGCCAGCATGGTGGCGGTGAACCGCGCGCCCTGCAGGCCGCGGTGCATGCGCTCGGGCTCTTCCCAGGCCAGTAGCACCTGGGCGGCGGAGCCGGCCAGCATGGTGACCGTCGCGCCGACGGGGATGGTGTCGCGCAGGCCGCTGGGCCGCTCGGCGGCGGCGACGCAGATGCGCTGGTCGCCCTGGCGGCGGAAGAGCTGGGTGCTCTCGCCGGTGGCCTCGCGCAACCGGGCGAGGACGGGGCCGGCGGCGGCCAGCAGGCGGTCCTCGCCGGCCGCGGTGGCGAGCTCGCCCAGCCGCGGGCCGAGGACGAACCTGCCGTGGAGGTCGCGGGAGACGAGCCGGTGGTGCTCCAGCGCGACGGCGAGCCGGTGGGCCGTCGGCCGCGCCAGGCCGGTGGAGGCCACCAGGTTGGCAAGGGTCGCCGGGCCTGCCTCGAGGGCCGACAGGACCAATGCCGCCTTGTCTAGAACGCCGACTCCGCTAGAGTTGTCCATGACTCGATATTGCCATCTCAACATGCGAGATCGCAAGTGGTGTGTATCCACCGAGATCGTGCGACTGACGAACGGAGCAGGTGATGGGCAAGACCCTGGCGGAGAAGGTGTGGGACGCGCATGTCGTGCGTCGAGCCGAGGGCGAGCCTGACCTCCTCTACATCGATCTTCATCTTGTCCACGAAGTGACCAGTCCGCAAGCCTTCGACGGCCTGCGACTGGCCGGCCGCCCGGTCCGCCGTCCGGACCTCACGCTGGCCACCGAGGACCACAACACCCCGACCCTCGACATCGACAAGCCGATCGCCGACCTCACCAGCCGTACGCAGATCGAGACGCTGCGGCGGAACTGTGAGGAGTTCGGCATCCGGCTGCACCCGCTGGGCGACGTCGAGCAGGGCATCGTGCACGTCGTCGGCCCGCAGCTGGGCCTGACGCAGCCGGGCCTGACGGTGGTGTGCGGCGACTCGCACACGTCGACGCACGGGGCGTTCGGCGCGCTGGCGTTCGGCATCGGCACCTCTGAGGTCGAGCACGTGCTCGCCACCCAGACGCTGCCGCTGCGGCCGTTCAAGACGATGGCGATCAATGTCGAGGGGACGCTGAAGCCGGGCGTGACGGCGAAGGACATCATCCTCGCGGTCATCGCGAAGATCGGCACCGGCGGTGGTCAGGGCTACGTCCTGGAGTACCGCGGCGAGGCCATCCGGGCGCTGTCGATGGAGGCGCGGATGACCATCTGCAACATGTCCATCGAGGCCGGCGCCCGGGCCGGCATGATCGCGCCCGACGAGACCACCTTCGCCTACATCGAGGGCCGTCCGCACGCCCCGAAGGGCAAGGAGTGGGACGCCGCGCTGGAGTACTGGCGCACGCTCTACACCGACGACGACGCCGTGTTCGACGCCGAGGTCACCATCGACGCCGACGCGCTCGAGCCGTTCGTCACGTGGGGCACCAACCCGGGGCAGGGGCTGCCGCTGTCCGCGTCCGTCCCCGACCCCGAGAGCTTCGCCGACGAGACCGAGAAGGCGGCCGCGCGCCGGGCGCTGGAGTACATGGCGCTCGAGGCCGGCACGCCGCTGCGCGACATCGCCGTCGACACCGTCTTCATCGGGTCGTGCACCAACGGCCGCATCGAGGACCTGCGCGCGGCGGCCGCCGTCGTGAAGGGCCGGAAGAAGGCCGACTCCGTCCGGGTGCTCGTCGTGCCCGGGTCGGCCAAGGTCCGGCTGCAGGCCGAGCAGGAGGGCCTGGACAAGGTCTTCACGGAGTTCGGCGCCGAGTGGCGGCACGCCGGCTGTTCGATGTGCCTGGGCATGAACCCCGACCAGCTGGCGCCGGGCGAGCGCAGCGCGTCCACGTCGAACCGCAACTTCGAGGGCCGCCAGGGCAAGGGCGGCCGCACCCACCTGGTCAGCCCTCTCGTGGCGGCGGCCACCAGCGTGCGCGGCACGCTGTCCTCGCCCGCCGACCTCGAGCCCGTCGGCTGAGCGCCGCGACAAGGAGAAGACGCACGTCATGGAGAAGTTCATCCGGCACACCGGCGTCGGTGTCCCGCTGCGGCGCAGCAACGTCGACACCGACCAGATCATCCCGGCGGTGTACCTCAAGCGCGTCACCCGCACCGGGTTCGAGGACGGCCTGTTCGCCGCCTGGCGGGGCGACGAGACGTTCGTGCTGAACAACCCCGCGTTCGCCAGCGGCTCGGTGCTCGTCGCCGGGCCCGACTTCGGCACGGGGTCGTCGCGCGAGCACGCCGTCTGGGCGCTCAAGGACTACGGGTTCAAGGCGGTGCTGTCGTCGCGGTTCGCCGACATCTTCCGCGGCAACTCCGGCAAGCAGGGCCTGCTCACCGGTCAGCTCAGCCAGGACGACATCGAGCTGATCTGGAAGGCGCTCGAGAACGCGCCCGGCACCGAGGTGACGGTCGACCTCGACCAGCGCGTCGTGACGTGCGGCGAGATCGTCGCGCCCATGCAGGTCGACGACTACACCCGCTGGCGGCTCATGGAGGGACTCGACGACATCGGGCTCACGCTGCGGCACACCGACGCCATCGACGACTTCGAGGCGGGCCGTCCGTCGCACAAGCCGCGCACGCTGGTCTGATATCCGCGATCCGTTGCCCTCAGCCGTCTATGGTGGAGCGAGGGACTCGCCCGCCGGGCGAGACGGCTGAGGAGCAACGGTGGGGAAGAAGAAACTGATCGACCGCATTGCCGACGGCTTCGACGGCAACCGCGAGGTGGCGCAGCACGCGCTCGACTCCGTCGTCGAGGGCATCCAGCGTTCGCTGGCCGCGGGCGAGAAGGTCGTCGTCAAGGGGCTCGGCGTCTTCGACCGCGACAAGGACGGCGACAAGGGCAAGAAGAAGGCCAAGAGGCGGCCCGTGCCGACCTTCAGCCCGGCCGACGAGCTGAAGGACGTCGTCGCGGGCGTGAAGAAGGCGCGCACCCGCATCATGGAGTCGCTGTCGCTGGTCCCGGCGCAGGCCGCGGCCGTGGCGGAGTCCGCGACCCGTTCGGTGTCGTCGGCGGCCAAGCAGGTCGCCGAGGCGGTCCGCGGCGAGTCCAAGGGCGACGCCGCGCCGGCCGCGAAGAAGGCGGCCCCGTCGACGGCCTCGACGGCGCGCAAGGTGCCGGCCACGCGCCCGGCGGCGCCGAAGAAGGCGGCCGGTCCGGCCCGCAAGACCACGGCGTCGACGGCGGCGACGAAGACGGCCGCCAAGAAGACCACCACGACGCCGGCGAAGAAGACGGCGGCGGCGGTCAAGAAGGCGGCGCCGGCGAAGACGGCCTCGACCGCGACGCCGGCCGCCAAGAAGACCACGTCCACCGCGGCCAAGAAGACCACGTCCACCGCGGCCAAGAAGACGACGACGGCCAGGAAGACGACCACCGCGGCGAAGAAGACCACGGCGACGGCGGCGAAGAAGACCGCCTCGACCGCGGCCAAGAAGACCGCGGCTCCGGCCGCGAGCGCCACGACGGCGGCGAAGAAGACGACCGCCACGCCGGCCAAGCGGGCGGCCGCGACGCCGATCGAGCCGACGACCGAGGCGCCGGGCACCACCACGCCGCCGTCGACGCAGGGCTGACCCCGGGCGACCGGAGCGCGCGCCGGGCGGCGTCGAGCGAAGCCGCCGCCCGGCCCGTCTCAGAGCACGAGGTCGCGCTCGGCGAGCAGCGCGGCCGTGCGGGGGCCGACGCCGAGGCGGCGGGCGTCCCACAGGTCGACGGCGGTGTCGACGTCGCGACGGACCGACGCGATGCCGTCCAGCTCCAGCTCGACGGCGCCCGCCAGCCGGTGCGCGGCCCGGGACCGGCCGCCGAAGGCCGGCTCGAACGCGACGCCCGGCCCGGCGGCGTAGAGCGTCGTGCCGATGCCGGCGGCATCGGCGACGAATGACAGCGGGTGCTCCGCGGCCGCCGTCAGCACGCGGTCCAGCTCGGCCGGGCGCAGCGCGGGCAGGTCGGCGGAGAGCGACGCGACCGCCGCGTCGCCGGCGGCCGACCGGGCCGCCTGGGCACCGTGCCGCAGCGCGGCGTTCAGCCCCGC
>NZ_QUAL01000319.1 GCF_003579925.1 Jiangella rhizosphaerae | reverse complement strand
TGGCTGGAGCGCGCCGGGCTGCCGGCCGTCCGCGCGCTCGCCGGCGTCGAGCAGCCGGTCGACGTCGACGGCGTCCCGGTGACGTTCTGGCGGGCGCTGCCGCCGCACCGGGAGGCCGCCGACCGGCAGCTGGCCGGCGCGCTGCGGCGGCTGCACGCCCTGGATCCGCCGGGCGACTTCGCGCTGCCGGAGCTGGCGCCGTTCGTCCGGGTGCGCGACCGGATCGAGGCGGCGCCGACGGTGTCCGCGGCGGACCGCGCGTGGTTGCTCGGGTACCTCGCCGACCTCGAGGCCCGGTACGCCGAGCTGCCCGGCGGCCTGCCCGCGGGCGTCGTGCACGGCGACGCGTGGGCGGGCAACGTGGTGGCCGACGACGACGGCAGCGTCTGGCTGGTCGATCTCGAGCGGTTCTCCGCCGGCCCGCCGGAGTGGGACCTGGTGTCGACGGCGGTCCGCATGACGTCGTTCGGGACGCTCGACGCCGCCGGCTACGCCGAGTTCTGCGCCGCCTACGGCCACGACGTCACATGCTGGGCGGGCTTCGAGACGTTGCGCGACATCCGCGAGCTGCGCGCCTGCTCGTACATGCTGCAGCACGCCGGCCGCAGCGCCGCAGCGCGGGCCGAGGCGCAATGGCGGCTGTCGTGCCTGCGCGGACGGTCCGGTGACCGGCCCTGGAACTGGCGCCGCGTGTTCTGACCCTCACGCCACCACGACGACCGCCCCGCAAGATCAACGGGGACAGGGGCGCGTCGGGGGCGATGACGGGGCCGCGGTCACAGCAGCCGGGTCAGCAGGCCGTGGGCGAACGCGTCCTCGGCCGACAGCACCCGCCCGGCACGCAGGTCGGCCCGGACGGCGTCGGCGTCGCGTCCGGTCGTGCCGGCGACCAGCTCGCACACGCGGTCGACCTGGCGTTCGTGCTGGTCGGCCTCGACGGCGAGCTGTGCGGCCGTGCCCGCCGCCTCGGCGCGCGGCAGCGACAGCACCAGCGTGGCGCCGCGGTGCGCGGCGCGGTCCTGGGCGGCGCAGAGCACCGCGACGGCGGGACCGCGCAGTGTCCCGTGCACCACCACCTGGACCGGTGCGGCGAGCACGCTCACCGTGCCGGCCAGCGCGAGCGACGCGTCGAGCTCGCTGTCGCGGCAGGACAGGTGCAGTTCGACGGGTCTGGCGTCGTGCCGGCCGAGCAGCAGCAGCTGCGCCGTCGTGCGGTTGGCGAGCGTCGTGTCCAGCCGCCCGCCGGCGTGCACGATGCGCTCGTCGAGCAGCCGGTCGACGATGTCGCGGTCGGACGGCGCCAGGTGCCGCTCCTCCCAGCCGGGCAGGATCGGCGGCGACGGCGCCGGCTGCGGGGGTTGCCACGGCGTGCCGGGGCGGAACGGCGGCGGCACCTCCGGCGGGACGGGCGGCCAGGCGGCGCTGGGCTGGGTGTGGGACATGGGAAGCTCCTCCCACGAGGTGTGCTCCTTCCAGCATGGACCCTTCCGGACGTGGATCGTCCGGAACCGGCGCTACGGTGCGCACATGACCGACTTCGACGGCGACGACCTGCGCGGTTCCCGCTTCCACCGGGTCGACCTCTCCGGAGCGCGGTTCCGCGACGTCGACCTGCGCGCGGCGGTGATGCGCGGCGTGGAACTGGGCGACGCCGACATCGACGGCGACATCACCGGCCTCACGCTCAACGGCGTCGACGTCGCGCCGCTGGTCGAGGCCGAGCTCGACCGCCGCGACCCCGACCGGGCGACGATGCGCCCGACCGGCCCCGACGGCTTCCGTGCCGCCTACGACCTGCTGGAACGGCGCTGGGCCGAGACCGTCGCGCGGGCCCGGCGGCTCGACCCGGCGCTGCTGCACGAGTCCGTCGACGACGAGTGGTCGTTCGTCGAGACGTTGCGGCACCTGGTGTTCGTGACCGACTCGTGGGTGCGGCGGGCGATCCTCGGCGAGCCGGCGCCGTGGCATCCGCTGGCGCTGCCGTGGGACGGCATGCCCGACCTCCCCGGCGTCCCCCGCGACCGCGCGGCGCGCCCGTCCCTCGACACCGTGCTCGACGTGCTGCGGGACCGGCGGGCGACGGTGCGGGCGGTACTCGCCGGGCTGACCGAGGAGTCGCTGGACGCCGACACCGAGCCCGCCGACGGTCCCGGCTGGCCGCCGCCGCGCAGCTTCCCCGTCCGCGAGTGCCTGCTGACCCTGCTCAACGAGGAGTACCAGCACCGCCTCTACGCCGAACGCGACCTCGCGGTGCTGGAGACGCGCTGACCCCCCCGCCGCCGGCCGGCCGGCGGCGGGAGGGGCCGCGGGGCGGCGGTCAGGACTCGTCGCTGAACGTGCCTCCGAAGATGTCGGAGTTGCCGAACGTCGGCGGGCACTGGGTGTTCGGGCCCGGCCGCCACGCGTCGGAGTGCGAGCTCGGCAGCTCGGCCGCCTGCTCGCGGTCCTCCGGCTCGTCGCCGACGACGGGCCCGGCCTCGCCGGCGAGGACGTCCTCGACGAAGGCCTGCCGGTAGGCGTTGATGGCCGGGCAGACCGCGGCGTCGCGCAGGTCGTTCCAGACCAGCGAGCCGTAGTCCCTGGTCGCGACGGCGTAGTTGTAGTCGCCGAGGAACTCCGAGGTGAGCGCGTTGGCCGAGGACGCCCGCCCGTCGCCGACGGCGCCGCGCAGCTGCGTCGTCCAGGCTCCGAGCGCGCCGGTCGCCGGGTCGATGTCGGCGTGACGGACGACGCCCTGCATGCGGCGCGGCGACGTCGTGTCGGTGCGCCACGGGTCCAGCCAGGCGTTGTACACCAGCCAGGCGTCCGTCCCGTCGGGCGAGATCGCGATGGCGGGGAAGTTCGCCCGGTCGGCGCCGTCGTTGGCGTTCATCGGCGCCGAGTAGCTGTCGCCGCCGTTCGTGCTGGTGACGACCCAGGCGCG
This sequence comes from Jiangella rhizosphaerae, assembly GCF_003579925.1. Taxonomy (GTDB): domain Bacteria; phylum Actinomycetota; class Actinomycetes; order Jiangellales; family Jiangellaceae; genus Jiangella; species Jiangella rhizosphaerae. The sequence continues at coordinate 1,660 of NZ_QUAL01000319.1, read as the reverse complement.
TTCCTGGTTCGTGCCGAGCCGGTCGTCGGACCAGGTGAGCACGATCTGGTCGGTCGCGTCGGCTCCCGAGGGCGCGCCGTTGGCGATGTCGAAGCTCGGGAACGTGCTCGTCCGGGCTCCGGCGATGCCGTCGATGGTGAACCGGCCCTGTGCCGGGTCGAACTGCCCGATGCCGGTCACGGGCTGCACGATCACGCGCGGCCGCTCGAAGTTCGCGCCGCCGTCGAACGAGCGCGCCTGGAAGAACACGCCCTCACGCGTGCGGATGTCGGTACCGACCCACACGACATAGACGACGCCGGCGCTGTCGGTGCGGATCGCGCAGCCCTGGCGGCCGCCGGTCTGCTGGTTGTTCGTGGCCGGCGTCAGCTGGCGGGTGCGCCACGTGTCGCCGCCGTCGGTGGAGCGGGCGAACAGCACCGGCTCGGCGCCCGACGCCCCGCGGAAGCCGACGTTGCAGACGTAGACGTTGCCGAAGTGCGGACTGGACTCGGCGTTGTCGGCCCAGATCTGCTCCTTGTCGCTGAACAGCGCGGTGTTCTGCCGGGTGACGACGACGGGGTCCATCCAGGCGTCGTTGTCGCCCGCGATGGCGCCCGCGAGGTCGTCGGTGCGCGAGACGGCGATGGCGGCGGCACCGCGGAAGCCCGGGCTGCCGGGGAACGGCGTGGCGATGTTCGCGTAGTACAGCCGCTGGCCGTTCGCCCAGGAGAAGTCGCCGCCGGCGCCGGGCACCGGGCCGAACGCCAGCTCGGGATCGCCGTTGGACACCATGCCGTTCTCGAAGTAGTTCGGCAGCGTGCCGATCGGCCCGTCGGGGTCGGGCACACAGCCGGTGTCGCCGGGCGGCGGCTGGCCGGGTGCCGGATCGGGCTGGCCCAGGCAGCTCGGCGTCACGCGCGCGGAGTACCCGGTGTACGTGGGCTGGGTCCAGGTGCGGCCGGCGTCGGTGGAGAACTGCACGCCTGAGATACCCACGCCGGGCGTGAACGGGCAGGTGCGGTCGTCGCCGGCGTTGCACGCCTCGAGGTCGATGTTGTCGTTCGCCCCGGCCGCCAGGATGGTGGGGTCGACGGGGTTCACGGCCAGGCCCGGCTCGTTCTGCTTGTTCTGCGAGAACAGCGAGTCGTTGCTCCCCACGGTGACCTCGGTGGAGCCACCGGGGGTCAGCGGGGCCGCTGCGGCGATCCCGGCGACGAGGACGGTGCTGAGTGCCGCGATGGTCACCGCGGCAGGTCGCCTGATGCGCATGACATCTCCTGTCTGTGGCGGAAAGGTCTGCGCGGCGCGCCGCATCAGGTGACCAGGCCCCCGAGGCGCCCGGTGCCCCGGACGCGGTGGTCGCAGCCAGCAGCCTCCACCCGGGCCGGGGTGGTCGCAACCGGTGGTCGGAACCGGTGGTCCGGTCCATGGCAGCATGACGGGATAGCGTCGCGCGTCGTCTGGAGGATCCCGTGGCTCCGAAGCTGGTCGAGCAGGTGTCGACGGCGGCCGTGCTGGGCGGGCTGGCGGGTGCGGCGCTGGGCGCCGGACGGGGGAGGCGTGCGGCCGGGCTGGCGGCGCTGTCCGGCGCCGCCGTCCTCGCGGCGTCGGAGTACGTGGCGCGCCGTCGGCAGCGGCCGGACCAGATCCCGGCGCTGCCGCACCGCATCCTGGCCAG
>NZ_QUAL01000320.1 GCF_003579925.1 Jiangella rhizosphaerae | reverse complement strand
GCCGGGTACCTCCTCGACGTACTCCCTGGCATGACTCCATCCTTCCCAAGGAACGGAGTCTCCGGACATGCCGGGGCGGTTCACCTCCCACAGCACCTCACACTCGCGCGGCCCGAGCGGTCGGACGGCGAACACGCCCGGCCCGCGCACCAGCCGGCCGGTGTGCAGCACCTCGCACCGGCACGGCGGGTCCCACGCGGTCACGACCATCGTGTCGAGGAACCCGGCCCGCCCCACTCCGGTCCAGGCTTCCAGGCGCGCCCCGACCTCCCGGCCGTCGCCGGGACCCAGCACGTCGACCCGGGTCAGCGGCATCCACGCGCCCTGCGCCGGCCAGTCGGTCAGCACGTGCCACACGACGTCGGCCGGGGCGGCGACCCGCCGCGTCACGACGACGTCAGCGCTCATCGCGATCGCCGGACCCACCGCACCGGGTCGCTCACCGCGCGCCCCACCGTCCGGGACCCGCGCCGTGGTCCGCCACAACCGCCATTCGCCGCGCACTCCGCTGTTCACCTGGCACCCCCAGCGCTCGCCCAGCACCGTCCGTGCCCAGCACGTACCCCGTCGCCGGCAGGTCAGGCCCCGCCGGCCGCGTCTTCGGGCCGGGCGGGACGGCGGCGCGGCAGCCGGTCGGCCTCTGCCGCGGGCCGGATCAGGGGCGCGTTGCCGAGTCCCGGGATGCGCGACTCCAGCTCGGCCAGCCGGTGGTCGCGCCAGGCCAGTTCGCGCTGCAGCCGGTCGAGGACGGCGTCGACCTGGTCCATGCGGTAGCCGCGGTGCACGACGGAGAAGCGCAGCTCGGCGACGTCGTCGGAGCCGACGGCGCCGTCGGGCAGCGGCCGCGGCTCGCCACCGGACACCTCGGGCTGCAGCACGTCGCCGCGGCCGAGCACCAGCAGGACCGCGCCGAACAGCACGGCCGCGGCCACGATCACGAAGACGACGAACACGCCTCAAGGGTGCCACGTCCGGCGTTCCACCTCCGCGCCACGCCCGGCCGGACGGCGTGCGAGGCTTACAGGCACCCGATCAGTCGCCGGAGCCGAAGGAGCGTTCGTGGGTGTTCTCCGCCTGGGGCGGTCGACGTTCCCGCCCGGACGGTTCGCCGTCATGGCGATCGTGAACCGTACCCCCGACTCCTTCTACGACCAGGGTGCGACGTTCGCGTTCGACCGCGCCTGGCAGCGGGTGGAGCAGGTGGTGGCCGAGGGCGCGGACATCATCGACGTCGGCGGCGTGAAGGCCGGCGCCGGCGAGCACGTCAGCGAGGAGGAGGAGATCGACCGCGTCGCCGGCCTGGTCAGCGCGATCCGCGAGACCTACCCGCAGGTCGTCGTCAGCGTCGACACCTACCGGGCGCGGACGGCGGACGCCCTGTGCGAGGCGGGCGCCGACCTGGTCAACGACACGTGGGCCGGCGCGGACCCCGACGTCGCCGCCGTGGCCGCGCGGCACGGCGCCGGGCTGGTCTGCAGCCACACCGGCGGCATGCGGCCGCGGACGCTGCCGCACCGTGTCCGCTACGACGACGTGGTCGCCGACGTCGCCGCGCACACCGTCGCCCTGGCCGAGCGGGCGGCGGAGCTGGGCGTGCCGCGCGAGAGCATCGTGATCGACCCGACGCACGACTTCGGCAAGAACACCTTCCACTCGCTCGAGCTGACCCGCCGGCTGGACGAGCTCGTGGCGACCGGCTGGCCGGTCCTGGTCAGCCTGTCCCGCAAGGACTTCGTCGGCGAGACACTGGACCTCCCCGTCGACCAGCGGCTGCCCGGCACGCTGGCGGCCACCGCCGTCAGCGCCTGGCACGGCGCCCGGGTGTTCCGCGCCCACGACGTCGCGGCCACCCGTCAGGTGCTCGACATGGTCGCGTCGATCCGCGGCGACCGGCCGCCGTCGGCTCCGCTGCGCGGCCTCACCTGAGGCCACGCGTCCCTGAGGGCACCTCAGTCCTCCCGGCACCCGCCTCAGGCCCCCTCAGGCCGCCCTCAGCGGTCGAGTAAGGCCGCTTTCACCTGCGAAGATGCGGCGGTCACCCCATGTGTCGCCCACCCCTTACGGACCAGACTCATCAGTGTCAGCACAAGCACCGAGAGAGGTCCGGTCATGAACAGCACGTACGTCGCCCAGCTCGTGCACGAGGAGCGCGCGGAACGGCTGCGGGCCGAGGCCGACGCCGATCGCCTCGCCCGTGTCGCCCGCCGGGTCGCCAAGCGGCAGCCCCGCCGGGCGGGGTGGGTGGTCCGCCACCTGCCCGGCCGCCACGCGGTCTGACCCACGAGCCCCTCCCAGGCCCCGGTGTCCGCCCAGGACACCGGGGCCTTCTCCTGCCCGGCGCTCCCGGCGGAAACCGGCGTGCCCCGGGCGGGCCGGGCGTAGCAGGATGGACACCGTGGCGTTGGCAGTGACGAGTCCCGCGATGGTCGGCCGCGACGAGCAGCTCGGCGGCCTGCGATCGGCGCTGGCCTCCGCCGCCGGCGGCGTGCCGGTCACGGTGGTGCTGGGCGGCGAGGCGGGCGTCGGCAAGACCCGCCTGGTGACGGAGTTCGCCGCCGAGGCCGAGCGCGACGGCGCCCGGGTGGTCGTCGGCCAGTGCGTGAACCTCGGCGGCGACGGCCTGGCGTACGCCCCCATCACCGGCGCGCTGCGCGAGCTGGCCGCCCAGCTCGGCACCGACGCGCTGCTGTCCGCCGCCGGTCCCGGCCGGGCCGCGCTGGCCGGCCTGCTGCCCGAGCTCCCCCACGACGGCGGCCAACCGGCCGCCACCAGCCAGGGCCGCGTCTTCGAGGCGGTCACCGGCCTGCTCGAGCAGGTCGCGGCCGAGCGCCCGCTGGTGCTGGTGCTCGAGGATCTGCACTGGGCCGACCGCGCCACCCGCCAGCTGCTGGGGTTCGCCGTCCGGGCGCTGGGCAGTGCCCGCGTGCTCGTCGTCGGCACCTACCGCAGCGACGAGCTGTCCCGCGACCACCCGCTCCGGCGGCTGCTGGCCGAGCTGGAGCGGGTCCGGACGGTGCACCGCATCGACGTCCCGCGGCTGACCGAGCGCGAGGTCGCCGAGCAGCTCACGGCCCTGGCCGGACAGCGACCGCCCGCCGACGCCGTCCGCCGCATCCACGCCCGCAGCGAGGGCGTACCGTTCTTCGTCGAGCAGCTGGCCGACCTCGACGACGGCACGACGCTGCCCGAGTCGCTGCGCGACCTGCTGCTGGTGCGTGTCGAGCAGCTGTCCGAGGAGTCGCAGCGGCTGGTGCGGCTGCTCGCCGTCGGCAACGACCGCGTGGAGCACGACCTGCTGGCCGCCGTCGCGGCCGTCGACCCCGACGCCCTCGACCGCGGCATGCGCGAGGCGGTGTCGGCCAACGTGCTGCGCGTCGACGGCGACGGGTACGCGTTCCGGCACGCGCTGGTCCGCGAGGCCGTCCACGACGACCTGCTCCCCGGCGAGCACGCCCGGCTGCACGCGCTCTACGCGGCGACGCTGGAACGGCGGCTGGCGTCCGGCGCCGGCCCGCGCCGGGCGGTCACCGCCGAGGCCGCGCACCACTGGTTCTGCGCCCACGAGCACGAGAAGTCGTTCGCGGCCTCGTTGCGGGCCGCGGCCGAGGCCCGCTCGCTGGCCGCCTACGACGAGGCACAGCGCAACTTCGAGCGCGCTCTGGAGCTGTGGGACCAGGTCCCCGAAGCCGCGCAGGAGGCCGGGTTCGACCACGTCGAGCTGCTGGCCCGCACCGCCTCGGCCGCGAACAACGCCGGAGAGGTCGACCGCGCCCGGGCACTGGTCGACGCCGCCCTGACGGAGGCGCGAGCGGCCGGCGACGCCGTCGAGCCCGGCCGGGTAGCGCGGCTGATCGGGTTCCGTGCGACGCTGCTCAGCGAGCTCGGCCTGCCGGGCGCCACCGACGAGATGCGCCGCGCGCTGGAGCTGATCCCGGACGACCCGCCCACGCCGCGGCGGGCCCGGCTGCTGCAGAAGTACGTGTCGCGGCTGATGATGGACGGCCGGCACGCGGAGGCCGTCGCGCTGGGCCGCGAGGCCGCCGCGGTCGCCCGCGCCGCCGGCGAGCCCGAGACGGAGTTCCGCGCCTACGTCGTGCTCGGGCCGAGCCTGGTGCACGCCGGCCAGGTCGACGAGGGCCTGGAGGCACTGCGGACGGCGCAGCGGCTGGCCGGCGACCGGCCCGAGTGGCTGGTCGCCTTCCACATCAACATGTCCGACTCGCTGCACCTGCTCGGCCGGTACGCCGAGGCGGCCGAGGTCGCCCGCGAGGGCATCGACGGCGCCCGCTCGGTGGGTCTGGCCCGCACGCTCGGCACCATGCTCACCGGGAACGCCGCGGAGCCCCTGCTGGCTCTCGGCAGGTGGGACAAGGCCGAGCGCTTGATCGCCCGCGGGCTCGAGCTGGACCCGCCCGGACGGCACGTCTGGCAGCTGACCGGGCTGCGGTCCTGGCTGGCGCTGTGGCGCGGCGACGTCGAGGCAGCCTCACGGTCGGCCGACGAGGTGCGCGAGCGCCTGGCCGGCCGGGCGCCCGGGCCGCAGTACTCGCTGCCGGCGGCGCGGGCGGCCGCCGAGGCGG
>NZ_QUAL01000321.1 GCF_003579925.1 Jiangella rhizosphaerae | reverse complement strand
GCGGCGGGCAGCCGCCGCTCGGCGAGGCCGGCGGCCGGGCCGACGTCGGGGCCGCTGACGCGCACGCCGCCGGCGTCGTACGTGGCCCAGTACACCTCGCGGCGGCGGGCGTCGGTGGCGACGGCGAACGGCTCGCCCGGCGGGTTCGCCGCGCGCACGCCGTACGCGAGCACGTCGAGGCTGCAGACCCCGCGGACCGGGAGCTCGAGGACGGCGCCCATGGTGCGCGCCGCGGCCAGGCCGACCCGCAGCCCGGTGAACGGCCCCGGCCCGACGCCGACGGCCAGCTCGGTGAGGTCGCCTCGGCCGGCCCCGGCGTCGTGCAGCACGGACGTGACCAGCGGCATCAGCAGCTCGGTGTGCCGGCGCGGATCGACGGTGGTCGCCTCGGCCAGCACCCGCTCGCCGTCGTGCAGGGCGACGGTGACGGCGGGGGTGGAGGTGTCCAGGGCCAGCAGCAGCACCCGCCTACCTTACGTCCGCGCCCTGCTGGTGCGAAGCTGGCGCGGGTCCCGTGCAGCACGTATCCTGTGCGCAGGAGGTGACCATGGCGAACCTGACGCTGAAGATCGACGACGACCTCCTCCGGCGGGCACGCATCCAGGCGCTGGAACAGGGCACTTCGGTCAACGCCGTCATCCGGCGCTACCTCGAGGCGTTCACCGGCGGCGACCACCGCGCCCAAGGTCTGCACCGATTCCTCGCGCTGGCCGGCGAGACCCCGACGGGCAGCGGACCCGAGGGCCGCACGTGGAGCCGGGACGACCTCTATGACCGCTGAGCTCCTCGCGGGCAGCGGCCGGGTGTTCATCGACACCAACGTCCTCGTGTACATCTACGACAACGACGAGCCACACAAGCAGCAGGTGGCGTCACGGGCTCTGGCCGAGGTCGGCGCCGAGCGCGTCGTGCTGAGCGCTCAGGTGCTGAACGAGTTCGTCGTCACGGTCACCCGGAAGCTCGCCCGGCCGCTCGACGACGCCCGCGCCAGGGAGGCGGTCGAGGTGCTCGGCCAGCTAGAGGTGGTGCCCGTCGACGCGGCTCTCGTCGCTGCCGGCGTGGTCCGTTCGCAGCGGTCACAGCTCGCCCTGTGGGACGCGCTCGTGGTCGAGGCCGCGCGACGGGCCGGCTGCACGGTGTTGCTGACCGAGGACCTGCACGCCGGCACGGACTTCGACGGCGTCCGCGTCGTCAACCCGTTCGCGCGCTGATCGGCATCAGTCGACGACGATGCCGAGCTGGGCGAGCAGCCGCGACGCCTGCTCGCCGGAGATCGTGGCGCCGGACAGCAGGTGCGCCTCCTGCCAGGAGAAGTCGCCGAGGTCGGCGCCGCGCAGGTCGGCGCCGTCGAGCTCCGCCGCCCGCAGCACCACACCGCGCAACCGCGAGTCGGTCCAGACGGTGTCGCGCAGGTCGGCGCCGGCCAGCACGGCGTCGTCCATGCGCAGGCCGTCGAGCTCCTGGCCGCGCAGGCTGATGCCGGACAGCCCCGCCAGCATGAGGTTGCACCGCCGGAACCTCGCGCCGAGCCCCCGCGCCTCGTCCAGCCGGGCGCCGACCATGCGGCAGCCGGTGAACGACGCGCCGGCGATCAGGGTGTCGCGCCAGACGGTGTTGGCGAGGTCGACGCCGTCGAAGGCGGCGTCGGAGACGTCGGCGCGGGAGAAGTCGGCCTTCGGCGCGGAGCCGCCCTTCCACACCGAGCCGTCGAGCTCGGCGCGGCCGAACGCGGCGCCCTCCATGGTGCACGCCTCGAACGTCGCCCCGATCAGGGCGGCGCGGGTCAGCCGGGCCTCGGTGAGGTCACAGCGACGGAACACCCGCGGCGCCGGCCCGGGCAGCTCGAGCAGCTCGGCGAGCTCGCGCCCCGCGAGGTCGGCGTCCTCGACGTCGGCGCCGTCGGCGAGCAACGCGGCCAGCTCGTCGTCGGTGAGTGCCTGCCGCGCGGTCATGGCGCGACCACCGGGACCAGCGCGGCCTCGTCCCAGCGGGAGCCGACGGCGCGGACGTGGACGTGCCGGACCTCCGGACCCGCGGGGTCCGGTCCGTCGCCGCCGTGCGAGCGGTCGATGTGGATCTCCAGCCGGTCGCCGGCCAGGCCCTCGGCGACGCCCTCGCCCCACTCGACCAGGGTGACGGCCTCGTCGAGGGTCGCCTCGAGGTCGATGTCCTCGAGCTCGTCCCAGCCGCCCAGCCGGTAGGCGTCGACGTGCACCAGCGGCGGGCCGTCGACCAGCGACGGGTGCACGCGGGCGATGACGAACGTCGGCGACGTGACGGGGCCGCGCACGCCGAGCCCGGCGCCGACCCCCTGCGCCAGCGTCGTCTTGCCGGCCCCGAGGTCGCCGCCGAGCAGTACGAGGTCGCCGGCCCGCAGCACCCCCGCGAGCCGCTCCCCCAGCGCCGTCATGGACTCGGCGTCGGGGACGTCGAGGTCGATCACCGTTTGCCCTCCTCACTGCGCCGCCTGCCCCGGACGGACGCGACGCGGCTGCTCAGCCGGCGCGGCCGGCCGCGGCGGCGGGCCCGGTCGATCAGTGTGCGCAGTGCGTCGGTGACCACCTCGTGCCGCTCGAGCAGCACCATGTGGCCGGCGTCGGTGGCCTCGATGTACTCGATGTCGGCCAGCGCGTCCGCGAGGGCGCGGCTGTTCTGGACCGGCGTCATCTGGTCGTGCTCGCCGCCGACGACGAGCACCGGGACCCTCGCCAGGACGGGGACCGCCGCGGCAGCGTCGAGCTCGCCGAAGAGCGGGAAGAACCTCGCCACGACGTCGATGGGGACGGCGGCGTTCATGATGGCGGTGAACTCGACCAGCTTCGGCGAGCCGCCCTCGGCGAAGGCGTAGCGCCGGGTGAGCACGTAGGCGAGGTCGCTGCCCATCTTGCGGCCGCGCTCGACCAGCTCGGGCTTTCGGGCCAGGATCGAGACCGCGGCCGGTGCGGCGCGCCCGGCGAGCCGGCCGAGGTAGCCGGGCAGGCCGAGCCCCGAGACGTCGAGCTTCTGCCCGCTGGTCGCGATCAGCGCCACGGCGACGACCCGCTCGCCGAACAGTTCCGGCCGGTGCTCGGCCAGCGCCTGCACCGTCATGCCGCCCATCGAGTGCCCGACCAGCACGATCGGCCCCTTGGGCACCACCTCGTCGAGCACCTGGCCGAGGTCGGCGCCGAGGCGCCGGAACGACAGCTCGCCGTCATCGGGCAGCGGGCCGGACCGGCCGTGCCCGCGCTGGTCCCAGAACACCAGCCGGCCGCTGCCGCGCAGGTCGCGCCGCTGGAAGTGCCAGGCGTCCATGGTGAGGGCGAAGCCGTGGCAGAACACCAGCGTCGGGGAACCGGGCCCGCCGGCGGCCTCGTCGATCTCGACGTGCAGGGCCACGCCGTCGTCGGTCGTCACCGTCCGGACGGCGCCGCGCAGCGAGCCGAACGGCTCGTCGGCGTACGGGTCGTCCTTCTTCAGCGACCGCCCCATGGCGTAGCGCTCGGCCGCGAACCCGATGGCGGCGCCCGCGGTGGCCACGCCGACCCAGGTACCGATGAGGCCGGCCGTGCGCCCGGCGGCGACGAGCCTGCTCACAGCTCTGCGTTGAGGTAGACGCGCGGCAGCCGCGGGGCGAACCGGGTGACGATCTCGTAGGAGATGGTGCCGGCGGCGTCGGCCCAGTCCTGCGCCGTGGGCTCGCCGGCCGCGGCGTCGCCGAACAGCACGACCTCGTCGCCGGCCCGGACGTCGTCGTCGCGGAGGTCGACGACGAACTGGTCCATGCAGACCCGGCCGGCGATGCGCCGCGTGACACCGGCGATGAGCACCGGAGCGCCCGGGCCGGCGGAGCCGCCGGACGCGTGCCGTGGCACGCCGTCGGCGTAGCCGAGCGGGACCAGCCCCAGCGTGGACTCGCGGTCGGTGACGTAGAGGTGCCCGTACGACACGCCGTGGCCGGCCGGCACGCGCTTGACCAGCGCCAGCCGGGCCCGCACCGACATGGCCGGACGGAGCCCGACGTCGCCCGGCGCGGCCTGCTGCGGCACCGGCGACAGCCCGTAGGTGGCCAGGCCGGGCCGGACGAGGTCGAAGTGCGCGTCGCGCAGCGTGAGCGTGGCGGCGGAGTTGGCGAGGTGCCGGACCTCGGGCCGGACCCCGCGCGACTCGGCCAGCGCCACGGCGTCGCGGAACGCGGCCAGCTGCTGGGCGTTGACGGGGTGCCCGGGCTCGTCGGCGCAGGCCAGGTGGGACCACAGGCCCACGACCTCGACCAGCCCTTCGGCCTGGGCCTTCAGGGCGTCGTCGACCAGCGTGGGCCACTCGGCCAGCGGCGAGCCCGACCGGCCCAGCCCGGTGTCGGCCTTGAGGTGCACCCGCGCGGTGCGGCCGGTCTCGCGCGCCGCGGCGGCGATCTCGGCGACCGCCCAGGGCGCCGACGCGGACACGTCGATGTCGGCGGCCACCGCGTCGGCCCACCGCTCGCCGGGCGCGGACAGCCAGGCCATGACCCGCCCGCCGATGCCCGCGGCCCGCAGCGCGAGCGCCTCGGCCAGCGTGGCGGTGCCCAGCCAGGCGGCGCCGCCGGCCCG
>NZ_QUAL01000316.1 GCF_003579925.1 Jiangella rhizosphaerae | reverse complement strand
GCGCGGGGCGGCGCCGCCGTCGTGCGGGTGCGGAACCGGTGCGTCAGCTCCGTGCCGTCAGCCGCCGCCGGGCGGCGAACGCCGCGGCCGCGCCGCCGGCCAGCAACAGCGCCAGCGCGACGCCCGTGCCCGCGCCGGCACCGGTGTCGGGCAGCTCCTCGCCGTCCGGGTCGTCGGTCGGGGTCGCCGACGGCTCCTCGGTCGGCTCCTGCGTCGGCTCCTCGGTCGGCTCCTCGGTGGGCGTCGGGGTCGGCGTGGGAGCGGCGCCCTCGACGGTCACCGTCACGACGGCCGGCGCGGAGTCGATCTTGCCGTCGTTGGCGACGACGTAGAACGTGTCCTCGCCCTCGAAGCCGGGCGCCGGGGTGTAGGTGAGCACGCTCGGGTCGTCCTCGTACGACAGCTCGCCGAACTCCGGCGCGTAGACCTTGAACTCCAGCTCGTCGCCCTCGGGGTCGCTGCCGGCCAGCTCGATCGTCACCGGGGTGTCGACGGTGGTCTCGGCCCCGGTGGTCTCGACGACGGGCTCGGTGCGGACCTCGGCGGTCTCGGCGATCGCCGCCGCGACGGCGCTCACCTGCGTGTAGACGCCCGGGTAGTCCGGACGGGCGCAGCCGTTGCCCCAGCTGACGATGCCGACCTGGACGTGCTCGCCGTTCTCGTCCTCACGGAACAGCGGGCCGCCGGAGTCGCCCTGGCAGCTGTCGATGCCGCCCTCGGCATACCCGGCGCACAGCTCGACGTCGGCCGCGAAGCCCCAGCCCTCGTCGTCGGGGTAGGACGCCAGGCACTCGTCGTCGGGGACGAACGGCACCTCGGCCTCGAGCAGGAACTGCTGCTGGTCGCCGCCCTCGGCGTCGGCGCCCCAGCCGGCCACCGTGAACATGCCCTCGTCGTACTCGTCGGTGGTCGCCAGAGAGAGCGTCGGCACGTCCTCGACCGGCTGGTCCAGCTGGATCAGCGCCCAGTCCGGGTAGCCGCCGCCGATGCCCTCGGCGTTGGCCGACCAGACGTACTCGCCGCCGACCTCGACGATGTCCTCACTGGCGAGGTCGACCGAACCGATCAGCGCGGTGATGTCGGTGTTCGGGCCGGTGCCGGGGGCGACGCAGTGCGCCGCGGTCAGCACCAGGTCCGGCTCGTACAGGGCGCCGCCGCACAGGCCGCCGCCGATGTCGAGCCGGACCATCCACGGGTAGTCGCCCTCGGCCGCGGGATCGCCCCCGACGATGCGCGGCAGCACGTCGAGCGCCTCGAAGGCCTGGTCGAGCAGGGTGACCGCGGGGTCGGGCGTCTCGTCGGACGACGCGACGCCGGCGGTGCTCAGCAGGCCGGCCCCGGCCAGAGCGGTGGCCAGCAGCGCGCCCGCGACGCGGACACCGTGACGCAAGTGGTAACGCAACGATTCTCTCCGATTCGGCACGTGGATTCGCATTCGATGATCACTGTTCACCCGGAGCGCGGCCGAATTCGCCCGCCCCGGAACCGCGGGGAACGGTACCGGGACACCGGCACCGCCGCGACCCCGACATCCCCGTTCCGACCAGGAATTTCGCCGCGCGGACCGCCTGGTGGAGCAATGTCCCGATTCGTCCGCGACTGACATCGCGACACCCTGCCATCGCGCCAATCGACACAAATACGGCGATGGTCAATAAACTGCGGCCATGCAGTCGTTGTGGGACTGGTTCAGCGAGCACGCGTGGGTGCTGGCGTGGGCCGGCACCGCCCTCGTCCTGGGGACGATCGAACTCACGACGCTCGACTTCTTCTTCCTCATGCTGGCCATCGGCGCGGCCAGCGGTGCCGTCGCGGCCGGCACCGGCGCGGAGTTCATCGTCCAGCTGCTGGTCGCCGTGGGCGTGAGCATCGCGCTGCTCGGCGTCGTCCGGCCGATCGCCAAGAAGCGGCTGCTGAAACCGACGCCGTCGTCGTTCGGCGTCGCCGCGCTCGTCGGGCAGAGCGGTGTGGTCATCGAGCGGGTCGACGCGCACAACGGGCTGATCAGACTGGCCGGCGAGGTGTGGTCGGCGCGCTGCTACGACGGCCGGTCGACGTTCGAGGAGGGCGCCACGGTCGGCGTGGTCGAGATCCGCGGCGCCACCGCACTCGTCCTGGAGGAGAGCTGATGCGGCTGCGCGGCAAGGCCGCGGTGGTCACCGGCGGCTACCTGCTCTGACGCCGCCCGCTCAGGTCGCGACGACGTAGCCGAGCAGGTCGGTGCGGGTCAGCACGCCGACCGGCTTGCCGTCGTCGACCACCACGAGCGCGTCGGCCGAGCGCAGTGCGTCGACGGCGGCGGCGACCGCCTCGCCGGAGCCGACCATCGGCAGCGGCTTCGACATGTGCTGCTCGACGCGGTCGGTCAGGTGCGCAGCACCGGTGAACAGCGCGTCGAGCAGGTCGCGCTCGACGACCGCGCCGGCCACCTCGGCGGCCATGACCGGCGGCTCGGCCCGCACGACCGGCATCTGCGACACGTTGTACTCGCGCAGGATGTGGACGGCGTCGGCGACGCTCTCGCCCGGGTGGGTGTGGACGAGCGCCGGCATCTCGCCGGACTTGCGGTGCAGGACGTCGCCGACGGTGACGCCCGCGACCGGCGGCAGGAAGCCGTACGACGTCATCCAGCCGTCGTCGAAGACCTTCGACAGGTAGCCGCGCCCGCCGTCGGGCAGCAGCACGACGACGACGTCGTCGGGTCCGGCCCGCTCGGCCACCCGCAGCGCCGCCACGACCGCCAGCCCGCAGGAGCCGCCGACCAGCAGCCCCTCCTCGCGGGCCAGCCGGCGGGTCATGTCGAAGGAGTCCTTGTCGGACACCGCGACGATCTCGTCGCACACCTCGGTGTCGTACGTCGTGGGCCAGAAGTCCTCGCCGACGCCCTCGACGAGATACGGCCGGCCGGTGCCGCCGGAGTAGACCGAGCCCTCCGGGTCGGCGCCGACGACCTTCACCCGGCCGCCGGAGACCTCCTTGAGGTAGCGGCCGACGCCGCTGATGGTGCCGCCGGTGCCGATGCCCGCGACGAAGTGCGTGATGCGGCCGTCGGTCTGCTTCCACAGCTCCGGGCCGGTGGTCTCGTAATGCGACCGCGGGTTGGCGGGGTTGGAGTACTGGTCGGGCTTCCAGGCGCCGGGCGTCTCGCGGACCAGCCGGTCGGACACCGAGTAGTAGGAGTCGGGGTCCTCGGGCGCGACCGCCGTCGGGCAGACGACGACCTCGGCGCCGTAGGCCTTGAGCACGTTCCGCTTGTCTTCACTCACCTTGTCAGGGCAGACGAAGATGCAGCGGTAGCCCTTGCGCTGTGCGACCAGCGCCAGCCCGACGCCGGTGTTGCCGCTGGTGGGCTCGACGATGGTGCCGCCGGGGCCGATGAGGCCGGCCTTCTCGGCGTCCTCGATCATCCGGGTGGCGATGCGGTCCTTCACCGAGCCGCCCGGGTTCAGGTACTCGACCTTGGCGAGCACGGTGGCGGGCAGGCCCTCGGCGACCGCGCCGAGCCGGACCAGCGGGGTGTCGCCGATGAGGTCGACGACGCTCTCGTAGTACTCCACGTCCCGACCTTAGCCGAGCCCCCGGTTCGCTAGAGTCGAACGGTGGTCGGCATGGTCAGCGCTCGGACGGCACGCCGTCTCGCCGCGGCCGCCGCCTACGGGGGTGGCGGGCTCAGCCTGCTGGGCGCCGCGGGTTACGGACTGCTGCGGCTGCAGGCGAAACTGGCCCGCCGCACCATCACCGGCCGCCCGCTCGGCGGCCCGCCCGACCCCGACGGCCTATACGGCAGCGACGACGGCCCGCCGCTCTCGTTCGTGGTCGCCGGCGACTCCGCGGCGGCCGGCTACGGCGTCGAGACCCCTGAGGAGACCCCGGGCGCGCTGCTCGCCGCCGGGCTGGCCGAGGTGGCGCACCGCCCGGTCGCTCTCACCACGGTCGCGCAGGTCGGCGCGCAGACGGCCGACCTCGCCGGCCAGCTCCACCGCGCCGAGGCCGCCGCGCCCGACGTCGCGCTGATCATCGTCGGCGGCAACGACATCACCCACCAGGTGAAACTGAGCGAGTCCGTCCGCCTCCTCGTCGACGCCGTGCGCCGGTTGCGCGAGGCGGGCTGCCAGGTGGTCGTCGGCACCTGCCCCGACCTCGGCACCATCCGGCCCATCCGGCCGCCGCTGCGCTGGCTGGCCCGGCGGGCGAGCCGGCAGCTGGCCGCGGCGCAGACGATGGCGGTCGTCGCCGCCGGCGGCCGGACGGTGTCGCTGGGGTCGATCCTCGGGCCGGAGTTCGAGGCGGCGCCGGGCGAGCTGTTCAGCGAGGACCAGTTCCACCCGTCGTCGGCCGGCTATGCGCACGCGGCCGCCGCGGTCCTGCCGTCACTGATCGGTGCGCTCGGCCTCTGGGCGCCCGGCGACGAGATCCCCGAACCGGTCCGCGGCGACAGCGTGCTGCCGGTGTCGATCGCCGCCGTCGCCGCCGCCGACCACGCCGGCACCGAGGTCGCCGCCGCGACGGTCGGCGGGCGGGCCCGCG
>NZ_QUAL01000317.1 GCF_003579925.1 Jiangella rhizosphaerae | reverse complement strand
CTGATCATCGCTCAACAACGACTCACGCGACATGACCCCAACAATCGCGGCCCACACCGCCAATCTTTAGGAGACACGCCCTACGCGCCGTCGCGGATGCCGGTTATCGTCCTGTGACCGCCCTCAACGGCGGGTCGTGATCGTCTCGCAACCGGCCACGCGGCCTGTTCACGTGACGGCCATCACACCGTCAGCGATCCGTCGCCTGCTCTGCGCCAGGCGTTCATTCCGCGTTCACCCTCAGCGGGGAACGGCGTCACCTCCGAAACCTACGTTCAAGGCGATACGCAAGGACGAATAGGTCCAGGAAGGACACCAGACGTGAACCTCAGCATCGTGCGCCGCACGCTGGCACCCGTCGCCGTCGCCAGCGCGGCCGCCCTCGTGCTGGCAGCCTGCGGCTCGGACCCCGACACCAGCAACACCTCCGACGAGGAGACCGACAGCGGCAGCAGCGAGACCACCGGCGGCGAGGAGCCCGCCGGCGAGCTCTCCGGCACGCTGAACGGTGCCGGCGCCAGCTCGCAGGAGTCCGCGGTCCAGGCGTGGATCGCCGGGTTCCAGCAGCAGTACCCCGACGTGACCGTCAACTACGCCCCCGAGGGCTCCGGCGCCGGCCGCGAGCAGTTCACCTCCGGCGCGGTCGCGTTCGCCGGCTCCGACGCCTACCTCGACGAGGAGGAGCTGGCCGCCGCCGAGACCGCGTGTGGCGCGCCGGCCGTCGACCTGCCGCTGTTCATCGACCCGATCGCCATCGCGTACAACCTGCCGGGCGTCGACAACCTGCAGCTCGGCCCGGTGACGCTGGCGAACATCTTCAACGGCACCATCACCAACTGGAACGACCCGGCCATCGCCGCGGACAACCCCGACGCCACGCTGCCGGACCTCGCGATCACGCCGGTCCACCGCTCCGACGAGTCGGGCACCACCGAGAACTTCGTCGAGTACCTCGCCGCCGCCGCGTCGGAGGCCTGGACCTACGAGGTCAGCGGTGACTGGCCGGCCGACCTGCCGGGCGAGGCCGGTGCGCAGACCCCGGGCGTCATCGCCGCCGTCCAGGCCGCCGAGGGGACCATCGGCTACGCCAGCGCCGCCGCCGTCGGCGACCTGCAGACCGCCGCCATCGGCGTCGGCTCGGAGTTCGTCGAGTACTCGGCCGAGGCCGCTGCCGCCGTCGTCGACGCCTCGCCGCGCGCCGAGGGCCGGGCCGAGAACGACATCGCGATCGAGCTGGCCCGCGACACCACCGCGTCCGGCGCGTACCCGATCGTGCTGATCTCGTACACGATCGTCTGCACAGCGTACGAGGACCCGGCGGTCGGCGACCTGGTCAAGGCCTACGTCGGCTACGTCGCCAGCGACGAGGGCCAGCAGGCCGCGGCCGACGCCGCGGGCTCGGCCCCGATCTCGCCGGAGCTGCAGGCCGAGGTCCAGGCCGTCGTGGAGTCGATCGAGGTCGGCTGAGTCCTATCCTGTGCACGAAGTTCCACGTCGCCGGGCGGCTCGTCCCATGCGGGACGAACCGCCCGGCGTCCGCACGACACCGGCATGACCCGCGAGACCTCCACGACCCGGAGCTGACGCCGTGACCACCACCACACCACCGCCGACCGAGCGGTCCACCGCCGCGCCGCGGGCCAAGGCGCGCCCCGGCGACCGCATCTTCTCCCGGTCCGCGCAGGTCGCGGGCATCCTGATCCTCATCATCCTCGCCGGCGTGGCCGCCTTCCTCGTCCGGGAGGCGCTGCCGACGTTCACGGCCGACCCGTCGGAGATCGACGGTGGCGAGGGGTTCTTCTCCTACGTCTGGCCGCTGGTCTTCGGCACGGTCGCGGCGGCGATCATCGCCCTGGTGGTCGCGACGCCGCTCGCGCTGGGCATCGCGTTGTTCATCTCGCACTACGCACCGCGCCGGCTGGCCCAGGGCCTCGGGTACGTCGTCGACCTGCTCGCCGCCATCCCCAGCGTCGTCTTCGGCCTGTGGGGCATCCAGTGGCTGGCGCCGCAGGTGCAACCGGCCTGGGCCTGGCTGGCCGACAACCTCGGCTTCATCCCGCTCTTCACCGGCCCGGCCTCGGCCACGGGCCGCACGATGATGACCGCCGGTCTGGTGCTGGCCGTGATGATCCTGCCGATCATCACCGCGATCTCGCGCGAGGTGTTCCTGCAGACGCCCAAGCTGCACGAGGAGGCCGCGCTGGCGCTCGGCGCCACCCGGTGGGAGATGATCCGCATGGCGGTCATCCCGTTCGGCCGGCCCGGCATCATCTCCGGCATCATGCTCGGCCTGGGCCGCGCCCTGGGCGAGACGATGGCCGTCGCCATGGTGCTGTCGACCGGCGGCTTCACGTGGTCGATGGTCACCAGCGGCAACAACACCATCGCCGCGGAGATCGCGCTGGACTTCCCCGAGTCGTCGGGGCTCAAGACCAACACGCTCATCGCCGCTGGCCTGGTGCTGTTCGCCATCACGCTGGCCGTCAACATGTTCGCCCGGTGGATCGTGTCGCGCCGCAGTGAGTTCTCGGGGGCCAACTGATGTCCGTCGCCACCAAGCCCGCGCCGCCCGCCGCGGGCGGCTCGCTGGCCCACAACCAGCTGCCGCGCTACACCACCCAGGTCGTCCTGGTCCTGTCGGTCGCGGCCGGCGCCGGGCTGTCCGCGCTCTTCGGCGGGTTCTCGCCGGTCTCGTTCGCGGTCCTCTCGGTGCTGGTCTTCGCGATCGTCAACACCGTGGCGTCCGCCGTGGTCGAGGGCCGGCGCAAGGCCATCGACAAGCTCGTCACGACGCTGGTCTACACCGCGTTCGGCATCGCGCTGGTCCCGCTGATCTCCGTCGTCTGGTCGGTGCTCGACAACGGCCTGGAGCGGTTCAGCCTCGACTTCCTCCAGACGTCGATGCGCAACGTCACCGGCCTCAACGACCAGCAGGCGCTGGAGGGCGCCGCGCCGTTCATCGGCGGCGCGTACCACGCCATCCTGGGCACCTTCCTCATCACCGGCCTGGCCACGGTCATCTCGGTGCCGATCGGCCTGCTCACCTCGATCTACCTGGTCGAGTACGGGCGCGGCCGGCTGGCCCGGTCCATCACGTTCTTCGTCGACGTCATGACCGGCATCCCGTCCATCGTGGCCGGCCTGTTCGCCGCCGCGCTGTTCGCGGTGCTGTTCGGCGTCGGCACCCGCAACGGCTTCGCCGGCGCCGTCGCGCTGTCGGTGCTGATGATCCCGGTCGTCGTGCGGTCCAGTGAGGAGATGCTGCGGATCGTCCCGAACGAGCTGCGCGAGGCGGCCTACGCCCTGGGCGTCCCGAAGTGGCGCACCATCGTCCGGGTCGTCGTCCCCACGGCCATCTCCGGCATCGCGTCCGGCGTCACGCTGGCCATCGCCCGGGTGGTCGGCGAGACCGCGCCGCTCATCGTCACCGCCGGCTTCACGTCCTCCATCAACACCAACCCGTTCTCCGACTGGATGATGTCGCTTCCCGCGTACGTCTACAGTCAGGCGATGCGCCCGTTGTCCGGCTCGTCGCCGGAGCCGAGCTTCGACCGGGCCTGGGCCGCGGCGCTGACGCTCATCCTGATCGTCATGCTGCTCAACCTCGTCGCGCGGCTCATCGCCCGCCTGTTCGCCCCGAAGACCGGCCGCTAGAGCAAGGAAACCGCCTTTATGTCCAAGCGCATCGACGTCGGCGATCTGAACGTCTACTACGGCAGCTTCCTCGCGGTCGAGGGCGTGTCGATGGCCATCGAGCCCCGCTCGGTCACGGCCTTCATCGGCCCGTCCGGCTGCGGGAAGTCCACCTTCATCCGCACCCTCAACCGCATGCACGAGGTCATCCCCGGCGCGCGGGTCGAGGGCAAGGTCATGCTCGACGGCGAGGACCTCTACGGCCCCAACGTCGACCCCGTCACCGTCCGGCGCCAGGTCGGCATGGTGTTCCAGCGGCCCAACCCGTTCCCGACGATGTCCATCCGCGACAACGTCCTGGCCGGCATGAAGCTCAACAGCAACCGGCTGCGCAAGAGCGAGGCCGACGACATCGTCGAGCGGTCGCTCAAGGGCGCCAACCTGTGGAACGAGGTCAAGGACCGCCTCGACAAGCCCGGCTCCGGCCTCTCCGGCGGCCAGCAGCAGCGTCTGTGCATCGCCCGGGCCATCGCCGTGCAGCCCGACGTCCTGCTGATGGACGAGCCGTGCTCCGCGCTCGACCCCATCTCGACGCTGGCCATCGAGGACCTCATCGGCGAGCTGAAGCAGAACTACACGATCGTCATCGTCACGCACAACATGCAGCAGGCCGCCCGGGTGAGCGACCGGACGGCGTTCTTCAACATCGCCGGCACCGGCAAGCCCGGCAAGCTGATCGAGATGGACGACACCACGAAGATCTTCACCAACCCGAGCGTGAAGGCCACCGAGGACTACGTCTCCGGCCGCTTCGGCTGACGATCCGCCACGGGGGACGCGCCCGCCACGACACTCGTCGTGGCGGGCGCGCCCACGTGCTAGGCGTC
>NZ_QUAL01000315.1 GCF_003579925.1 Jiangella rhizosphaerae | reverse complement strand
GGCGGCGGGCCCGGCCCGGACCGACCCGCCGCGCCGGCGCCGCCAGGGCCTGGCCGGCGCGCGCTGGCCGTACCTGTTCCTGCTGCCGACGGTGGTGCTGTTCGGCGCCTACACGGTCTGGCCGGTGCTGGCCAGCTGGTGGTACTCGCTGCTGTCCTGGACCGGGTTCTCGGCGGAGAAGACGTTCGTCGGCCTGCAGAACTACCGCGACGTCGTGGCCGACCCGCTGTTCTGGAACTCCTTCAAGATCACCATGCTGTTCATGGTGGTCACCGTCCCGCTGCGGGTCGGGCTCGGACTGCTGCTCGCGCTGCTGCTCAACCATCCACGGCTGCCCCTGCAGCGGCTGTTCCGCACCGCGTTCTTCCTGCCGGTGGTGACGACGACGGCGATCGTCGGCGTCGTCATGCAGTTCGTCCTCGACCCCGCCGGCGGCCCGGTGAACCTCGGCCTGCAGGAGGCCGGCCTGGACGGCGTCGACTTCCTCGGCTCGTCCAGCACGGCGCTGTGGACCGTCATGGCCGTGCACACGTGGAAGTGGGTCGGCGTCACGATGATCTACTGGCTGGCCGCGCTGCAGACCGTGCCGCGCGAGCTGACCGAGGCCGCCCAGGTGGACGGCGCGTCGTCATGGCAGTCGTTCCGGCACGTGACGCTGCCGCTGCTGGTGCCGTTCCTGGTGATCATCACGCTGCTGACGGTCGAGCAGAACCTGCAGGTGTTCGACCTGATGATGACGATGACCGGCGGCGGGCCGTTCTTCGCCACCGAGGTGATCGAGCTGTACATCTACCGCTGGGCGTTCGGCTCCTCGCCGCCGCAGCTGGGCTTCGCCTCCGCGGCCGCCGTCGTGCTGGGCGTCGTCCTGCTCGTCGTCGGCATCGGCCAGCTGCTCGGGATCCGGGCCGCCCGGCGCATGGCGGGAGCGGAGTCGTGACGGCGGCGACGGAGACGGCGGCGGCCCGCCACGCGCCGGGCCGCTGGCGGCGCCGGGCGCCGATCTGGGCGCTGACCGCCGTGCTGCTGGTGGTGGCTGCGTTCTGGGTGTACCCGTTCGTGTGGGTGCTGTCGGCGTCGGTGAAGGACCAGCTGGAGGTGTTCGCCTCCGGCCTCGGCCTGCTGCCCGACGAGTTCGTCTGGTCGAACTACGGCCGGGCCTGGACCGACGCGAACTTCGGCCGGTACATGGTCAACACGGTGATCGTGACCGCGGCGACCGTGGTGGTCGTGGTCATCCGGTGCGCGATGGCCGGCTACGTGCTGGCCCGCTACCGGTTCCTCGGCCGCAGGGTCGTGATGGGCGTGCTGGTGGCGACGCTGTTCGTGCCGGCGGGCTACACGATCATCCCGGTGGTCGAGCTGACCCAGCAGCTCGGCCTGCTGAACTCGCTCACCGGCATGGTCATCGCGCTGTCCGGTGGCGGCCACGTGGCGGCGGTCCTGCTGTACCTGGGCTACTTCCGCGGCATCCCCCGGGAGATCGAGGAGGCCGCCGTCATCGACGGGGCGGGGTTCCTCACCGTGTTCTTCCGGGTCATGCTGCCGCTGGCCGGGCCGGTGACCGCGACCGTCGTGGTGCTGACGTTCCTGACCACGTGGAACGCGTTCTTCCTGCCGCTGGTCTTCACGTTCAGCCGGCCGGACCTGCGGACGCTGAGCGTCGGCATGCAGGCGTTCGTGGGCGAGAACTCCGTGGACTGGCCGGGCATGGCCGCCGCGGCCACGTTGTCGCTGATCCCGATCGTCGTGCTCTTTCTCGTCCTGCAGCGCTACTTCTTCGAGGGAATCGCGGGAGCCGTCAAGTCATGACCCAGCCCAACATCCTGCTCATCTGCACCGACCAGCAGCGCTTCGACGCCGTGGGCGCCTACGGCAACCCGCACATCGCCACCCCCAACCTCGACCGGCTGGCCGCGCAGGGCGTCGTCTTCGAGAACTGCTACGTGCAGAACCCGGTGTGCGGTCCGTCGCGGGCCAGCCTGATGACCGGCCGCTACGTCCCCGTGCACGGTCTGCACGCCAACGGCGTCGACCTGTCCCCGCACGAGGAGCTGTTCAGCCGGCGGCTGGCCGACGCCGGTTACGACTGCGGACTCGTCGGCAAGTTCCACCTCGGCGCCTGCCACGGCGGACGCTCGGAGCCGCGGCTGGACGACGGGTTCCGGGTGTTCCGGTGGGCGCACGACCCATACCCGGGGTCGTCGGAGAATGCCTACCACCGTTGGCTGAGCGCCCGCTTCCCCGATCTGTACGCCGCCACCCGCGACCGCACCGGCGAGTACACCTGGGACACGCTGCCCACCGAGGCGCACTACAGCCACTGGATCGGCGAGGAGACGATCGACTTCCTGCGGTCCTCGCGGCAGCCGGACAAGCCGTTCTTCTTCGTGGCGAACTTCTTCGACCCGCACCACGGGTTCGGCGCCCCGGAGGAGTACACCCGCCGCTACGACCCGGCGACGCTGCCGCGGCCGGTCACCCGCGACGGCGAGCTGGACGACAAGCCGGCCATCTTCACGGAGGCGTCGAAGGAGTCCTACGCCGGGCACGCCCGCGGCTACGCCGACTACTCCGACGACGAGCTCATGCGGACCCGCGCCGCCTACTACGCGATGGTGACGCTGGTCGACGACGAGGTCGGGCGCATCCTCGACGCCCTCGACGAGACCGGCCTGGCCGACGACACCATCGTGGTGTTCACCAGCGACCACGGCGAGATGCTCGGCGACCACCAGCTGATGCTCAAGGGCCCGTTCATGTACGAGTGCGCCGTCCGGGTGCCGCTGATCGTGCGCTGGCCGGGCCGGGCGACGCCGGGCACCCGGCGCACGGAGCTGGTCCAGTGGATCGACCTCGGCCCGACGTTCCTGCAGGCCGCGGGTGTCGACGTCCCGGCCCGCATGCAGGGTGCCAGCCTGGCGCCGCTGATCGACGGCGACGGCACCGGCTGGCGCGACTGGGCGCTGTGCCACTACCGCGACAGCGGCCATTCCTACGACCCGCCCGTGCACGTGACGATGCTCCGCCACGACCGCTGGAAGCTCGTGGTCCACCACGGCGGGCCGGCCACCGCCCGCGAGCGCACCGGCGAGCTCTACGACCTCGTCGACGACCCGCGGGAGCTGACCAACCACTGGGACGACGACACCCACCGCGCCGTGCGCACGCAGCTGCAGGAACTGCTGATCGACGTCATGGTCGCCGTCGAGGACCGCAGCAACCCCCGCCTGTCGCACTGGTGACGGCATCCGCAGAGAGGACGTTCGTGACGACCGACATCGACTACCCCCGTCCGCAGCTGGTCCGCGACGACTGGGTCGACCTGTGCGGCGAGTGGGGGTTCGCCTACGACGACGCCGACGCCGGCCGCGCCGAGCGCTGGTACACCGCCGCCGAGCCGTTCGACCGGACCATCACCGTGCCCTACCCGCCGGAGTCGAAGCTCTCCGGCGTGCACGATCCCGCGCCGCACGCCGTCGTCTGGTACCGCCGCGCGGTGCTGCTGGGCGTCCCCGGCCCGGACCAGCGGGTCGTGCTGCATTTCGGCGCCGTCGACTACGCCGCGGACGTCTGGGTCAACGGCGCCCACGCCGGCTCCCACCAGGGCGGGCACACGCCGTTCTCGTTCGACGTCACCGACCTGCTGGTGCCCGGCGACGAGCAGGTCGTGGTCGTCCGGGCCGAGGACCACGCCGACGACGTCACCCAGCCGCGCGGGAAGCAGGACTGGCTCGAGGAGCCGCACGCCATCTGGTACCACCGCACCACCGGCATCTGGCAGCCCGTGTGGGCCGAGGTCGTCCACCGGCTGCACCTGACCGAGGTGCACTGGACGCCGGACGTCGCGGGCGCGCGGGTGTCGCTGGAGGTCGCGTTGCCCGCCGACCCGCCCCGCCCGGTCACCGTCCGGGCCCGGCTGCGGCTCGGCGAGGAGGTGCTCGCCGAACAGGAGATGCGGCTGGACCGCGCGCACGGGCGGTGGGACGTCGCCGTCGCCGCCGCCCGGCACGGCCAGCACCTCGGCCGGCTCCTGTGGTCGCCGGAGAGCCCCACGCTGATCGACGCCGACCTCGAGGTGGTCGACGACGGCCGCACCGTCGACCGCGTCCGCTCCTATCTCGGGCTGCGCAGCGTCGGAGTCGCGGACGGCCGGTTCCTGCTCAACGGGCAGCCGTACTTCCTGCGGCTCGCCCTGGAACAGGGCTACTGGCCCGCCTCGCACCTGGCCGCGCCGGACGCCGCCGCGCTGCGCCGCGAGGTCGAGCTGGTCAAGGAGCTGGGCTTCAACGGCGTGCGGGTGCACCAGAAGGTCGAGGACCCGCGCTTCCTGGCCTGGTGCGACCGCCTCGGCGTGCTGGTGTGGGACGAGATGCCCAGCGCGTTCGAGTTCGCGCCGCGGGCGGTCGAGCGGCTCACCCACGAGTGGCTGGAGGTCGTGCGCCGCGACCGCAGCCACCCGTGCGTCGTCACGTGGG
>NZ_QUAL01000311.1 GCF_003579925.1 Jiangella rhizosphaerae | reverse complement strand
CGCCGCCCGGCGCCCCAGCCGTCCGAGCGGCCGGTCCGGCGCACCCCGCCGGCGGCCTCGGAACTCTTCGGCGACGCACCGTCCCGTCCCGCCCCGTCGCCTCTGGACGACGACGAGCCACTGCTCGACACCACCTTCGGCGGCCGGCGCGCCGTGGACGACACACCGGCCGCGGACGCCGACGAGACCGAGGGCGGCAGCCGCTACCGAGGGCGCCGCGCCCGCCGCTCCGACACCGCCTGACGCCGGTCCCGCCGACGATCGACGCGGCCCGGCCGGAGGACGGAGTATCCGGCCGGCCGCGGCCGCCCGCCGCCCCCGTCCACGTTCGTGATCATCCAAGAAACGGGGCGCTCTGACGCCTCGTTTCTTGGATGGTTCTGGGTGGCGCGGCTCCAGCGTCGTGAACGGTCAGCAGGCTCGCGGTGGAACCCGATGGGCGGCTGACGGGCCCGGCCGGCGCCGCCCGCGCACACGCCCCGAAGCACACGCACCGCGTCACCCACGCCAGTACCAAACCGACAGGACGCCACTGGCCTTTAGCAAAGGTAATGAGTTAGACTAACCAAAGTGCCAGCCGCGAAGATCTCCCAGAACACCGCGCCCCAGAGCCAGCCGGCGCGCTCGGGCCCGGCGCAGCCGCGTACCCAGGCCGGCCTGGCCAGTTCCCTCCGCATCGCCGTCGGGCGGCTGAACCGCCGCATCCGCAACCAGCGCGAGGACGACTCCCTGACGCTGAACCAGCTGTCCGCGCTGGGCATCCTGGAACGCAAGGGCCCGCTGCCGGTGGGCGAGCTGGCCGCGTGCGAGCGCATCCGCCCGCCGTCCATGACGCGCATCGTGTCGGGCCTGGAGGAGCTGGGTCTCGCCGTCCGCGAGCCCGACCAGGTCGACCGCCGGGTCATCAACGTGCGCATCACCGACGCCGGCAAGGCGCGCACCGCGGCCGATCGCAAGCGCCGCGACGCCTGGCTGACGCACAAGCTGCGCGACCTCACCCCCGACGAGCGCGAGCGGCTGCGCGCGGCGCTGCCCGTGCTCGAGAAGCTGGCCGGCCTGTGAGTCCCACCTTCCATTCTCTCCGGCACCGCAACTACCGGCTGTACTGGTCGGGCATGTTCCTGTCCAACGTCGGCACCTGGATGCAGCGCATCGCGCAGGACTGGCTGGTGCTGGTCGTGCTCGGCGGCGGCGCCCAGGCGGTCGGCATCACCACGGGCCTGCAGTTCCTGCCGTTCCTGCTGGTGGCGCCGTTCGGCGGGCTGCTCGCCGACCGGTTCGACAAGCGTCGCCTGCTCATCCTCACCAACGCGTTCCTGGGCCTCGTCGGGCTGACCCTCGGCGTGCTCACCCTCACCGGGCTGGCGCAGATCTGGCACGTCTACGTGCTCGCGTTCCTGCTCGGCGTGGGGAGCGCGCTGGACAACCCGGCCCGGCAGGCGTTCGTCTCCGAGCTGGTCGGCAAGGACGACCTCACCAACGCGGTCGCGCTCAACAGCGCGTCGTTCAACGCGGCGCGGCTGATCGGCCCGGGCATCGCCGGCATCCTCATCGGGCTCATCGGCACCGGCTGGGTGTTCGTCCTCAACGGTGCGTCGTTCGTGTCGCCGATCCTCGCGCTGCTGCTGCTCCGCGGCGTCGGCGGCCGCCCGAAGCGCGACGTCGAGCGCGCGGGCGCCTTCTCGCAGCTGCGCGAGGGCGTGTCGTACCTGTGGTCGCGCCCTGACCTGCTGATGGTCGTCACGATCATGTTCGGGCTCGGTACGTTCGGCATGAACTTCCAGATGACCATGGCGCTGATGGCCACCGACGTCTACGACAAGGGCCCGGGCGAGTACGGCCTGCTCGGCTCCATCATGGCCATCGGGACGCTGTCCGGCGCGCTCATCGCGGCCCGGCGTCGGGTGCCGCGCCGGAGGCTGATCGTCGGCGGGGCGGTCGTCTTCGGGGTGTTCGAGGTGGCGGCCGGGCTGATGCCGTCGTACGTGCTGTTCGCCGTCTCGCTGGTGCCCGTCGGCATCATCGCGATGACGGTGCTCACCGCGGCCAACGCGTACGTACAGACGACGGTGCCGCAGTACGTCCGCGGCCGGGTCATGTCGCTCTACATGATGATCTTCATGGGCGGCACGCCGTTCGGCGCGCCCCTCATCGGCTTCGTCGCCGACGCGTTCGGCGCCCGCTGGTCGCTGCTCGGCGGCGGCATCCTGACCGCGGCGTTCGCCATCGGGGCGCTGCTGTTCCTGGCCCCCAGGAGCGGCGTCGTCGTGCGGACCCGGCTGCGGCCGCGACCCGGACTGGTCGTCGTCACGACGGCTCCGGCGCCGATGCCCGCGGACGAGCCGGCCCAGGTCCGGGTGGCCTGACGCTCACATGCGCTCCGGCGCCGCGATGCCCAGCAGCCTCAGGCCCTCGCGCAGCGTCGCCGCCGTCAGCCGGCACAACGCGAGCCGGTTGCCGTGCTCGGGCTCCGGCGCCGCCAGCACCGGGCACGCCTCGTAGAAGTCCGTGAACGCCCGCGCGGTGTCGTAGAGGTACGTGCACAGCCGGTGCGGCTCCAGCGTCGCGGCCACGTCGGCCAGCGTGTCGCCGAACCCGTCCAGCGCGAGCCCCAGCGCCCGCTCGGCCGGGTGCAGGGCGGCCGTCACGTCGACGACGGGGTCCGGCCCGCCCTCGGCGCGGCGCAGGATCGCGGCGATCCGGGCGTGCGCGTACTGCAGGTAGCCGCCGGTGTTGCCGGAGAACGACACCATGCGGTCGACGTCGAAGGTGTAGTCCTTGGTCCGCGACGTCGACAGCTCGGCGTACTTGACCGCACCGATGCCGGTCAGCTCGGCGATCCGGTCCGCCTCGGCCGGGTCGAGCGACGGGTTCTTCTCGGCGACGACGGCCCGAGCGCGCTCGACCGCGGCGTCCAGCAGGCTGCCGAGCGTGACGGTGTCGCCGGCCCGAGTCCGGAACGGCCGCCCGTCTGGGCCCAGCACGGTGCCGAACGAGACGTGGGTGACCTCGACGCCGTCGGGAAGCCAGCCGGCCCGCCGCGCGGTCCCGGCGACCAGCCGGAAGTGCAGCGCCTGCCGCGCGTCGACGACGTAGAGGATCCGGTCGGCGTGCAGCTCGGCCACCCGGTACCGCAGTGTCGCGAGGTCAGTGGTGTCGTAGCCGTAGCCGCCGTCGCGCTTGCGCAGCATCAGCGGCACCGGCGAGCCGTCCGGGCCCGTCTCGTCCGCCGAGAACACCACCACGGCGCCGTCGCTCACCACCGCGACACCGGCCCGCGTCAGCTCGTCCACCACATCGCCGAGCCGGTCGTGGTAGAACGACTCGCCCGCGGAGTCGGCCGGCGTCAGCAGCACGCCGAGCCGGTCGTAGAGCCGCCGGAACGCGGCCTCGGACTCCGCGACGATCTCGCGCCAGACGGCGACGGTCGCCGGGTCGCCGGACTGCAGCGCGACCACCCGTTCCCGCGACCGGCCGGCGAACGCGGCGTCGGCGTCGAACCGCGCCCGCGCCGCCCGGTAGAGCCCGTCCAGCGCGGACACCGACGAGACACCGCCGGCCAGGTCGCCGCGCCGCCAGGCCGCGTCGGCGTGCTCGTCGAGGTACTGGATGAGCATGCCGAACTGCGTGCCCCAGTCGCCCAGGTGGTTCTGCCGGACGACGTCGGCGCCGAGCCTGTCGAGCACCCTGGCGAGGCAGTCGCCGATGATCGTGGAGCGGAGGTGCCCGACGTGCATCTCCTTCGCGATGTTGGGTGCTGAATAGTCGATGACGGTGCGCCGGCCCGCCTCGACGCGCGGGACGCCCAGGCCGGCCTGCGCCGCCCGGCCGGCGACCCGCCGCCACACCGCGTCGGGCGCGACGGTGAGCTCGAGGAACCCCGGCCCGGACACCCGCACGTCGGCCAGCGCGTTCGTCCGCACCGAGGCCGCCACCCGCCCCGCGAGCTCGCCGGGCGACAGGCCGGCTCGTCGGGCCAGCGCGAGCGCGGCCCCGGACTGGAAGTCCGCCCGCTCGCTCGGCCGGACCAGAGGGTCGGCGCCGGTCAGCGCGGGGTGGGCGGCGGCGATGCCGTCCGCCACGGCCCCGGAGACCTCCGCAAGCAACGAGCTCGTCATGGTGCGTCATGGTCGCAGTGCCCGCGCCGGCCGCGCCATGGAATTGTTTCCGTATGCGCCTGTTCGCCGCCGTCGAGCCGCCGCCGGACGCGGTGGCGCACCTGGCCGCCATCGTCGACGGTGTGCGCGACGGCGTGCTGCGCTGGTCCGACCCGGCCGCCTGGCATCTGACGCTGGCGTTCTACGGCGAGGTCGGTGAGGAGAAGCTGACCGAGCTGACCGAGCGGCTGGCGCGCGCCGCCCGCCGGCACCCGGCGACGACGGCCCGCATCGCCGGCGCCGGGCGGTTCGGGCGCGCGGTGCTCTGGGCCGGGATCGACGGCGACGGTGTCGCCCTGCG
>NZ_QUAL01000312.1 GCF_003579925.1 Jiangella rhizosphaerae | reverse complement strand
GGACGATGCCGGCGTGCCCGACCCTCCGCCGGCGGCGCCGCCCGACGACACCGCCGCCACGGCCTCGCGCAGCGTCCGCGCCGTCCGGACCGCCGCGCCCAGCGCCGGCACCGTCGCGTCCAGGGACAGCTCGTCCGCCCGCCCGGCATAGACGCCGCCGAGCAGCGGCTCGACCAGCCTGTCGGCCACCGCGTCGCCGTAGCGCGACCGCACCAGCCGCCCGATCGCGACGTCCTCAGCGACGGGCAGGCCCGCGTCGGCGCGAGCGTCCAGCGCCTCCGCCGCCGCCACCTCAGACGGCGTCAGCACGCCGGCCACCCGCGCGGGGTCGGCCGGCACGCCCATCACCGTCCCCGGAGGCAGCGGCACGATCGCGCCGCGGCTCCACAACCCGGCGCCGACGGCGGCCGGGTGCACGACATCTGCACCGAGCCCCACGGCAACGGCCAGGTCGACGGCCTCGGGCCGCCGCGCCAGCAGCGATTCCGCGCCCTCGTCGACCGGCAGCCCGGCGACCTCGGACACCCGCAGGTGACCGCCGACGACCGGCTGCTTCTCGAGGACGACGATCTCGGCCGCCGGTCCGAGCGACTGTCGCAGGAACCATGCCGCCGCCAGTCCGCTGATCCCGCCGCCGACCACCGCCACGCGCGTACCGCTCACGCCGCCCAGCATCGCACGCGCCGGCCGCACGCCCGTGACCAGGTCGTTCCCCGATCGTGACCAGCGCATCCGCAACCTCGCCGCGGGCCACCCCGTCGAACCTGGCAACACGAACCTCGGGAGGCGTCATGACACGACGGACGGCGTTCGGCACGACGATGACCCTGCTCGCGGCGCTCGCGCTGGCCGGCTGCGGCGGCAGCGACGACAGCGGCGCGGACCAGACCGGCGGCTCCGCGGCCGATGCGCCGGCCGAGGCGCAGGCCGAGGCACCCGGCGGCGCCGCGGACCAGAACGCCGCCCCCGAGGCGCAGGAGGACGCGGGCGACGGCGCCGTCGCACGGACGGAGGGCGGCGTGCTCGCGGAGGTCACCTCCGCGGTCTCCGACCGGTCGATCATCTACACCATCGACCTCACCATCAGCACCGACGACGTCCAGGCCGCCGCCGGCCGCGCCGCCGCTGCCGCCGTCACCGCGGGCGGGTACGTCGCCGACGAGCAGGTCAACGGCGACCACGACGCCGTCCTCACGCTGAAGATCCCGTCGGCCGGCCACCAGGAGACGGTCGCGGAGCTTGAGACGCTCGGCGAGGTCACCAGCCGCAGCCGCGGCACCGAGGACGTCACCCAGGAGGTCGTCGACATCGCCTCGCGGATCGAGTCGCAGCGGGCCAGCATCGCCCGCATCCGGGCCCTGCTGGCCGAGGCGACGCAGCTCGCCGACGTCGTCAGCATCGAGTCCGAGCTGGCCGGCCGCGAGGCCGACCTCGACGCGCTGCTGAGCCGGCAGGAGCAGCTGGCCGGGCTGACGTCGATGGCCACGGTGACGCTGCACCTCTACCGTACCGACGAGGCGCCGCCGCCGGAGAAGGACGACGACGGCGGCTTCCTCGCCGGCCTGGCCGGCGGCTGGGACGCGTTCCTCACCGTCGGCGGCGGCTTCCTGACCGCGCTCGGCGCGGTGCTGCCGTTCGCCGCGCTGGCCGCGCTGATCGGCGTCCCCGCCTGGCAGGTCGCCAAGCGCCGACGGGGTCAGCGTGCGGCGCCGCTCCCCGACTCGCCCGTCGCCTGAACGGTCTCGACCACCCGGGCCAGCACGTCCGGGTCGGTGGTCGGGAGCACGCCGTGGCCGAGGTTGAAGATGTGCGCCGGCGCCCGCCGGCCCTCGGCCACGATGCGGTGCACCTCGCGCTCGATGACCGGCCAGTTCGCACCCAGCAGGGCGGGATCGAGGTTGCCCTGCAGCGGCTTGCCCGGCACCCGCAGCGCGGCCTCGTCCAGCGGCAGCCGCCAGTCGACGCCGACGACGTCGGCGCCGGCCGACGCCATGAGCGGCAGGAACTCCGACGTCCCGACGCCGAAGTGGATGCGCGGCACGTCGATGACGCTGTCGAGCACCTCGGCGCTGTGCGGGTGCACGTACTTGGCGTAGTCGGCGGCCGACAGCGCGCCGGCCCACGAGTCGAACAGCTGGACCGCGCTGGCGCCGGCCCGCACCTGCACGTCGAGGAACGTCGCCGAGATGCCGGCCACCCGGCTGAGCAGCTCGTGCCACAGGTCGGGGTCGCTGTGCATGAGCGCCTTGGTGACCTCGTGGTGCTTCGACGGCCCGCCCTCGACGAGGTACGACGCCAGCGTGAACGGCGCCCCGGCGAAGCCGATCAGCGGCGTGCCGCCCAGCTCGCCGACCAGCGTCCGCACCGCCTCGTCGACGAAGGACACGTCGCCGGGCTCCAGCGGGCGCAGCCGGTCGAGGTCGGCGCGGCTGCGGATGGGCTGGTCGAGCACCGGCCCGACGCCGGGCTTCACGTCGACGTCGATGCCGACGGCCCGCAGCGGCACCACGATGTCGGAGTAGAAGATGGCGGCGTCGACGCCGTATCGCCGCACCGGCTGCAGGGTGATCTCGGTCACCATGTCGGGCCGGGTGCACGACTCCAGCATCGGCACGCCCTCGCGCAGCCGCCGGTACTCGGGCAGCGATCGCCCCGCCTGGCGCATGAACCACACAGGTGGACGGCTGGTGCGCTCGCCGCGGCAGGCGCGGGCGAACAGGCTGTCGGACGGGTCCGCGGGCGCGGAGGCGTTCTCGTCGAAGGTCACGGTCACATCACTGATCGTCGCATGGCGGGCGTGCCTGCCTGACGCGACCGTCAAACGGGCCTAGTCTGCCAATTGTGGCAAGGGACACCGAGGGTCTCCAGCCGGGGGTACCGGCTGTCTTCGAGCGTGCCGTGCGGTCCCTCACATCCGCGCAGTTCCGGGCCGAGGTACGCCTCGAGCAGACGCCCGCCCCGAAGCGGCTGGCGCCGCACACCCACGCGCTCAGCGCCGACGTCTTCGTCGACGAGGCCGACGAGGACGCCACCGCCACCGGCCGGCTCGTGCTGCTGTACGACCCCGCCGGCCAGGAGGCGTGGCACGGCGAGTTCCGCCTCGTCACGTACCTGCGCGCCAGCCTCGAGCCCGAGATGGGCGCCGACCCGCTGCTGCTCGCCGTCGGCTGGACGTGGATCACCGACTCGCTGGCCGGCCGGTCCGCGCCGTACACCGCGGCCAGCGGCACCGTCACCCGTGTCGCGTCCGAGGGCTTCGGCGGCATGGCCGGCGAGCTCGCCAGCGCCGAGATCGAGATCCGCGCCTCCTGGACGCCGCTCGAGCCCGACCTCACCGCGCACGCCCTGGCCTGGGGCGACGCTTTGACGACGGCGGCCGGCCTGGTGCCGCTGCCGGCCGGGGTCGTCGCCATGCCACCCACACGTCGTAGGCGAAGCCGTTGACGGACGACGCCTCGACTCCGTTGCTGGAGCCGCGCGACGGCCTTCCGGAGGTCATCACCGACGGTGACTCCCTGAAGGCCACCATCGCGGCGTTCGCGGCCGCCGACGGGCCGGTCGCCGTCGACGCCGAGCGCGCGTCCGGCTACCGCTACGGCCACCGCGCCTACCTCATCCAGCTGCGCCGGCGGGGCGCGGGCACGGCGCTGATCGACCCGATCCCGCTGCCCGACCTCTCCGCGCTGGGCGCCGCCCTGGCCGACGCCGAATGGGTGCTGCACGCCGCGTCGCAGGACCTCCCCTGCCTCGCCGAGGTCGGCATGAAACCGGTGCGGCTCTTCGACACCGAACTGGCCGGCCGGCTGCTCGGCCTGCCGCGCGTGGGGCTCGGCCCGCTGGTCGACAGCGTGCTCGGTTACGCGCTGGAGAAGGGCCACTCGGCCGCCGACTGGTCCACCCGGCCGCTGCCCGAGGACTGGCTGCGCTACGCCGCCCTCGACGTCGAGCTGCTCATCGAGCTGCGCGATGCGCTGGAGGCCAGGCTGCGCGAGGCCGGCAAGCTCGAGTGGGCGCACGAGGAGTTCGCCGCCATCGCCGCCGCCGCACCGCAGGAGCCACGCTCCGACCCGTGGCGGCGCACGTCCGGGCTGCACCGCATCCGCGACCGCCGCCGCCTCGCCGTCGTCCGTCAGCTCTGGTATGCCCGCGACGAGCTGGCCCGGCAGCGCGACCTCTCCCCCGGCCGGGTGCTGCCCGACGCCGCGATCATCGAGGCCGCGCTGACCATGCCGACCAGCGCCGAGGCGATGTCGGCGATGCCGGTCTACCGCGGCCGGGCGCAGCGCCGCGAGCTGTGGCGCTGGTTCGGCGCCGTCGCCGACGCCCGCGCGCTGCCCGACAAGGAGCTGCCGCCGCAGACCGCCCCGTACGACGGCCCGCCGCCGCCCCGGGCCTGGGCCGCCCGCCAGCCCGACGC
>NZ_QUAL01000313.1 GCF_003579925.1 Jiangella rhizosphaerae | reverse complement strand
GACCCCACCCGCCACCGCGCCCTCCAACAACTCCTCAACCAAGATCAACCGGAGCCGGCTTGACATAGGGCTTCTCATGCGGGGACCTCCGTCCGCTCGGTCGTGGCGTCGGCCGCCGGGTCGTCCCGCTCCGCCCGGTGGCCGGTGAGGCGCAGGAACACCTCGTCGAGCGTGGGCCGGCGCAGCCCGATGTCCTCGACGCCGACGCCCTCGTCCTGCAGCCTCCTGGCCACCTCGGTGAGCGCGGTGACCCGCTGCTCGACCGCGGCGGTGACCCTGCGGTGCTCCTCGTCGACCTCCGGCTCGCCGGCCGCCACTCGTGCGACCGTCTGCGCCGCCACCGGCAGGTCGACGGCCTCCTCCAGCACGACCTCGAGCTGGTCGCCGCCGACCCGGCGCTTGAGCGCGGCCGGGGTGTCGTCGGCGATCACCTTCCCGTGGTCGATGACGGCGACCCGGCCGGCCAGCTGGTCGGCCTCGTCGAGGTACTGCGTGGTCAGCAGCACGGTGGTGCCGCCGGAGACCAGCGACCGGACCGCCGTCCACACCTCGTTGCGGCCGCGTGGGTCCAGGCCCGTCGTCGGCTCGTCGAGGAACAGCACCTTCGGCGCGAGGATCATGCTGGCGGCGAGGTCGAGCCGGCGCCGCATGCCCCCGCTGTACTCCTTGGTGCTCTTGTCCGCGGCCTCGGTGAGGTCGAACTGCTCGAGCAGCTCGTCGGCCCGGGCGGCCGCGCGCGCCGAGCCGAGGTGGAACAGCCGGCCGAACATCCGCAGGTTCTGCCGGCCGGTGAGGATCTCGTCCACCGCCGTGAACTGGCCGGTGAAGCCGATGTGCCGGCGCACCTTCCGCGGGTCGCGGGCGACGTCGATGCCGGCGACCTCGGCGCGGCCGCCGTCGAGCCGGACGAGCGTGGCCAGGATGCGCACCGCGGTGGTCTTGCCCGCGCCGTTGGGGCCCAGCAGGCCGTAGACCATGCCCGGCGGGACGGCCAGGTCGAAGCCGTCGAGGGCGCGCTTCTCGCCGTACCGCTTCTGCAGTCCAACGGCTCGGATCGCATGGCTGGAGGTGGTCACGGGGGTTCCTCCCTGAACCGGGTACGTCGTACGCTTTTAAGCGTACGCCATGCGCAGTTCTTTCCCCCGATACTGTTTTCCCTGATGACAACGGACCACAGCGGCGGCGGCGATCTCTCCAAGAGCCTGGAGCTCCTCTGGGGCATGCGGGAGCGGCCGACGCGCGGGCCAAAGCCCGGGCTGACGCTCGAGCGCATCGTCGAGGCGGCCGTCGAGGTGGCCGACGCCGACGGCCTCGACGCGCTCTCCATGCGGCGGGTGGCGGCGCAGCTGG
This sequence comes from Jiangella rhizosphaerae, assembly GCF_003579925.1. Taxonomy (GTDB): domain Bacteria; phylum Actinomycetota; class Actinomycetes; order Jiangellales; family Jiangellaceae; genus Jiangella; species Jiangella rhizosphaerae. The sequence goes on along the minus strand of NZ_QUAL01000313.1, from coordinate 2,965 downwards.
GCGTCGGCACCATGTCGCTGTACCGCTACGTGCCGGGCAAGAGCGAGCTGCTCGACCTCATGCTCGACCACATCGCCGGGCCGGTCGACGACGACGTCGAGGACGACGCCGCCGCCGACGCCGTCGGCTGGCGGGCCGCGCTGGACGAGATGGCCCGCGGCATCTGGCAGATGTGCCTGGACCACCCGTGGTACCCGCTGGTCGACCAGGTGCGGCCGCTCCTCGGGCCGAACAACATGGCCGGCATGGACCGCCTGCTACGACGGCTCAAGCCCACCGGCCTCAGCGATCAGCAGCTCGTCCTCATGGTGTCGGTGGTCGACGGCTTCGTCACGGCCGTGGCCCGCGCGCACGTCAACGCCCAGAACGCCGAGCAGCGCACCGGCATCACCGAGGAGGAGTTCTGGGCCGCCCAGGAGCCGGTCCTCATCAAGGCGATGGGCACCGGCAGATTCCCGACCCTCGCGCGGCTGCACGAGAACACGTTCACGTTCAGCTACGAGGACGTGTTCGAGTTCGGCCTGAAGGTGGTGCTCGACGGCCTCGCCGTCGTGGTGGCGAGCGGCGGCGCTACCGGCTGACCGGCGGCGCGTCGGGTCCGTGGGTGTCGTGGTGCTCCCAGCGGACGCGGTGCGTACCGAAGCCGGCGGCGTGGGCGCCGTCGTGGCCGTGCGGCCGCCGGCAGCGGTACGCGAGCGAGTAGAGGTCGCGGCAGGAGTCGCCGTAACTCGTGTAGGCGAATTCCAGATCGAGACGGTCGTCGGTGCTCATGAGATCACCAGGTTCGCAATGCGCGGAGACGGGACGACCGCGACATTGCGGACAAATCCAGTATCACACGAGCACCGGCGCGTCGTCAGCCCAGCATTCCGTGCGGGTCGAGGATGTACTTGCGGGCGGCTCCCTTGTCGAACTCGGTGTAGCCCTGTGGCGCCTGGTCGAGCGGGATGACCGTGGCGTTGACGTTCTTCGCGATCTGCGTGCGGTCGTGCAGGATCGCCATCATCAACTGGCGGTTGTAGCGCATGACCGGGCACTGCCCGGTCGTGAAGGCCAGCGACTTCGCCCAGCCCAGGCCGAGCCGGATGGACAGCGAGCCCTCCTTGGCGGCGTCGTCGGCGGCGCCCGGGTCGCCGGTGACGTACAGGCCGGGGATGCCGACGGCGCCTCCCGCGCGGGTGACGGTCATGACGGTGTTGAGCACGGTGGCCGGTCGTTCGGTCTGTGCCTCGCCGCCGTGACCGCGCGCCTCGAAGCCGACCGCGTCGACCGCGCAGTCGACCTCGGGCTCTCCGACGATCTGCGCGATCTGCTCGGCCGGGTCACCCTGCGAGACGTCGATGGTCTCGCAGCCGAAGCTGCGCGCCTGCTCCAGCCGGTCCTTCTGCAGGTCCGCGACGATGACGACGGCCGCCCCGAGCAGGAACGCCGACGTCGCCGCGGCCAGGCCGACCGGGCCGGCACCGGCGATGTAGACCGTCGATCCGGGCTGCACCCCGGCCGTCACGCAGCCGTGGAACCCCGTCGGGAAGATGTCCGCGAGCATGGCCAGGTCACGGATCTTCTCCATCGCCTGGTCCTTGTCGGGGAACTTCAGCAGGTTCCAGTCGGCATAGGGGACCATGACGTACTGGGCCTGGCCGCCGACCCAGCCGCCCATGTCGACGTAGCCGTACGCCGACCCCGCGCGCTCGGGGTTGACGTTCAGGCAGACGCCGGTCTTGCCCTCCTTGCAGTTGCGGCACCGCCCGCAGGCGATGTTGAACGGCACCGACACGAGGTCGCCGGTCTTGATGAACTCGACGTCGCGGCCGGTCTCGATCACCTCGCCGGTGATCTCGTGACCGAGCGTCAGCCCTTCCGGCGCCGTGGTGCGGCCGCGGACCATGTGCTGGTCGCTGCCGCAGATGTTGGTGGCGACGACCTTGAGGATGACCCCGTGCGGCAGCTGGCGCCCCACGTTGTCCGGGTTCACCCCGGGTCCGTCCTGGATCTCGAAGGCCGGGTAGGCCACGTCCTCGACCTCGACATGTCCGGCGCCCCGATAGACGACGGCTCTGTTGTCTGGCACGACCCCTGCTCCCTCCTGGTGATGACGGATGCGGCGGAAGTGAGTGCCACCTTTCCGGCGACGGTGGCGGGGCCGTCCGAACTCGTCACCGTGCCACCTGGGATACCAGAGCGGACGGCACGGACGAGTGATGTCACCTGCAGGGAATGGGCGGATCGCTCGCCCGGAACGTTCAACGTAGACCCGGCCGGAATGGGGCGTCAATCACGCCGGCCGGGTGGTTCGGTCAGGCCGGCGCGAGGGCGTCGGCGCGGACCGCCAGGGTGATCCGGCGGACCGCGCGGCTGGCCCGCTGCCGGGCGGCGGCCCAGCTGATGCCGGCCCGCTCGGCCGCGGCGGCACCGCCCTCGACACCGGGCGGGGGCGCGTAGATGTCGATCAGGAGGGCGGCGTCGGCGACGGTGATGGCGCCGGCGTCGACCGCCCACGCGAGCAGCTCGGCGAGGTCGGCGTCGCGGGCCTGGTCGGCGGGATCGGCGGGGTCGGTTCCGAGGACCGCGGCCAGCGTGTCCGGCTCGGCCGGTGTCTCCGTGCGGCGGTGCGCCAGCTCGCGGCTGACCGCGCCGAGGGTGTCCATCGCGATGTTCGCCGCCACTTTCGCGGGCCGACGCTCGGTCGGGTAGGTCGCGATGACCGTCCACAGCGCGGCGACCGCGGCGTGCTCGAGGCTCTCGCGGCTGTCGCGGCCCGCGTGCCCGGCGGCGATCCGGATGGCCTTGCCCAGCATCAGCTGCAACACCGTCCGCCCGGCGAGGGCGTCGCCGTCATGGGCCAGCCGCAGCAGCGCCAGCAGGGCCGCGTCGGCGCCGCGCGACGTGCCGGTGGCCGCCGCGGTCACCGTCGCCTCGACATCGGCGAGGTCGCGGCAGCCGGCCAGCGCCGGCTCGGCGGCGG
>NZ_QUAL01000314.1 GCF_003579925.1 Jiangella rhizosphaerae | reverse complement strand
GGCGCCGCCGCCCGGCCGCCCGAGCCCCCGGGGCGTCCGCGACCCGGCGGGAACGGCCTGCCCAACCTGACCGCCCGGGTCGCCGCGCTGGGCGGCCGGCTGACCACGCACGCCGACGGCGACCGCTTCGAGCTGGCGGTGACGATGCCGCTGGCAGCGGCCGCCTCAGACCCGCTGCGCGGGGAGGACGCGCCCGCCGTGGGCGACGGTGCGCACGGCCGCGACGAGGTCGTCGGCGGGGCCGTCCTTGACCAGGAACCCTGACACGCCCGCGGCCCGCGCGCGGTCGAGCCCGTCCGGCCGGACCAGGCCGGTGAGGATCAGCACCCGGCACTCCGGAAGCCGCTCGCGCAGCTGGGCGGCCGCGGTGAGACCGTCGACGCCGGGCAGGTCGACGTCGAGCAGCGCGACGTCGGGCCGGGAGCCGAGCGCGGCGGGCACGATCCGGTCACCGGCGCCCACCGCGGCGACCACGGCGAGGTCGTCCTCCAGCTCCAGGAGGGCGACCAGCGTGTCGCGGACGACGTCGACGTCCTCGGCGACCAGGACCCGGATACGCATGGCCCCAGTGTCGGCCGGGCGCCGTGACGCCGGCCAGTGCCGCCGGCACGACCTCACCGTGCAGAATGCACGTCGCCCCGGACGGTCTACAGCCAGCCGGCCTCGCGGGCGATGCGCGCGGCGTCCACGCGGTTGCGCGCCCCCAGCTTGGTGACCGCCGACGCCAGGTAGTTGCGCACGGTGCCGTACGACAGGTACATCTCCGCGGCGATCTCGGCCGCCGAGGCGCCGGCCGCGTGCCGTTCCAGCACCTCGGCCTCGCGTGGCGAGAGTGGGTTGTCCGCCGTCTCCACCGCCGCCAGCGCCACGTTCGGGTCGACCACGCGCTCCCCCGCGGCCACGCGCCGGACCGCGTCGACCAGCTCGGGCGCGGGTGCGTCCTTGACCATGAACCCGGACGCGTGGGCGGCGAGTGCTCGCCGCAGGGCGCCCGGACGGCCCAGGCCGGTGAGGATCAGCGTGCGGCACTCCGGCAGCCGCTCGTGCAGCTCCGCGGCCGCGGTGATCCCGTCGACGCCGGGCAGGTCGATGTCGAGCACGGCGACGTCCGGGCGGTGCTCGAGCGCGGCCGGCACGATCTCGTCGCCGGAGCCGACCTCGGCCACAACCTCGAGGTCGTCCTCCAGGTCCAGCAGCGCCACCAGGGTGTCGCGCAGGATCCGCATGTCCTCGGCGACCAGAACCCGGACCATCGGTGCCTCCCTTCGGCGCGCTACGCGGCCTCGGCGGCGCCGACGACGCGGCCGTCGCGCAGCTCGACGGTGCGGTCGGCCTGCTCCATGAGGGCGGGGTCGTGGGTCGCGACGACGGCCGTCATGCCGCGCCGGCGCACGAGGTCGTGGATCAGCGCCATCACGGAGGCGCCCGTGCGGGTGTCCAGCTGCGCCGTCGGCTCGTCGGCGATCAGCACGTCCGGGTCGCCGGCCAGGGCGCGGGCGATGCCCACGCGCTGCTGCTGGCCGCCGGAGAGCTCGTACGGCCGCTGCTCGGCGTGGCCCTCGAGCCCGACCAGCGCCAGCAGCTCCACCACCCGCGCCGCCCGGGCGTCCGGGTCCAGCTCCTGCAGCCGCAGCGGGATCTCGACGTTCTCGGCGGCGGTGAGGATCGGGATCAGCCCGAACGACTGGAACACGTAGCCGATCCGGTGCCGCCGGACGGGGACGAGCTCCTTCTCGCTCATCGCCGACACCTCGAGGTCGCCGACGAACACCCGGCCGCTGGTCGGCCGGTCCAGCGCGCCGAGCATGTTGAGCAGCGTCGTCTTGCCCGACCCCGACGGCCCCTTCACGACCAGCAGCTCGCCGGGGTGCGCCTCGAGGTCGACGGAGCGGCAGGCGTGCACCTCGCGCGCGCCGCTGCCGAACACCCGGCTGACGGCGACCGCGCGGACGGCGTGGTTCTCACTCACCGGCGACCCCTTCCCCGCGACGCTCCCGTTCGTCGGGCCACACGCCGATGTGGTCCGGTTCCAGCGCCAGCCTGACGCGGTCCTGCAGCCGCAGAGCACCGACGAAGTCGTCGGGCAGCTGCAAGCGGCCGGCGCGGTCCAGGACGGCGAACTCCTCGGCGATGTGCTGCTCGCGGCCGTGCTCGTCCAGCTCGGTGCGGCGCAGGATCTCCGTCGCCGTGCGGCCGTCGCGGATCTGCACCGTCCGCCCGACGTGCCCGGCGACGGCCTGGTCGTGCGTCACCACCAGCACCGTCACGCCGAACTCGGTGTTGGCGTGCCGGATCGCCTCGAACACGTCGGCCGACGTCGCCTCGTCGAGCTCGCCGGTGGGCTCGTCGGCCAGCAGCACCCGCGGCTCGTTGACCAGCGCGACCGCGATGGCGACCCGCTGCTGCTCGCCGCCGGACATCTCCGCGGGCCGGCGGTCGCGGCAGTGAGCGACGCCCATCGTCTCGAGCAGCATGTCGACCCGCTCGGCCCGCGCCCGGCCGCCCCGCCGCGCGATGGCGGCAGGGACGGCGACGTTCTCGGCCGCGGTGAGGTACGGCAGCAGGTTGCGCGCCGTCTGCTGCCACACGAACCCGACGGTGTGCCGCTGGTAGCGGACCCGCTCGCGGCCCTTCATCGTCAGCATGTCGTGGCCGGCGACCCGCGCCACCCCGGCCGTCGGGGTGTCGAGCCCGGACAGGATGTTCAGCAGCGTCGACTTGCCCGACCCGGAGGCCCCGACGACCGCGACCACCTCGCCCGCGTCGACGCGCAGGTTGAGGCCCTGCAGCGCCTGCACCTCGACGCCCTCGGCGGTGTAGATGCGCACGAGGTCCTCGCACACGATGTCGCGGCGCTCGGCCGCCGGCAGCTCCGTCACGTCTCGTCACCCATTCTCAGCATCCCCGCCGGCGTCAGCCGCCGTCCCGTCAGCACCGACACCACCACCGCCACGCCGACCACCAGTACGAAGCCCAGCGTCACCGCGCCCAGCAGGCCGACCGGCAGGTGCACCGCCGGCTGCTCGCCGCCACCGGTCAGCGAGCGCAGATCGACGCCGGAGAGCACCGCCCACGGCAGCACCACGCCCAGCAGCAGCCCGGTGACCAGCGACACCGCCGCCACCGGCGCGGCCTCCCAGACGACCAGGCCCTCGCCCTGCCGGCCGGACAGCCCCAGCGTGCGCAGCTGCGAGAGCAGCCGGCCCCGCGACGGCGCGCCCACCACCATGGTGAGCACGACCGCGGCCGCGCACAACAACCCGGTGAGCGCGATGGCGCCGACGATGGCCCGCGCGGTGCCGTCGTTCACCGGCCCGCGCAGGTCGGCGATCGCCGACGCCGGCGTCGTCACCGTCCGCTCCCCCAGCTCCGCGGCGACGGCCGACGCGCTGCCGCCGTCGCCGAGGTCGACCAGCGTGAGCCGCGGCGGGATGATCGTGACGCCGGCCTCCTCGAGCACGCCGCGGTCGGCCAGCATCCACTGGCTGCCCGTCGTGAGCCCGGGGATCGACTCCGCCGTCTCGGCCACGACCGCGTCGAGCCGTTCGCTCAGCGAGAGCGTGCCCGTCGCGCCCTCGTCGACGATCCCGTCCGCCACCAGCAGCGGGATGGCCCCGTCCGGCCCCGGCTCGGTCAGGCGGGGCGGCAGCGGGTCCAGCGCGGTGCCACCGGCGCGCACCTGGTCGAGGGCGGCGACGTCGACGACGTAGAGCGGGACGCGGTTGTCGATGGGGCCGACCTTGAACAGCGTCGGCCCGGGCGTGACCACGGGCGCGACGGCCTCGACGCCCGGAAGGTCCCGGACGGCGGCCAGCTCGGCCTCGGCGAGCGGCGGGCCGGACACCCGGACGTCGGCGCCGACCTGCTGCCACGCGGTCTGCTCGATGCCGCGTTCGGTGGTGGCCCACACGACGGTCGAGAACGCGGCGATCGACATGCCGACGACCAGCGCGAGCATCGGCACGAACCCGGCCACGGGGTCGCGCACGGCCCGCGCGGTCCCGAGATAGGCGACGGTGCCGCGGCGGCCGCCGAGCACCCGGCCCAGCGTCGCCATCGGCCGCGGGTACAGCCGCATGACCAGCACGCTCACGGCGAGCGCGAGCAGCAGCGGCGTCGCCGCCGTGAGCGGGTCGACGCCGGCGCCGCCGGCGTCCAGGCCGCGCGCGTTGAGCGCGAGGCACGCCGCGGCCGCGGCGCCGAC
>NZ_QUAL01000310.1 GCF_003579925.1 Jiangella rhizosphaerae | reverse complement strand
GTTCGCCCGCGGGCGGGGCCGGCGGACGGCCGCGGCGGGGGAGCGGCCCGGCGTCCTTCGGCTCGCGCCCGGCCGCCCGCAGCGCGTTCCGCAGCACCAGCTCGACCTGCGCGTTGACGCTGCGGAACTCGTCGCGGGCCCAACGGGTCAGCGCCTCGTGCACGGCGGGGTCGAGGCGGAGCAGGACGGCGTGCCGCTCGCGCCGTCGCGCGGAGCGGTCGCCGTCGGGCTCGGAGGACACCACGGGCTCAGGTGTAGAGGCTGCCGGTGTTGACGACCGGCGTGGCGCGCTGGTCGCCGCAGAGGACGACGAGGAGGTTGGAGACCATGGCGGCCTTGCGTTCCTCGTCGAGGGCGACGACATTCTCACGCTCGAGCCGGGCCGGCGCGAGCTCGACCATGGTGACGGCGCCCTCGACGATGCGCTCGCGGGCCGCGACGATCGCGCTGGCCTGCTGACGTTGCAGCATCGCCTGGGCGATCTCCTGCGCGTACGCGAGATGGCTGATGCGCACCTCGAGGATCTCGCCGCCGGCGACCCGGGCGGCCACCTCGTGCGCCAGCTCGTCGGACACGACGTCGGTGGAGCCGCGCAGCGACGTGCCCTGGTCGCCCTGGTCGTCGACCACCCAGACCAGCCCGGTGCGCCGGACGGTGCCGATGTAGCGGCCGAAGAACAGGATGACCCGCGTCTGCCCGGGCTGGATGACGACCAGCGGCGACGCGAGCAGGGCGGCCACCAGCAGGGCGGCGACGGCGAGGCCGGCCCGCCCGGCCGGGACGCCGGCCCAGTCCTCGGACTCGAACGCGTCGCGGACCGCCGGCGCCAGCCGGACGGCCTGCCAGACGGCGTACGCGGCGGCCGCGAGCGCGAGGAACAGCGCGACGAAGCCGCTCATCGCCCAGGCGCGGTGCTCGCTGACGTCGATGCAGTGGCCGGCCGTGCCCACCGGCGCGGGCCCGGCCCGGCGTGTGCCCGCCTCGCCGCCGTCGGTGAGGGTGTCGGTCATGGTCCTCCAGGTGTCGCGGCCGGTCCGGCCGGCTAGATATCTCAGTGATATCACTTTTCTGGCACGGCCGTATCGCCGACCATGGGATGATGTGTGGTGCGGGCAGGACACCGCGCCCACCACAGAACCCATTCCGAAGCCCGAGGAAACTGCGTGCCAGTCAGCGAGAACGCGCCGGTGCCGTCGGCGACCCCGCCGGAGCTCATCCGGAACTTCTGCATCATCGCCCACATCGACCACGGCAAGTCGACGCTGGCCGACCGGATGCTGCAGCTCACGGGCGTCGTCGACGAGCGGTCGATGCGCGCGCAGTACCTCGACCGCATGGACATCGAGCGCGAGCGCGGCATCACCATCAAGAGCCAGGCCGTGCGGCTGCCGTTCACCTCCCAGGCCCCGGAGAACAACGGCACCACCTACGCGCTCAACCTCATCGACACCCCCGGCCACGTCGACTTCTCCTACGAGGTGAGCCGCAGCCTGGCCGCGTGCGAGGGTGCCGTCCTGCTGGTCGACGCCGCGCAGGGCATCGAGGCGCAGACGCTGGCCAACCTGTACCTCGCGCTCGAGAACGACCTCACGATCATCCCGGTGCTGAACAAGATCGACCTGCCGGCCGCGCAGCCCGACAAGTACGCCGCCGAGCTCGCCCACCTCATCGGCGGCGACCCCGACGACGTCCTGCGGGTCAGCGGCAAGACCGGCGAGGGCGTCCTCGACCTGCTCGAGCGGGTCGTCGCCGAGGTCCCGGCGCCGGAGGGCGACCCGGATGCGCCGGCTCGCGCCATGATCTTCGACAGCGTCTACGACTCCTACCGCGGCGTCGTCACCTACGTCCGCGTCATCGACGGCAAGCTCACGCCGCGCGAGCGCATCCTCATGCTGTCGACGAAGGCCACCCACGAGCTGCTCGAGATCGGCGTCATCTCGCCCGAGATGACGCCCGGCGGCGGGCTCGGCGTCGGCGAGGTCGGCTACCTCATCACCGGGGTGAAGGACGTCCGGCAGTCCAAGGTCGGCGACACCGTCACCGACGCCGCCAAGCCGGCGGCCACGCCCCTGGCCGGTTACCGCGACCCCAAGCCGATGGTGTTCTCGGGCCTCTACCCGGTCGACGGCTCCGACTACCCCGACCTGCGCGAGGCGCTGGACAAGCTCAAGCTCAACGACGCCGCGCTGGTGTACGAGCCGGAGACGTCGGCGGCGCTGGGATTCGGCTTCCGCTGCGGCTTCCTCGGCCTGCTGCACCTCGAGATCGTCCGCGAGCGGCTCGAGCGCGAGTTCGGCCTCGACCTCATCTCGACGGCGCCGAACGTCGTCTACCAGGTCACCATGGAGGACGGCACCGAGCACACCGTCACCAACCCCAGCGAGTTCCCGTCGGGCAAGATCGCGTCGGTGCGCGAGCCGGTGGTCCGGGCGACGCTGCTGGCGCCGAGCGAGTTCGTCGGCACCATCATGGAGCTGTGCCAGGCCCGCCGCGGCACGCTGCTGGGCATGGACTACCTGTCCGAGGACCGCGTCGAGCTGCGCTACACCATCCCGCTGGCCGAGATCGTCTTCGACTTCTTCGACGCGCTGAAGTCGCGCACCCGCGGCTACGCCAGCCTCGACTACGAGCCCACCGGCGACCAGGAAGCCGACCTCGTCAAGGTCGACATCCTGCTGCACGGCGACCCCGTCGACGCGTTCAGCGCCATCGTCCACAAGGACAAGGCCTACGCGTACGGCGTCGCCATGGCGGGCAAGCTCAAGGAGCTCATCCCGCGGCAGCAGTTCGAGGTGCCCATCCAGGCCGCCATCGGCGCCCGCGTCATCGCCCGCGAGAACATCCGCGCCATCCGCAAGGACGTCCTGGCCAAGTGCTACGGCGGCGACATCACGCGGAAGCGGAAGCTGCTGGAGAAGCAGAAAGAGGGCAAGAAGCGGATGAAGATGGTCGGCCGGGTCGAGGTGCCGCAAGAGGCGTTCATCGCGGCACTCTCGTCCGACGGCGGCTCGAACTAGCCGACCACCGGCGCCGGCGGGAAGCCCAGGTGCGCCAGCGCCTGCCGCAGCACGATGCCGTGGCCGCCGAGCATCTCCTTCTGGACGGCGTCGTCGGCGGCGTCCTGCGGCGACAGCCAGATGAGGTCGAGTGCGTCCTGACGGGGCGCGCAGTCGCCGGTCACGGGGATGACGAACGCCAGCGCGACGGCGTGCTGGCGCGGGTCGTGGTACGGCGTGACGCCCGGCGTCGGCAGGTACTCGGCGACGGTGAACGGCGACGGCGACACCGGGATGCGCGGCAGCGCCAGCGGCCCGAGGTCCTTCTCGATGTGCCGCAGCAGTGCGTCGCGGATGCGTTCGTGGAACAGCACCCGGCCGGCCACCAGCTCGCGCCGGATCTCGCCCTCGGGGGTCGACCGCAGCAGCAGGCCGACCGACGTCGCGACACCGGTGTCGTCGACCCGTACGGGTACCGCGTTGACGTACAGGATCGGGAGCCGGCGCCGCGCGGCGTCGAGCTCGTCAGGGGTGAGCCAGTTCTCGTGGGAGCCGACGGCCGTCTGGTTCATGAGACAGTTCTACACAGTGATCGTCACGTCCGGTTGAGGAACCCGATCACCGTCGCCGTCCACCACGCCAGTTGCGACGTCGCGGCCATGAGCAGACCGGCCCGCAGCAGCCGCCGCGACGGCGACGTCCGGGCGGCCAGCCGGCGGCTCACCGCCAGCGCCAGCACCCCCACCACCCCCGCCACGCCGACCATCGCGAGCTTGACCAGCGTGATCGTCGACTCGTAGTCCGGCGAGAGCAGCATCCCCGACAGCATCAGGCCGCTGAGCCCCAGCCAGATCGGCACCGCGAGCGCGGCCGCCGTCGACACGACCTCGCGCAGCGTCGCCCTGCCCAGCTGCCAGCGCAGCCCGAGCCAGTCGACCGCCAGCACGCTGCCCAGCCCGAGCACGACGCAGGCCAGGTGCACGAACTGCGCCGCCGTGTGCAGCGCCGGCGGCGGGTCCACCAGGTGGCTGCCCAGGACGACGCCGGCCAGGGCGACCAGCGTCGAGAGCGCCAGCGCCAGCTCCGCCCTGGTGACGATCGGCTCGCGCTGCGGCCGCGCCACGACGGCGGGGCCGGCCGAGCCGCTCCCGGCCGAGCCGCTCCCGGCCGGGCCGCTCCCGG
>NZ_QUAL01000309.1 GCF_003579925.1 Jiangella rhizosphaerae | reverse complement strand
GGCGCCGGGCGGCGGCCCGGGCGCGCGGCGGCGATCGCCTCTTCGGCCCGGGTGCCGCGCCGGCTGGCGGCGACGTCACCCCGCACCCATTCCTGGCGGTAGGCGATCTCGGCGCGGACGCTGTCGATCATGGTGTCCCTCCCTCGGACTCATCTCGTACCGTCGAGACTCGTGCTGAGGCGGGACCGGAGGCATCGGGCGTCCGCGCACACCACCGCGGCGCCGACCCCTTACCCCGTCGGAGGCAGCGAGTAAGGGGTTCTTCGGCGAACCCGGCCGCCCCTGCCCGGAGGGTGCGGAATCATCTACGGTGGTCCTGCTCACATCTCTGCAAGAAGGGTCACCGTGGTCAGCGTTCCGAGCGTCTCCTACTCGATCACCGTCCGGCTCGAGGTGCCCTCGGGCGGCTCGTCGGTGGGCCAGCTCACGGCCGCCGTCGAGAAGGCGGGCGGGCTCGTCACCGCGCTCGACGTGACCGCATCGGGCGCCGACCGCATCCAGGTCGACGTCACCTGCGCCGCCACGTCGTCGGCGCACGCCGGCGAGCTGGTCATGGCGCTGCGTTCGGTGCCCGGCGTCGTCATCGGCAAGGTCAGCGACCGGACGTTCCTCGTCCACCTCGGCGGCAAGATCGAGGTGAAGTCGAAGGTTCCCATCCGCAACCGCGACGACCTCTCCCTCATTTACACCCCCGGTGTCGCGCGGGTGTCGCAGGCGCTCGTCGACAACCCCGACGACGCCCGCCGGCTCACCATCAAGCGCAACACCGTCGCCGTCGTCACCGACGGCTCGGCCGTGCTGGGGCTGGGCAACATCGGCGCGACGGCGGCGCTGCCGGTGATGGAGGGCAAGGCGGCGCTGTTCAAGCGGTTCGGCAACATCGACGCGTTCCCGATCTGCCTCGACACCCAGGACGTCGACGAGATCATCCGCACCGTCCAGCACATCGCGCCCGTCTTCGCCGGCATCAACCTCGAGGACATCTCCGCGCCGCGCTGCTTCGAGATCGAGGCGCGGCTGCGCGAGCTGCTCGACATCCCGGTCTTCCACGACGACCAGCACGGCACCGCCATCGTCGTGCTGGCGGCGCTGCACAACGCGCTCAAGGTCGTCGGCAAGGAGATCGGCTCGATCCGGGTCGCGATGTCCGGCGCCGGCGCCGCCGGGCACGCCATCGCCCAGCTGCTGGTCGCGGCCGGCGTCACCGACATCGTCGCCGCCGACATCAACGGCGTCATCCACCCGGGCCGGGCCGACCTCACCGGCGTGCCCACCTGGTACCTCGAGCACTGCAACCCGCGCGGCGTGGTGGGCGATCTGCGCGACGCTGTGGCCGGTGCCGACGTGTTCATCGGGGTGTCCGCGCCGAACGTGCTGACGGCCGCGGACGTCGCGACCATGGCCGACCGCGCCATCGTGTTCGCGCTGGCCAACCCCGAGCCCGAGATCGACCCGCGCGCGGCCGGCGAGTACGCCGCCGTCGTCGCGACCGGCCGGTCGGACTACCCGAACCAGATCAACAACGTGCTCGCCTTCCCCGGCGTCTTCCGCGGCCTGCTCGACGCCCGCAGCCGTTCGGTGACGACGGAGATGATGCTGGCCGCCGCGCGAGCGCTGGCCGCCACCGTCAAGGACGACGAGCTCAACCCGTCGTACATCGTGCCCAGCGTCTTCCACTCCGGCGTCGCCGACACGGTGGCCGAGGCCGTGCGCGGCAGCGTCGAGACCATCAGGCGCGTCGCCGAGGAGACCGGCGAGTTCCCGGCCCTCCCGGTATGACGCCCGTCGGCACAATGGAACCGTGGGCATGAACTCCGAGAAGCTGACCGGGAAGCTGCTCGTCGCGGCGCCGTCCCTGCGCGGCTCGACGTTCGACCGCGCGGTCATCCTCATGCTCTCCCACGACGGCGACGGCGCCCTCGGCGTCATGGTCAACAAGCCGACTGAGGTGCTGGTCGGCGACGTCCTGCCGCGGTGGATCTCGGTGGTCACCGAGCCCGGCGTCGTGTTCCAGGGCGGGCCGGTGAGCCTGGACAGCGCGCTCGGCCTGGTCGCCGTCGGCGGCAACGACGAGCCGCTGGGCATCCGCCGAGTCAGCGGCCGGCTCGGCGTGGTCGACCTCGACACACCCGCCGAGATCATCGAGCCCGCCGTCACGGCCATGCGGGTGTTCGCCGGCTACGCGGGCTGGGCGCCCGACCAGCTGGAGGGCGAGATCGACGAAGGCTCCTGGTACGTCGTCGACTCCGAACCGGGCGACGCCTTCCGCACCGACGCCGAGGACCTGTGGCCCACGGTGCTGCGGCGCCAGGGCGGCCAGCTGGCCCTGATGGCGACCTTCCCCGCCGACCCCTCGATGAACTAGCGAGGCGGCCTGCTTGCGCTCTCCGTGATCATCAAGGTGGTGCGGGGTGATGGACCCTGTTGCACTTTCCGGTTCGCTCGCGCCGTAACGGGAGATCTTCCGGCCGACGTCGCGGACGTTCACTCGGGCCGCGCTCTTGGTAAGGCTGGTCGTCGTCAACGTGTCCGATATGACCGATGCTGGGCGACGGTGAGCCTTGCCATGGCGGTCGGCCGCCGCGCCGCCGCTGGGGCCCGCCGAAGAATCTCCGGTGTGGCCGGTCTGCGCGCTGAATCGGCGCCAGGCTCGAGGTCGTTGCTGGGTTCTGCTCGATGAGACGGGCCCGGGCGTGGTCGTGCCGGCCGGGCGTTGGCTGCCGGGCCAGGCGTGTACTCCCCGCCCCAGGCATGCCTGGGTGGTAGAGCGAACACACCCCTCCTCAACGTGATCATTTACCACCTGCGGGCGCGGCACGCGAAGCCCGGCCGACGACGACCACGGCCGGCTGGTCCTCTCACCTTCCGAGGCGTTCGAGCACGGCGACGGTGTGGTCGCCGGCAGTGCCGGGAGGCGCGTCGGGCGCCAGATGGGGCGGCGGGTCGGTGCGCGCGACGCGCCAGCGCACACCACCGGCCATGAGGACGTTGCCGGGGGCGTACCAGGCGGTGGTCTCGTGCCCGCCGGGCTCGTCGACGCCGAGGCAGACGAGGGGCGGGTCGACGCCGAGGACGGTGATGGAGGCGGCGCCCACCTCGGCCGGGTAGCCGAGCCGCACCCGCACCGTCGTGGCGGGGTCAGTCGTCGTCATCGGTCTCGCACCAGTCGATGCGGGTGAACAAGGCGCAGAAGACGTCGAGCGGCACCGGCAGCGGGTGGCGGCGTCCCCAGGGGTTGTGCAGCAGGACCCGGCGGCCGGCGTCGAGGCTGCGGACGGCGTAGGCGTGCGCGACCGGGGCGAGCTGGTAGCGCAGCGCCGCGGCCGCGCCCGCGCGGTCGTCGTCGAAGGGGCGGCTGCAGGCGACCGCCGGCTGACGGGACTCCACCAGCGCCGCCACGATGTCGTCGCCGGCCTTCGGGACCCGCAGCAGGTAGCTGGGCCGGCCGGTGAGCCAGTGCAGCGCCTCGACCGGCAGACCGCCGCGGCCGAGCTCCGGGTAGCCGCCGCCGTAAACGGCGAAGGCCTTCTCGACGTACGGCACCAGCGTGGAGCCGTCGGGGGAGTGGGCGTAGGCGAGCCCGCCGCCGTCGGCGTCGACCGGGAGCGTCGGCCGCAGCCGGTAGCGCCGCCCGGGGACGTCGACCAGCACGGTGTCGCCGACGGCGGACACGGCCGGCAGCAGCCACGGCGCGCGGTCGGCGACGGCGCACAGTGCGGCGACGAGATGGCAGTCGCTGATGGATCCCTGCCGGGCGAACCCGACGCCGACGGCCGCGGGCAGCGTGAGCGGACGCTCGGCGTACCGGACGCCGCCGGTGAGCCGAGGCTCCGCCGCCTGCGGGGCCACGGGGACCGGCGCGCCCTGAGGCGGAGCGGGACCGCCGGCCACCGTCGCCGAGGGGGCGTACGACGGTGGCCGGCGACCCGGCTGGGGGGTGTCGTGGAGCAACGCGAGCAGCCGCGCCACCTCGGTGTCGACGGCGTGGAGGGTGGCCGCGGCCGCCTCGTCGACGACGGCCGCCAGGGGCCGGGCCCGCT
>NZ_QUAL01000308.1 GCF_003579925.1 Jiangella rhizosphaerae | reverse complement strand
GCCCGGGCGCGCGACGTCGCGCCGGCCAGCACACCGGCCGCCTCGGCGGCGCCGCGCCGGGCGAGCAGCTCCGCCAGCGCGCCGAGGCTGCCGATGCAGCCGAGCACGAGGTCGTGGTCGGCGCGCAACCGCAGCGCCTCGTGGTGCAACCGCAGGGCGGCATCGGGGTCGCCGGGCTCGGCCAGCAGCGCCTGCTGCTCGAACAGGTCGGCCCGGATCCGCGGCCGCGCCCGCGTGGTGTCCTCGTCCGCGGCCAGTCCGGCCAGCAGCTCGGCCGCCGCCTCGCGATCACCCGCCTCCCGCAGCGCGGCGGCGAGCACCAGCCGGCTCTCCGGCAGCAGCAGCTCCGGCCGCGGCTCGGGCAGCCAGCGCAGCTCGCGGCGGGACCACGCGACGGCGTCGGCGGCGCGGCCCTCGTGCAACGCGACGATCGCGTGGCTGCGCTCCCAGCCGGGGAGGTAGGGCGGCGAGTCGGCGCCGGCGGCGAGCTCGTCGATCGGCGCCAGGACGGCGGCCGCGTCGTCCGCGCGGCCCTGCAGCGTGCGCAGCTCCGCCAGCGCCGCGGTGGCGATGGCGATGCGGTGGAAGTCGTGCAGCGGCCGGGCCGTCGCGACGGCGCGTTCGGCCAGCTCGGCGGCCCGGGCGACGTCGCCGAGCTGTGCCGTGCTGACCGCCAGCCAGCTCAGCGCCGACGAGCCGGTGCCGCGGTCGCCGCGGGCCAGCAGGCGGGCGGCGGCCGGCTCGAGGTGCTCGACGGCGGCCCGGTGCTCGTCGCGCACCAGGTGGATGAGCCCGACGAGCGCCTGTGACGCGTCGGCGACGAAGCCGCCGCCGGCCGCCCGGGCGTCGTCACGGGACCGGACGGCGTCGGCCATCGCGCGGTCGAGGTCGACCCCGACCCAGCCGATCGCCACCAGCGACCGCGCCAGGTGCTCGGTCGCGGCCAGCTCGTCGTCGGCGGACAGGTCCAGCTCGGACAGCAGCGTCAGCGCCTCGCGCGCGGCGCGGTACCCGTCGCCGCCGGGCACCGTGGTGTCGGCGACCAGCGCGAGCGCCGTCAGCACCCGCGCCTGCAACGGGGTCCGCTCCCCGGCCCCGCGTTCGGCGGCGCGCCGCAGCAGCGTCAATCCCTCGGCGCCGCGCGCCTCCAGATGCCACAGCCAGGACAGCCCGGCGGCCAGCCGGCGCCCGGCGGCCGGATCGTCGCGGCTCAGCCCCCACTCGACGGCCGCGCGCAGGTTCGGGTACTCGGCGCCGACGGCGGACCGCCAGGCGTCGCGGTCGGTGTCGAGCAGCGGCGCCAGCTCGTCGAGCCGGGCGAGGCACCGGTCGAGATGCCGGTCGCGGACGGCGTCGGCCTCGCCCGCCTCGACCAGCCTGGCCTGTGCGTACGCCCGGACGACACCGAGCAGGCGGTACCGCGCCACCGGGCCGGTCGGGTCGGCCACGACCAGCGACTTGTCGATCAGCCCTCGCAGCGCCTTCAACATCGCCGGCGCCGGCAGTCCGGCGACCGCGGCGACGGCGTCCGCCGCGAACCCCGGCTCGAACACGGCCAGCCGGCGGAACAGCACCCGTTCGTCGTCGTCGAGCAGCGAGTGGCTCCAGCGCATCGACGCCTCGAGCGTCTGCTGCCGGAACGCCGCCGTCCGCGCACCGCCATCGAGCAGCGCGTACGGGTCGGCGAGCGAGTCGGCGATCTGCGCCGGCGACAGCGTCGCGGCCCAGCCGGCCGCCAGCTCCAGGGCGAGCGGCAGCCGGTCCAGCCGGTCGCAGACCCGCCGGGCGCCCGCCGTCGCCTCGGGGTCGCCGGCCACTCCGGCGCGGTCGAGGAACAGCTCCAGCGCGTCGGCCAGCCCGAGCGGCGGCACCCGCCAGACCCGCTCGCCCGCGACGCCGAGCGAGGCCCGGCTGGTGGCCAGCAGCGCGACGCCCGGGCAGCGGGTCATGATCGCCGCGGCCACCTGCGCCGCACCGCCGATCACGTGCTCGCAGTTGTCCAGCGCGAGCAGGAGCCGCCGATCGCGCAGCGCGTGCGCCAGCGCGCCCGCCGGGTCCGGCCCGCCCGGCAGCGGCACGTCGAGCACCTCCGCGACCCGGGCCGCGACGGCGTCGCCGCCGCCCTCGGCGCCCTCGGGCAGGTCCTCCAGGCTCGCCCAGACGACCTGGGGCCAGGCCTCGGCGAGGTCCTGGCACACGCGCACGGCCAGGCGGGTCTTGCCGCAGCCGCCCGGACCGGCCAGCGTGAGCAGCTGTCCCGGGCGCACGGCACCGCTGACGGCGGCGCGCTCTTCGGCCCGGCCGACGAACGACGACAGCTCGGGCGGCAGGTGGCGGAGGTCGGACATCACCCAGCAGTGTGACACCGCCTCCCCCGGCGGTGCCGCCGCATATCGGCCACGTGGCAGATGTTCGGCAGGGCCGGCGGCGACACGATCGATCCATCGGCGCCACCGGGGCGCCACAGCACCGAAGGACACCGCATCATGACCGAGAACACGAGTCACACCACCGGCCGCCGCGTCGTCGCCAACCTGTCCCTCTCCCTCGACGGCCGCTACTACGGCCCCGGCGGCGAGTACGACATGAGCTGGGTCGCCCCACACGCGATGACCGAGACGGCCCGTGAGCACATGACCCGCTCGACCACCACCGCGACGACGGTGCTGCTGGGCCGCAAGAACTACGAGGGCTTCGGCGGCTTCTGGCCTACCGTCGTCGACAACGAGCAGTTCGACCCGCGGGACCGCGCCTACGCGGCCTGGCTGAACGAGGTCGAGAAGGTCGTGTTCTCGACGACGCTCACCGAGACGCCGTGGCAGAACTCGCGGCTGGCCGAGCACGACCCGGCGACCGAGGTGCGGCGGCTGCGCGCCCAGCCGGGCGGCGACATCGTCGTGCAGAACAGCGCCAGCATCATCCGGACGCTGCTCGCCGCCGACGAGATCGACCGCCTGACCCTCAACCTGTGCCCCGAGCTCGTCGGCGGCGGCGCCCGGCTGTTCGAGGACGGCGTCCCCGCGAGCTCGTGGTCGCTGGCGGACCTGGCGACGTCGGAGTCCGGCGCGATCTACCTCACCTACGACCGGAGGCGGTGACGGCCTCTGCTGGCAGCAGATTGTCTTGGAGTGGGTCCCGCGCCCTGCCGATGATCGAGGCAGAAGGGAGAACGACATGACGAACGCGGGACCCATCGCCGGGACACTGGACGACCAGCTGGCCACCCGGCTCCTCCACCAACGGATCATCGTCCTGGGCACCGAGGTCGACGACCAGGTCGCCAACCGGCTCTGCGCGCAGCTGCTGCTGTTGTCGGCCGAGGACCCGCGCAGCGACATCAGCCTCTACATCAACTCCCCCGGCGGCTCGGTCAGCGCCGGCCTCGCGATCTACGACACCATGCGGCTGATCCCGAACGACGTCGGCACGCTGGCGATGGGGCTGGCGGCGAGCATGGGGCAGTTCCTGCTCACCGCCGGCACACCCGGCAAGCGGTTCAGCCTGCCGCACGCGCAGGTGCTCATGCACCAGGGCTCGGCCGGGTTCGGCGGGACGGCGGCGGACATCGAGATCTACTCCCAGCAGCTGGCCCGCACGTCGGAGCTGATGACGAGGCTGACGGCGGAGCACACCGGCCAGACGCCGGAACGCATCGAGGCCGACAGCCAGCGCGACCGCTGGTACACCGCCGAGGAGGCGCTGGCCTACGGCTTCATCGACCACATCGTCGAGCACGTCGACGACGTCCGGCCGAAGTCCGGCCGCCCGGTCGTGGGGGTGGGCGCATGAGAAGCCCTATGTCAAGCCGGCTCCGGTTGATCTTGGTTGAGGAGTTGTTGGAGGGCGCGGTGGCGGGTGGGG
>NZ_QUAL01000307.1 GCF_003579925.1 Jiangella rhizosphaerae | reverse complement strand
GACGCCGGATGCCGCCGCAGCCGGCCGCCGGGCCGGATGCCCGCGACGGCCGCCGCCACCGACGCGGCCACCGTCATCGGCGCGGCCGGCAGCAGCGTCGACGCCTCGGACCTGGGGTCGGTGCGCAGGCCCGTCGTGACGACGTCGACCCTGGCGGCGCCGGCGGAGCGCGCGCCGAGCGGCTCGACGATCTCGACACCGCGGACGCGTTGCTCCTCGATGCTGACCGAGCGTGTGGTGAGCAGGCCGCGGCGGACGCGCAGTGTTCCGCCCGGCTCGCGTTCGAGGCGGTAGGCCCACCAGGCCTCGAGGCTGAAGGCCAGCGTCGCCACGACGCCGACCAGCACGAACACCGCCGCGAACAGCAGCAGCGTCTGCGTCGCCCCGATCTCCTCGACGACGTCGCGGGTGACATCGACGGGCAGGTTCTCGCGGCCGAACCAGTTCAGCACCTGGAACAGACCGCCGACGGCGATGCCGGCCAGCGCGAACGTCCAGAACGACAGCGGGGCGAAGCGGAGCCAGGCGGGATTCCAGCCGGCCAGGACCCGCACCCCCGGCTCGGTACCGTCGGCGGCCACCGGGGCGCGGTCGAGCAGCAGCGCACGCAGCCGCTCGCCCTCGTCGCGGGCCACGGGATCGAGCACCAGCGTCTGCGGCGACTGTCCCGGCCCGCCGGCCTCGATCTGCTCCCCCGTCCCGATGCTGACCTTCACCAGCCCGAACACCCGCTGGACCGGATCGGCCGACAGATCGACGGTGCGGATGCGCTCGCGGGCGAGGGAGCGCTTCGTCGTGAAGACCATTCCCTTGTGCAGTTCCATGCGGGTCGGCGTGACCCGGTAGCGGCTGTGCCGCCAGCGCACGTAGTCGGCGACGGCCGCCGCCGCGACGACCAGGACGACCGCCGGCACGACCCACGCCAGCGCGGTGCCGTACGACGTTCCGGAACCGATGCCGACCGTGGTGGGGATGGCGCCGCCGAGCGCGAGGACGAAGACCCAGGCGGCGGTCACCTTGACGGTGTCGCCGTGCAGCGCCAGCCAGCCGTCCTCGTCGGCCGCGCTGGCCGAGGTGCTGTCGGCGGCCGCGGAACCGGCGGTGACAGTGCCCGGCGGCGGATCGGCGGGGTCGAGGCCGCTCATGTCGCGTCGCCCGGGGTGTCGTGGGTGATGCGGGTGAGCTCCTCGGCGAGCTCGGCCGCCTGCTCGTGGTCGAGACCCTCGATCTTCACCGCCCCCGCGGAGGACGCCGTCGTCACCGTGACGGTCGACAGGCCGAAGGCGCGCTGCAGCGGGCCGCGGACGGTGTCGACCGTCTGGATGCGCGACATCGGAGCCACCCGCCACACCTGCCACAGCACGCCGCCGCGGGTGTACACGGCCTGCTCGGTGACCTCCCACCGGTGGATCCGGAACCACCACGGCGGCAGCACCAGGGCGCCCAGAAGGCCGATGACGGCGAGCACCGCGGCGGGGATGAGGAACCACGCCCGGGCCGGCGTGATGAGCAGGCCCAGGACCAGCAGCGGCACGACCACGATGGCCGTCAGCACGCCGACCTGGGCGCGCCACCAGGCCATGGCACGCCGGTCGAGCCAGTTCCGGGGCGGTCGCAGCCGGGTGCCGCCGCTCATGTTCCTTGCCTCCCGCAGATCGTCGCAGTGAGCGAGCCGACTGCCAGCGCCCGCCGGCGTTGCCACGGCGGCTCTCATGGCGATCATGGCGTGCCCGCAGTCGCACGGTAGCGGAGCCGCCGCTGCGAGGCGACCGGAGCGGGACGTCGGGCACCGGTGCCGGGGCGGCGTGGCCGCCGGGCGGCGGGAGCTCGCGATCGGCGCGGCAGCGGCACATGGCGAGTGCGGCCCGCCGGCGCTCGGCGAGTACCCCCGATGCCGCCGGGATGACCGGCACCGGCTCGGCGACCACTGCCGGCTCGTCACCGGCGACCGCCTCGGCGAGCGCGGCCCGGCCGTCGGCGGCCGGCCCGTCGACCACCGGTGCGGAGACGAGCACCGCCGCCAGCGCGGCCACGAGCACCGCCACCACGGACGGTGCGGCGCGGAAGGGAGCGGATCGAAGGGCCATGACCGGCACGTTAAGCCCGGATGCGCCCGGCTCGGCGGTTTCCGTGTTTGCCCGCATGAGCACGGCGTTTGCCCGAATCCGGGCTAACCGCGAACCCACGATTCAACGGCGAGGGCCAATTCCCGGGCTAACGCTGACGGGAGTCGGGCAGATCGCAGACCCTTGACAGAACACCACGCGTGAGGCAGGCCACGCCCACCCGGAGACCGTGGTCAGCGGCCGGGTCCTACCATGACGTGGTGACCGCGACCCTTCCGACGACTCCGGCTCCGGCGCCCGGCCGGACCGCCCGGCTCGTGCGGCGCCTTCCGCTGCCGTCGGAGGCGACGCTGCGCCGGCTCGCCGTCGCGTCGCTGGTCACGCAGGCCGGCATCATCGTGACCGGCGGAGCTGTCCGGCTCACCGACTCCGGCCTCGGCTGTCCTGACTGGCCGCACTGCACCGCGGGTTCCCTCGCCGCGACCCCCGAGATGGGGATGCACGGGGCCATCGAGTTCGGGAACCGGCTGCTCACCTTCGTGGTCGGCGCCGTCGCCTTCGCGATGCTGGTGGCGGTGCTGCGCACCCTCACCTCCGACCGGCCACGACGCGACCTGCTCGTGCTGTCGGCGGTGCTGCTCGGCGTCGTCCCCGCGCAGGCCGTCATCGGCGGCATCACCGTCTGGACCGACCTGAACCCGTGGGTCGTCATGTTCCACTTCCTGGTGTCGGCCGTTCTGGTCGGTGTTGCGACGGTGCTGGTCAGACGCACACAACGGCCGCTCGGCGCGGTTCCGGCGCGGGTCGGGCAACCCTGGCTGGAGCGGCTGGGCCTCCTCACGCTGGTGGTCACCGCCGCCGCGGTGTACCTGGGCGCCGTCGTCACCGGCAGCGGGCCGCACGCCGGCGACCCCGACTCCAAGCGCACCGGCCTCGACGTCGCCGTCATGACGCACGCGCACGCCGACGCCGTCATGCTGCTCATCGGCGTCTCGCTCGGCCTGTACTTCGCCGCTCGCGCGATCGGCTCACCCGGCCGGGCCGCGCGCGCCGCCGCCGTCCTGATCGCCGTCGAGCTCGCGCAGGGACTCGTCGGGCTCGTGCAGTACCGGCTGGAGCTGCCGGAGCTGCTGGTCGGGCTGCACATGCTGGGCGCGGCGCTCCTGGTGATGGCCGCGACCGACGCCTGGTACGCGACCCGCTGGCTGCCCTCGCGCCGGCCTGCCTGACCGCCGCTCTCCCGGCCGGCATCTGGCTGACCTGGGCCGTTTGCCGATCGACCCGCCGGGTACCTCCCAGGGCGAATCCCGCCTACCTGGGAGGTGTGTCCGAATGAGTATCGGTCTGGGAGTGTTCCTGATGGCGCTGGGCCTGATCCTGGCGCTCGGCGTCCGGGACCGGCTTTCCGACTTCGACCTGAGCGTCATCGGCTGGGTGCTCACCGGCGTGGGTGCCCTGGCCATCGTGGTGTCGATGATGGTCGCGTCGATGCGCACGCGTCGCGCCCACACCACGGAGTACGTCGAGCGCCCGCGCACCAGGGAGTACGTCGAACGGCGCGACGACATCGATCCGCTCTGATCCCGCGGGATCAGCGCACGACGACAGGAGCACGACGTCGCCGGCGGCCGGCCGGCGGACCGTGGCGCCCGTCCCGATCCCGGGACGGGCGCCGCGGCGTTCCCGGCCGGCG
>NZ_QUAL01000306.1 GCF_003579925.1 Jiangella rhizosphaerae | reverse complement strand
TGATCATCGCTCAACAACGACTCACGCGACATGACCCCAACAATCGCGGCCCACACCGCCAATCTTTAGGAGACACGCCCTAGTTCGCCGACTCCAGGAGCTCGGCGACGAGGAAGGCGAGTTCCAGCGACTGCGTGCGGTTCAGGCGCGGGTCGCAGACGGTCTCGTAGCGGCTGCTCAGCCCGTCCTCGGCGATGGGGTCGCCGCCGCCGACGCATTCGGTGACGTCGTCGCCGGTCAGTTCGACGTGGATGCCGCCGGGGTGGGTGCCCAGGGCGCGGTGGACCTCGAAGAAGCCGCGGACCTCGTCGACGACGTCGTCGAAGCGGCGGGTCTTGTGGCCGCTGGGCGCCTCGTAGGTGTTGCCGTGCATCGGGTCGCAGATCCAGGACGCGACCAGCCCGTCGGCCTGGGCTTTCTGGATGAGGGCCGGCAGGGCGTCGCGGATGGTGCCGGCGCCCATGCGCGTCACGAACGTCAGACGTCCCGGCTCGCGCTCGGGGTCGAGCTTGTTCGCCAGCGCGAGCAGCTGGTCCGGCGTCGTCGACGGGCCGACCTTGACGCCGATGGGGTTGCGGATGCGCGACGCGAACTCGAGGTGCGCGCCGTCGAGCTGCCGGGTCCGCTCGCCGATCCACACGAAGTGCCCCGACACGTCGTACGGCGCGCCGGTACGGGAGTCGACGCGGGTCAGCGCGAGCTCGTAGTCGAGCAGCAGCGCCTCGTGGCTGGAGTACAGCTCGACCGTGCGCAGCTGCTCGGTGTCGATCTCGATGGCCCGCATGAACGACAGCGCCTGGTCCAGGCGCCGGGCCAGCCGCTCGTAGCGCTGGCCGGCCGGCGACGTGCGCACGAAGTCGTTGTTCCATGCGTGCACCTGGTGCAGGTCGGCGAACCCGCCGCCGACGAACGCGCGGGTGAGGTTCAGCGTGGCCGACGACGCGTGGTAGGCGCGGACCATGCGGTGCGGGTCGGGGACCCGGGCCTCGGGGGTGAAGTCGAAGTCGTTGACGATGTCGCCGCGGAAGGCCGGCAGCGTGACGCCGTCGCGGGTCTCGGTGGACTTCGACCGCGGCTTGGCGTACTGCCCGGCCAGCCGCCCGATCTTCACCACCGGGACGCTCGCGGCGTAGGTGAGGACGACCGCCATCTGCAGCAGCGTCTTGAGCTTGTTGCGGACGTTGTCGGCGCTGACCCCGGCGAACGTCTCGGCGCAGTCGCCGCCCTGCAGGACGAACGCCTCGCCGCGCGAGACGGCGGCCAGCCGCTCGCGCAGCAGGTCGCACTCACCGGCGAACACCAGCGGCGGCATGGCGCGCAGCTGCGCCACGGCGTCCTGGACGGCGGCGGGGTCGGGCCACTCGGGCTGCTGGCCGGCCGGCAGCGCGCCGACCGCCTCCGTCAGCTCCGAGTACAGCGCAAGGTCCTCCGGGGAGTTCACGCCTTACAGGGTAGGCCGCTCCCCGGCGAGGCCGCCGGGAACGCCCACACCCCGGACAGCCACGCCCGGCCTCCACGGGGACCGACGATAGGGTGGCAGGCGATCTGTCCCTCTCCACATCGACAGAAGGTCACCTCACATGCCCGAGAGCACACCTGTGCGCAAGGTCGCCATGCTCACGGCCGGCGGCCTGGCGCCGTGCCTGTCGTCGGCCGTCGGCGGTCTGATCGAGCGGTACACCGAGATCGCGCCCGAGGTCGAGATCATCGCCTATCTCGACGGCTACGCGGGCCTGCTGACCGGCCGCTCCATCACCATCACGCCCGAGATGCGCGCCACGGCGTCGCGGCTGCACCGGTTCGGCGGCTCGCCCATCGGCAACAGCCGGGTCAAGCTGACCAACGTCGCCGACTGCGTGAAGCGCGGGCTGGTCCAGGAGGGCCAGGACCCGCTGCACGTGGCGGCCGAGCAGCTGACCCGCGACGGCGTCGACGTGCTGCACACCATCGGCGGCGACGACACCAACACCACCGCCGCCGACCTCGCCGCGTACCTCGCCACCAACGACTACGAGCTCACCGTCGTCGGGCTGCCGAAGACCATCGACAACGACATCGTGCCGGTGCGGCAGAGCCTCGGCGCCTGGACGGCCGCCGAGCAGGGCTCGATCTACGCCCGCAACATCATCGCCGAGCACTCGTCCAACCCGCGCATGCTCATCGTGCACGAGGTCATGGGCCGGCACTGCGGCTGGCTGACGGCGGCGACGGCGCGCGCCTACCGCAAGTGGCTGGCCGCGCAGGAGTGGGCGCCTGAGCTGGGCGTCGACCCGCGCCGCTGGGACGTGCACGCCGTCTACCTGCCGGAGCAGAAGCTCGACCTCGACGCCGAGGCCGGCCGGCTGCGCTCGCTCATGGACGAGCTGGGTTGCGTCAACATCTTCCTGTCCGAGGGCGCCGGCGTCGACGAGATCGTCACGGAGATGGAGGAGGCCGGCGAGGAGGTCCCGCGCGACCCGTTCGGCCACGTGAAGATCGACAAGATCAACCCGGGCGCCTGGTTCGCGAACCAGTTCGCCGCCCGCGTCGGCGCCGAGAAGGTCATGGTGCAGAAGAGCGGCTACTTCAGCCGGTCCGCCGCCGCCAACGCCGACGACCTGCGGCTGATCAAGAGCTGCACCGACCTCGCCGTCGAGTGCGCGCTGCGGCACGAGGGCGGGCTCATCGGGCACGACGAGGAGCGCGGCGGCCGGCTGCGCGCCATCGAGTTCGACCGCATCAAGGGCGGCAAGGAGTTCGACCCGTCCACCCCGTGGTTCGCCGACCTCCTCGGCGCGATCGGGCAGCCGGCCTGACCTCGCTCGACCCGCGTCACCAGCGGCCGCGGCGGACCTACCCGTTCGCCGCGGCCGGAAACGGGTATGCCTCGAGGGACGAGTCCGCGGGACACACCGGCGGGCTCGTCGGCCTGTGTCCCCGGCAGACGCGCGAGGTGGTTGGATGACGGCGGTCGTGACCGCCGAGGAACGACCGAGGTTCCGGCCCGACGTCGAAGGCCTGCGCGCCGTCGCCGTCCTGCTGGTCCTCACCTACCACGCCGGACTCCCGCTGGTCGGCGGCGGGTTCGTCGGCGTGGACGTGTTCTTCGTCATCTCCGGGTTCCTCATCACCGGGCTGATCCTGCGTGAGGTCGAGTCGACGGGGCGGCTGCGGCTGGGCCGGTTCTACGCGCGCCGCATCAGGCGGCTGCTCCCGGCGACGGCGGTGGTGCTGGCGGCGACCGCCGCGCTGACCCTCCTGCTGCTGCCGCCGCTGCGATGGCCCGCGATCGCCGGCGACATCGCGTCGGCTGCGACGTACGTCGTGAACTGGCGGCTGGCGTCGGAGTCGGTCGACTACCTGGCCGCCGAGGACGCGCCCAGCCCGGTCCAGCACTTCTGGTCCCTCGCCGTCGAGGAGCAGTTCTACCTGCTCTGGCCGGTCCTCATCGTCGCGCTGGTGTGGTGGCACCGGCGCCGCCGCGGCACGTCGTCGCTGCGGCGGACCCTGCTGGCCGGGCTGGCGATCGTCGCGGTGCCCTCGCTGGCCTGGTCGGTGCACCTGACCGCCGACTCCCCCGGCGCGGCGTACTTCCTGTCGACGACGCGGGCGTGGGAGCTCGCCGCCGGTGCCGCCGTCGCGATCGGGGCGCGGCGGCTGGAGCGGCTGCCGGCCGGGGTCGCCGGCGCGCTGGCCGGTGGCGG
>NZ_QUAL01000302.1 GCF_003579925.1 Jiangella rhizosphaerae | reverse complement strand
CGGTGGAGGTGATCCACCGGACGACCACGTTGCCCTTCCGCTTGGGCCGGGCGATGGCACCGGCCGCGGCGGTCCGCTCCAGGAACGTGGTCATCGGTCACCCCCGGGGTCGTCCGGGTCCAGCGGCTCGTCGTAGGCGCCGCGGGTGGGCGGATGCACCAGGCCGGTCTGCCCGGCATCCCGCAGTTCCTCCATCCTCGCACCGAACTCCTGCCCGGGCACCACCGTGACCGCCCTCATTCCGCCGGGCCGGCCGAACGACCGGCGGACGGGCTCAGACGGGGGCCGGGCGGTCGAAGACCGGGTGGCGGCTCCCGACCTTGCGGGCGATGGCGAGGTGGCCGCCGAGGAACCCGCCGGCACTGGCTGCCGCGATACCGCCGAGGCCGAGCAGCACGCCGAGCCGGTGCCGTCCGGCACGTCGCGCGGCGAACGAGCCCGAGTAGAGGACCAGCGCCGTCGTGTTGCTCGCCGCGTGGATCACGCCGACGCGGCGCGTGCCTCCCTCCGTCCGGCCCCATTCCGCGACGCCCGTCACGGCGGTCGGCACGGCAGCGACCAGACCGGCCCCGACGAGGAACCGTGCGGCCGGCCGCAGCTCGCTCCGGCCGGAGAGGTCCAGCAGCGCCGCGGACGTCCAGGCGCCGACCGGAACGTCGGTCAGCAACGGGTGCACGGCGTGGCCCAGCCAGTCGCCGTGCAGCAGGCGCCGGCTCCAAGGGGACGACAGCAGCGCACCGGAGAGCGCCCGCAACGGCCCGTCGTACCGGTCGGCGGCGGGGTCGTCCTCGAGGCGCCGGGCGAGGCGGACGGCCCACGGCGGCGATCCGCCCCGGACCGCGTCGTCGTGCTGAGGCGTGAGAGCAGTGTCGTCGGTCATCGTCGTGGCGTACCCGTTTCCGCGGTCGTCACCGGTCCGCGCGGCGCGGCGTGCGTGCCCGCCCAGGGGCCTGCGCAGCCGCCCGGCGCGGGTTCCGACGCACCCGGTCACCGCCCGGATGCTCGCCATCGTGCTGCTCGCGGCGTGGCGAGGCCGTCGGAGCGGCCGCCGCGGCCGTCGCGCCGGTCAGGCGAAGTCGCTGGAGAGCAGGTCCATGACGAAGCCGTCCCGACCGGTGAGCATGCCGACCGGGCGGAAGCCGACCGCCGCGTAGCAGCGGATCGCCACCTCGTTCGTCGCCGCGGTCTCGACGACGATGCGGTGGTGGTCGCACGCGTCGAACAGGTGCCGGGCCAGCGTGCCGACGGCGTCGCGGCCCAGGCCGCGGCCGTGGAGGTCGGGGTCGAGCAGGATCTCGATGCCGGCGTGGCGGTCGCGCGGGTTGTCGACCTCCCAGTACTGGATCAGCCCGGCGATGCGCCGACCGGCCAGGATGGTGTACCGCGTCGTCGAGCTGTCCTCGAGGAGCCAGCCGTCGCCGAGGCCGTCCGGGTCCCACCACTGCTTGACCTCTGGCGTGCTGATGATGTGCAGCAGCATGGGCACGTCATCGGCGGCGACAGGGCGCAGGACGACGTGCTCGCCGGCCAATCCGCCCACGAGTGTCAATTCGCCCATAGCCGCGAGTGTAGGTCGAGCACGCCGTATCGGCATGCGGAACGGCGGGCGCCGGCGCCGGTCTAGGGTGGTGCAGGTGATCGTGGGCGTGGGAATCGACGTCGTCGACGTGCGGCGGTTCGCCGAGACGCTGGAGCGGACGCCGGCGCTGGCGGTGCGGGTGTTCACCCCCGCCGAGCGGAGCCGGTCCGTCGCGTCGCAGGCCGCCCGGTTCGCCGCCAAGGAGGCCTTGGCCAAGGCGCTCGGCGCGCCGAAGGGCCTGCTCTGGCACGACGCCGAGGTGGTCAGCGACGCCGACGGCCGGCCCTGGTTCGAGGTGCGGGGGTCGGTCAAGGACCGCTGCGAGCAGCTGCGCGTCGAGACGGTGCACCTGTCGCTGTCGCACGACGCGGGGGTCGCGTCGGCCATCGTCGTCCTGGAAGGAGCCTCCCGGTGATCGCCGTCCACACCGTCGAGGAGATCCGCGCCGCCGAGGAGGCGCTGATGGCGCGGCTGCCCGACGGTGCTCTGATGCAGCGGGCGGTGGCGGGAATGGTGGCGGCCTGCGCCCGGCTGCTCGGCGGCGTCTACGGGGCGCGGGTGGTCGTGCTGGCCGGCGCCGGCAACAACGGCGGCGACGCCCTCTGGACCGGCGCCCGGCTGGCCCGGCGCGGCGCGCACGCGCAGGCCGTCCTGCTGAACCCGGAGAAGGCGCATGACGAGGGCCTGGCGGCGTTCCGGGCCGCGGGCGGCCGGCTCGTGGAACCGGCCGGCGTCGCCGACGCGCTGGCCGAGGCCGACCTGGTGCTCGACGGCATGCTCGGCATCGGCGGACGAGGCGGGCTACGCGGCGACGCGGCCGAGCTGGCGCGGCTGCTGGGCGCGGGCCGCACCGCCGGCGTCGTCGTCGCCGTCGACCTGCCCAGCGGCGTCGCCCCCGACACCGGTGAGACGCCCGGCCCGCATGTCGTCGCCGACCACACCGTCACGTTCGGCACCGGCAAGGTCGCGCTGGTCGTCGACCCCGCGGCGGCCGCCGCCGGCGTCGTGCACCCGGTCGACATCGGGCTCGGGCCGTACCTGCCGGAGCCCCGTCTGACGGTGCTCGACGACGCCGACGTCGCCGCGCTGCTGCCCGACCCCGGGCGCGAGTCGGACAAGTACTCCCGCGGCGTGGTGGGCGTGCTGGCCGGCTCCGGGCAGTTCCCGGGCGCCGGGGTGCTGGCGGTCGGCGGCGCGCTGCACGGCGGCGCCGGGATGGTCCGCTACGCCGGGCCGGACGCCGTCGCCACCGAGGTGCGGTCGCGCTGGCCCGAAGCGATCGCCGGGCCGTCGCCCGACGGCGTCGGGCGGGTGCAGGCATGGACCGTCGGCTCCGGCCTGGGCGACGGGCGCGGCGACGACGTCCGTGCGGCGCTGGGCGCCGGGCTCCCGGTGCTGGTCGACGCCGACGGCCTGCGCTGGCTGCCCGAGCGGTTCACCGGCCCGGCGCTGCTGACGCCGCACGCCGGCGAGCTGGCCCGGCTGCTCGGCGTCGAGCGGGCCGAGGTCGAGGCGCGCCGGCTGCATGCCGCGCGGCTGGCGGCGCGGCGGTGGAACGCCGTCGTGCTGCTCAAGGGGTCGACGACGGTGGTGGCAGCGCCGGACGGCCGGGTGCGGGTCAACCCGACGGGGACGTCGGCGCTGGCCTCCGCCGGGACCGGCGACGTGCTGGCCGGGCTGGCCGGGTCGCTGCTGGCCGGCGGGTTGTCGCCGTTCGACGCCGCGAGCGTCGGCGCCTACGTGCACGGCCTGGCCGGCCGCCGGGCGGCGGCCTCGTCGGGCTACCCGAGCGCCGGCGACGTCCTGGCCGAGCTGCCCGCCGTGCTGCGGTCCCTGCGTGGCCCTGTCGGCGGCGGCTGACAGAATCGGTGGCGTGGTGACCGATCAGTACGGCCCCGGGCCCGTGCCGCACGCGGAGGTGCGGGTCGACCTGGCCGCCATCCGCGACAACGTCGCCGAGCTCGCCGTCCGTGCCGCTCCCGCGCAGGTCATGGCGGTCGTGAAGGGCGACGCGTACGGCCACGGGCTGGTGCCGGCGGCGCGCGCGGCCCGGGCCGGCGGCGCCGCCTGGCTGGGCACCGCCACGCTG
>NZ_QUAL01000304.1 GCF_003579925.1 Jiangella rhizosphaerae | reverse complement strand
CGGCCGCCTGCCTCGAGGCGCGGCCGGCGGCTCTCATTACACTATCTCTGCCTCCCGAGCCCGTGGACGCCGGTGCCACTTGCTCCCCCGCCAGCCTCTCGGGGCGCAAATGGCCCGACTCCCAGAGTCCGAGAGACCACTCGCTCGCCGAGAGGGTGAATGGACGCCATCCTGCCGCGTGTCTGCCTCGGACGTTTCAAGCCGCCTGCGGCCTAGATGACTGCTGAACCCCCGCTCCACGTATGGAGCTCACGGGCGCTAACGCATTTCGGCGGTACCTCTTGCCCCGATCCCCAGGACAGTGCAAGATCCCTGTTCTGACGAGTTCAACCTTGGGGGCGACGTGGCACAGCCGTTCAACGAGTATCGTGAAGTCACCACGGCGGAGCCTCTGCGACAGTGCGACGTTCTGGAGGCCGTCGATGCGACTGCCTCAATGTGGCAACGGCTCCTATTCGTCATAACGGCTGACTGTGACCTTGCCAACAAGAAGCACCAAGGACGCGTGACATGCGTGCCGATTCTGAGCGCTCATGAGTATCTTCTTCAATTGAGAATACCGCGCATTCGTGAATTGCTTATCCGCAGCCCCTTGATCGAACTGAAGGAACTACTCGAGCGTTCCGGATTTCGAAACGCAACCGAGGCGCGACTTCGCGAATGGATTCTCGAAGAATCGAACGAAGCCGTAGCGACAAGCCTCAAGATCGATCAGGCCGACCGAGCCCGAGCCAACAACATTATCCAAAGAATCCGGCTAATCGATACACCTGTTCCAACGCTAGATCAGGCGGCTTCATCACTCATCGAATCTGAGATGCTCCACGTAAAGCCTCCCAAGAGAGAGGCAGCCGTCAAGAAGGTACTAGGCCTGCTTCGCGACAGTTACAAGAAGCCGCCGGGCGATGCTCTCTTCCTGAGCTCACCTGCACCTGAGTATACTGACGGCTACTTTGTTTACATGAGACACCTGGAACAGGTATGGGAGCCTGAAATCGCAACGCTTCCTGGAGTCCGTAACGTGCGGTATAGGCGGATCTCCAGACTGCGGGACAAATTTACGCACGCACTGGCCCAGAGATTCGCACTGGTCTTCATGTCCATCGGCTTACCAGCGGATTACGAATACAGCCGCGATCTTCACTCGGAGCTCCTAGGAGAACTCGTCAAGTGAAACCACTCGTAACAACTGCGCGGGCCTTGAGCGAGCTGGCGACGGGCCTGTCTCCCGATGCGGTGTCCGCATCGTCGGTGCTATTTGAATACGACACCCAAGACGCGCTATTTCTTGTTTCCGCCGAGGATACGGTCGAAAGTCAACGCATCACTCTCATCCGCAAGGGCAATCGACGAGAGCGATACGTCCCCGATGAGCTCGCTGGTTTCCGGCGGGACGTTTTGGCAAGAATGGCCTCCTTTGCAGATCGCGCTCGAACCAGACCACTCTCCTTACCACGGAACTGGAGCCAGTATAAGTACGACAGTCTAGTTGCGTTCTTTGCTGTTCCAGGTCGCGACGACGACAATTCCACAAGGTGGATAGCAGAAGTACTTTCTGGCGAGCGCGCCGATATCGTGCTCTGGCGCACAACGACGGCATCAAACAAGGCGACGCTAGAAGAATTCTCTGAATCGGAAGATCGGAATCTCTCCGACGTAGAAAAACATTGGAAGGATGCGATTGCGTCCGCCAGGACTCATTTCGCGCAGGCTAACGGCGGCAGCGTTGCCGACGTCGATATGTACTTGTCCTCCGTCCAACAGTCCCCAACTAGAGGATGGACGTTCGACAGGTGGATGCGTGAGGTCAGCGACAGGCAGCGCGCGTTCATCGACGCGCCCACAGATAAGTCGATTCGGCTCCGCGGGCCCGCCGGCTCAGGAAAGACGATCGCACTAACCTTGAAAGCTGTGCGAGAGGTCTTGCGCGCTCGTGACATCGGCGAAGAGCTTCGGGTACTAATTGTTACTCACAGTTGGGGACTTGCGACGGAGATCGATGAGGCCATAGGCTCGATGAGTGTGGGCCAACTGCGGGAGATCGACGTGTTTCCATTGTTGGAGATTGCACAAACCGTCCTCCCGCCGCAACACCACGGATCCGCTGGATTTACTCTCATTGGAGATGATAGCTACAGCGGAAAACAGGCTCAACTCGACGAAATTCAAGACCTGCTGCGAGAGTTCATCGACGGTGATTGGGTAACGTATCGAGACCGGGTTGGAAAACCACTCCAAGAAAGATTTGACTCGCCGAACGAAAAGGACCGGCTCGCCCTCACCTGGGACCTTCTCATCGAGTTTGGGTCCGTCATCGGCGCCTCGGCAATCTTTCCCGGAGCCGGTTCGGAACAGCGATACGCCCAGTTGCCGCGCGCATCATGGATGCTGCCCCTGAAAACTCGGGAAGAACTCCGCATGGTGTTTCGCCTCTACTCCAAGTTCATGGAGAACCTTGAGGCTCGCTCTTTGATGACGTCGGATCAGCTGCTAGCCGATTTTCTAAGTTACCTGGAAACACATGCATGGAACAGGTCTCGCAAGGTCCAAGGATACGATTTAGTCTTCGTCGACGAGTTTCATCTCTTTAGTCCCCTTGAGCGACAAGTATTGCACTACTTGACGAGGGATGTATCCAGCTATCCGAGGGTTTTTATGGCTGTTGACCCACGCCAGTCGCCGTCGGAGGCCTTTATCGGCGTCGCATCAGACGAAACCTGGTCCACCTCCGCACAGACCGAGGATGGCCTCGGCGAGATCGCGAACTTCGAGCTAACCACTGTGCACCGGTTCACTCCGCAAATTCTGGACCTGATCAAGCATGTGCACCATGAGTTCCCCACGCTCGATCTAGGCCACGATTGGGATGTGGATTTCTCGGCCGTGGAGTCGACACAGAAGGACGGCCCGCGCCCACGGCTAGTCATTGCGGCCTCGCGAGTTGGCGAAGAAACAGACATATATCGAACCATTCACGAGATTTACGGCGCCGGTCGTCTGGCCCTGGCGATTGTTGACATGCGACAGTGGCAGCGATACAGCGAACTTGCATCACGCGTGGGACAGTCCGGAAAGTTCCACGTGTCGACGATTTCGGGGCGCACCGAAGTAGATGGCTTAGGATACCGACAGCGTGGCGTGGTCGTTGGCCCGGCCGAATACTTGGCTGGCCTCCAGTTTTCAACGGTTCTTGTGGCCGGCATACCCGATCTGCAGACAGCCGCGCCTACGCCGAACGAAAAAACCCGGATCCTATCACTCCTCTATTTGGCCCTGAGTCGCGCTGAGAGGGAGGTCCGCGTATTCGCGAACGATGATGACGGCGGCGCCGCGGAGGTACTCCTGCGTGCCGTTACGAACGACATCATGGATGTGGAGCAGGGGAGTCGGACGTAGCTCGTGTGGACGCGCCGGATCGCCTCATACTGATGTGTTTGCTTGAGCACGGATCGTGCAGCCGTCGATGCTCGGTGTAGCACCACCGATGGCACGCCACCGTCGCGACAGTCCGCTCTTCCCTCGGCGTCCTCGAGGCCGACCACGACTACCTCCTCGAGGGCGGCGTCTTCACCGACGACCTGGTCGAGACCTGGATCGACTGGAAGCGCACCAACGAGATCGACCCGATCCGCCTGCGCCCCCA
Organism: Jiangella rhizosphaerae; assembly: GCF_003579925.1. GTDB lineage: Bacteria > Actinomycetota > Actinomycetes > Jiangellales > Jiangellaceae > Jiangella > Jiangella rhizosphaerae. The sequence continues at coordinate 24 of NZ_QUAL01000304.1, read as the reverse complement.
CCCGCACGAGTTCGAGCTCTACTT
>NZ_QUAL01000305.1 GCF_003579925.1 Jiangella rhizosphaerae | reverse complement strand
CCGGCGGCTCCCGGCCCGGCGACCATCCCGAGCCCGAACGGCGGCCCGCGCCCGCGCGCCGGCCGGTGCGCACCGCGCTCACCGGCGGCACCCTGCTGTGGTCCGACGGCCGGCTGGCGCCCGGCACCGTGGTGTTCGGCAACGGCGTCATCCAGACCATCGCGGCCGGCGTGGTCTCCGCCGGCACCGACCCCACCGACGCCGTCCAGGTCGACATCGTCCACGACGTCACCGGCCGCATCGTCGCGCCGGGCTTCGTCGACACCCACGTCCACGGCGGCTTGGGCGCGAACGTCATGACCGCCGACGCCGCCGCCGGCACCCGCATCTCCCGCTGGCTGGCCGCGGGCGGCGTCACCGCCTGCGTCGCCACCACGGTCAGCGTCGACACCGATCAGCTGCACCGGACGCTGGCCGGGCTGGCGGCGCTGCGCGGACGGCTGGCCGGCGGGCTGGGCATCGAGCTGCTGGGCGTCCACGTCGAGGGTCCGTTCCTCGCGCCGGATCACCGCGGTGTCCACCGGCAGGAGCACCTACGGCTGCCGTCCGCCGAGGCCGTCGACGCCCTGCTCGAGGCCGGCGACGGCGCCGTCCGGGTGGTCACACTCGCGCCGGAGCTGCCCGACGGCATGGACACCGTCGCGCGGCTCGCCGACGCCGGTGTGCACCCGTCGCTCGGCCACTCCGGCGCCTCGTTCCAGCAGGCCAAGGCCGCCATCGGCCGTGGGCTGGACCGCGCCACGCACCTGTTCAACGCGCTGCCGCCGATCCACCACCGCGCGCCCGGCCCCGTGCCCGCCCTGCTCACCGACCCGCGGGTGCGCTGCGAGCTGGTCGGCGACGGCGTCCACGTCGCGCCGGAGATGCTCCGCTTCGCCGTCGACGTCGCCGGCTGGGAGCGGATCATGCTGGTCAGCGACGGATGCGACGTCGCCGGCCTGCCGCCGGGACGGCAACGGCGGTGGGACGGCACCGAGGTCGAGGTCACCGAGACCGCGGCGCGGACACCCGGCGGAACGGTCGCCGGCAGCGTGACCCGGCTGGGCGACGCGCTGCGCACCGTCGTCCACGACGGCGGCATCGCCCTCAGCGACGCGCTACGGATGGCCTCGGCCGTGCCCGCGGAGTCGCTCGGCCTGGACGACCGCGGCCGGCTGACGCCCGGCTGCTTCGCCGACATCGTCGTCCTCGACGAGGACCTCCGCGTCCGGACGACCTACGTCCGCGGCGAGATCGTCTTCGACCGCGAGGAGATGGGGCCGGACTGAGTCCGCCCGGCTCGCTGGTGCTGCGGCGCCGGACCTGATGATGTGGAGACATGCGGATCCGGCCGATGCGACCCGAGGACGTCGGCGCAGCGGAGCGTCTGACGGCGCTCGCCTGCGGATCCGACCGGCCTGACGACCGGCGGCGCCACTGGAGCGACCGCGCCCGGCACCTGCTGACGACCGATCCGGGCGGCTGCTGGGTCGCCGACGACGACGGCGGCGCGGTCGTCGCCGGCGTGGCGATCGCGCTGCGCCGCGACCTGCTGTGGGTGCTGTCGACGTACGCCGTCCACCCCGATCACCAGGGCCGGGGCATCGGCACCGCGCTGCTCGACGCCGCCGTCGGCTACGGCGCCGGCTGCCTGCGCGGCATGCTGACGTCGCGGCCGGACCCTCAGGCGCTGCGGCGCTACCGCGGGGCCGGCTTCACGCTGCACCCCACCATGCGGCTCACCGGCGTGGTCGACCGGTCCGCGCTGCCCGCCGTCGACGGCGTCCGCCCGGGCACCACCGCGGACCTCGACCTCGTCGACTCCGTGGACCGCCGGGTGCGCGGGGCCACCCACCGGCCCGACCACCCCTTCGTCATGGCGCACAGCACGCTACTGGTCTGCGACCTGCTCACCGGCAGCGGCTACGCGTTCCTGGCGCCGCGGGGCGTCACCCGGCTGGCGGCGACGAACCGCGCCGTCGCGCAGCGGCTGCTGTGGTCGGCGCTGGCCCGGACGACGCCCGGGTCGCCTGTGAACGTGCGGAATCTCACATCCGACCAGGAGTGGGCCATCGACGTCGGCCTCGTCGCAGGTCTGCGCCTCGACCAGGACGCCTACCTGGCGTTACGGCACATGCGGCCGCCCGCGCCGTACGTTCCGTCCCTCGCTTTCGGTTGACGGCGTGGGACGATGATGAGTACGGCGCGTGTTGTCATCAGCGCCGAGGCGACGCGGTCGCACGCCCACGACGTCGTTGGCGCCGACTGCCGGAGAAAGGGCTGACGAGCCGTGACCGTGACCCAGACCCCGTCGACACCCGTCCCGCTGCTCCTGCTGGGCCGGGGCGCCGACCCGCAGAGCGAACGCGGCGTGGAGTGTCCGGGCGACCTGCCCGCCGCCAGCGACCCCGACCTCGTCGAGCGTGCCCGGGCGGCGCGCGAGGCGCTAGGCGAGCGCGTGTTCGTCCTGGGGCACCACTACCAGCGCGACGAGGTCATCCAGTTCGCCGACGTCACCGGCGACTCCTTCAAGCTAGCCCGCGACGCCGCCGCCCGCCCCGAGGCGGAGTACATCGTCTTCTGCGGCGTGCACTTCATGGCCGAGTCCGCCGACATCCTGACCGGCGACCACCAGCAGGTCGTGCTGCCCGATCTCGCCGCCGGCTGCTCGATGGCCGACATGGCCCGCATCCTGCAGGTCGAGGACGCATGGGCGCGGCTCGAGGAAGCCGGCGTCGCGGCGTCGACCGTCCCGATCACCTACATGAACTCGTCGGCCGACATCAAGTCGTTCTGCGGCCGCAACGGCGGCGCCGTCTGCACGTCCAGCAACGCCAAGCAGGCCCTGGAGTGGGCGTTCTCGCCCGAGGGGGCCGGCGGCGAGAAGGTGCTGTTCCTGCCCGACCAGCACCTGGGCCGCAACACCGCCGTCCTGCAGCTGGGCCTGTCGCTGGACGACTGCGTGGTCATCGACCCGCACAAGCCGGGCTTCGGCGTCACCGACGACGAACTCCGCGCGGCAAAGATGCTGCTCTGGAAGGGCCACTGCTCGGTGCACGGCCGGTTCACCGCCGAGTCGGTGGCCGAGGTCCGCGAGCGCATCCCCGACGTCAACGTGCTCGTCCACCCCGAGTGCCAGCACGAGGTCGTCGTCGGCGCCGACTACGTCGGGTCGACGGAGTACATCATCAAGACCATCGCCGCCGCGCCGGCCGGCTCGGCCTGGGCCGTCGGCACCGAGCTCAACCTCGTCAAGCGTCTGGCCTCCGAGCACCCCGACAAGACCATCGTGTTCCTGGAGAAGACGGTCTGCTTCTGCGCGACGATGAACCGCATCGACCTCCCGCACCTGGTGTGGGCGCTGGAGAACCTGGTCGAGGGCCGCGTCGTCAACCGCATCGAGGTCGACGCCGACACCGCCCACTGGGCGCGGGTCGCGCTCGACCGCATGCTCGCCCTGCCCGGCAGCGGCGCCGTCAAGGACTGACCCGGCTTGTTGGGGGCTCCCCGTCCCCCTGCTGCCCCATTCTCTTGCCGCGAACGGGCGCGTCAAGCGGACAATTGGGCGCTTCGCGCGACGATGACCGCTTGACCCGCGGCTCCGCGGCGAAGAACGGGCAGCTATCAGGGGGACGGGGAGGATGTGGGCACGCCTCACGCTT
>NZ_QUAL01000299.1 GCF_003579925.1 Jiangella rhizosphaerae | reverse complement strand
GGCGCGCAGCGTCCCGCCCAGCGCGCCGACCCGCTCGGCCAGGCCGGACAGTCCGAGCCCGCCGGTCCGCCCGAGGCCACCGGCCCGGTCGGGACCGCCGCTGCGCCCCGGCCCGGGCCCTGCCCCCTGGGCTGCGCCGTCGTCGGCCACCGAGACCTCCAATCCGTCATCGCACCGCCGTACGCGCACCTCGACGACGGCCGCGCCGGAAGCGTGCCTGCGGACGTTGGTGAGCGCCTCGACGACCACCCGGTGGGCCGTGCCGCCGACCTCCCTGGGGACCGACGCGGCCAGGTCGTCGTCGGCGTCGAGGACCACTCGCGCCGGCCCGGAGGCGGCGAACCGCTCGACCACCGCCGGCAGGTCGGCGAGGCCCGGTTGCGGGCGGACCGTCCCGGACCCGACGGCCGCACCGGCCGCGCCGCCACCGGCGTCGTCGTCGCTGTGGAGGATCCGCACCGTCCGGTCCATCGACGCCATCGCACGGAGTCCGGCCGCCTCGATGCGGCGCAGTGCGTCGCCCGCCGGGGTGCCGGCCGGCACGACCGTCCCCGCGGCCTGGGCCTGGGCGATCATCTCACTGACGTCGTGGGCGACGTAGTCGTGCAGGTCGCGGGCGAGCTCCAGCCGTTGCGCCCGGCGGGCGGCGGCGACCGCGCGGACCCGGCGGTCGTGCTGGTGCCGCAGCAGCAGCCCGGCACCTGCCGCCGCGATCGGCGCGAGCGCCCAGAACGACACCGCGTAGACGGCCTCGAGCGCCGACAGCTCGTCGGGCGTGCCGCCGTCGGTGGCCCGCAGCAGGCTGGTCGCGCCGCCCAGCCCGGCGACGACGGCGGCCGGCACCGCCGCGCGTACCGGCGCCCACCGCGCACACGCGCCGACCAGCACCGACAGCACCGCGAGCTCGACCATGCCCCACGGAGGCGAGCCGGGCCACGGCCCGGCGAGATGCGCCACCGTCGCGGCCAGCGACACAGCGCCGGCGCCGGCCGCACCCCACGGCAGCCACACATGCGACGCAGGCCACCAGAACATCACCACCACGGCGACCACCGAGGCGCATCCGAGCGGCACGGTCCACGGCCGGGCCGCACCCAGGACGCCGGCCGCGACCACGACGGCCCCCGCGAAGACGAGGCGCCACGACCGGTCCGGCATGCCGTCGAGTCTAGGGAGCACACCGCCGCCGCACCCGTGCCGAACGGCACATCCGCGCCCGTCACCGTCCGCGCGAACCGGCCGATCGGCATCTCGGCGGCACGCCGCCGCCTCGGAAGGCTGGAACCATGACGACGACGACCATCACCACCACCGCACCGGCCCGGTCACCGGGCCCCGTCCGCCGGGCGATCCGGGCCTGGCCGGACTGGACCCCGTACGCGGCAGCCGCCTGGTCCGCCGCCTACGGACTGCTCGGCCTGCTCTGGGCCCTCGGCGTCGACGGCTATCCGTTCGGCCCGGGCGACCTCCCCGACGGCCGCGAGGAGTCCATCCTCGGCGCGTCGACGGCGGCCGGCACCGGACCGTGGATCGCCGGCCTCGGACTCGCCGGCGCCGCGGTTGCCCTCGGACTTGCCCGATCGCCGGCGCGCGGCATCGCGCGGGTTGCCCTCGCCGGCTGGGGCTGGGCCAGCGCCGCCCTGCTGATCGTGCTCGTGCCGGACCAGCGCGTGCTCACCGCCGTCGCCTACACCCCGCTGGCGCTGGTCGGCATCCCGTTCGGCTGGCCGCCACTGACCTACGCCGAGTTCGTCGAGAAGGTCTACCCCTGGCCGAACGTCAACCAGTGGATCTGCGTCGCCGGCGGGCTGCTGTGGGCGGCCGCGACGCTGGCCTTCCAGCGGCGGACGGTGCGCGCCTGCGTCCATTGCGGCCGCCGGGCCGGGCACACGCACGGCTGGACGTCGCGGGCGGGTGCGGCGCGCTGGGGCCGTTGGGCCGCGTACGCCGCGTTCCTCATGCCGTTCGGGTACGCCCTCGTGCGCTGGGCCTGGGCCCTGGGCGTCCCGCTGACCATCAGCCAGGAGTTCCTCGACGAGCTGCACGACAGCGGGATGGTGTGGGCCGGCGCCTACCTCGCGACCTTCGCCGCGGCCGGCGGGGTCCTGACGCTCGGGCTCACGCAGCGGTGGGGCGTCATCTGGCCGCGGTGGGTGCTGGGCCTCGCCGGCAAGCCGGTGCCCCGGGCGTTCCCGCTGGTGTTCGCGACGACGGTCGCGCTGTCGCTGGCCTCGGCGGGCTCGGTGATCCTGCGGCTGACCGACTGGACCGACCCCGCCGAATGGGCCGGCAACCCGATGATGCTGTTCGCGCCGTGGGCCGTGCTCCTGGGCGCGGCGACGCTCGGCTACCACCTGCGCACCCGGCCGGCCTGCCGCGTGTGCGGGGCGCTGTAAGCTCGGCGCGTGCGCAGCCCCGAGGCGTCCAGATCCGAGCCACCGGCCGACCGGTGGCTCGCTCGACGCTGCCCGCGCTGAGGCGCGCCGCGCGCTGAAGCGCGCGCATCCGACGCAGCCCCGAACGCTCGACTCCACCGGACCGGCCTCTACGTCCCTCACCGTTGCCCGGGTCCCGTGGAGTCCCCATGCCTGTCGTCGTCTACCTGCTCGCCCTGGCCGTGTTCGCCCAGGGCACCTCCGAATTCATGCTGGCCGGTCTGGTACCGGAGATCGCCGCCGGCCTCGACGTGTCCGTTCCCGCCGCCGGATCGCTCACCTCGGCCTACGCCGTCGGGATGATCGTCGGTGCGCCGGCGACGGCGCTGCTGAGCCGGCGATGGCCGCCGCGGGTGGCGCTGCTGGCATTCCTGACGGCGTTCCTCGCGGCACACGTCGTGGCCGCGACGACGGACGCGTACGCCGTCCTGGCCGCCACCCGAGTCGTCGCCGCGCTGGCCAACGCGGGATTCCTCGCCGTCGCGCTCGCGACCGCCGCGGCGCTGGCCGGGCCGCGGTCGACCGGCCGGGCGACGTCGGTCCTGCTCGGCGGCGTGACGGTCGCCTGCGTCGCCGGCGTGCCGGGCGGCGCGCTGCTCGGCCAGCTGTGGGGCTGGCGGGCGCCGTTCTGGGCGGTCGCCGCCGCGTGCGTGCCGGCGCTGCTGGCGATCCACCGATCGGTCGCACGTCACCCGGCCGGCGAGGGATCGACGGCGACGGCGTCGGCTCGCGCCGAGCTGACGGTTCTCCGCCGGCCCCGGCTGCGGCTGGTCCTGCTGCTCGGCGCGCTGGTCAACGGCGCGACGTTCGGCGCGTTCACCTACCTCGAGCCGGTGGTCACCGACGTCGCCGGGTTGGGGGAGGGCTGGGTGCCGCCGGTGCTGGCGCTGTTCGGCCTGGGCGCGTTCTCCGGCGTGACGATCGGCGGCCGGCTCGCGGACCGCGCCGGCCTGCGCCGCCGTCTGGCCGCGGTGTCGGCGGCGCTCCTGGCCGGCTGGATGTTGCTCGCCCTGCTGGCGCACGTGCCCGCCGTCGTCGTCCTCGGCGCGGGCGTGCAGGGCGCGCTCTCGTTCGCCGCCGGGTCGGCGCTGATCGCGCGGTCGCTCGCGGCGGCTGCGGGGGCGCCGCG
>NZ_QUAL01000301.1 GCF_003579925.1 Jiangella rhizosphaerae | reverse complement strand
CGGCGTCGACCTCGTCGAACGGCGCATCCGTCCCACGCTGGCCGGCCGCGACGCGCTGCTCACCGAGGACTGCTGGGCGGCGCTGCACGAGGCCGACCGCATCGAGCACTTCCCGCCGTATGCGCTCGGCCCGGTCGACGTCGCGCTGTGGGACCTCAAGGCGAAGCTGGCCGGGCTGCCGTTGTACGCGCTGCTCGGCGGCGCCCGCACCCGCATCCCGGCGTACGCGAGCACCGTCACCTACGACGACGTCGACACCTACCTCGCCGTCGCTGACAGCTGCCTGGAGGCCGGCTTCACCGCGATCAAGCTGCACGCGTGGGGCGACGTCGCGCGCGACGCGGAGCTGGCCCGGAGGCTGCGCCGGCACGTCGGCGACGACGTCGACCTCATGTACGACGGGTCCGGCGCGTTCGACCTGCGCGACGCGGTCCGGCTCGGCCACGTTCTCACCGACCTGGGATTCGGCTGGTACGAGGAGCCGATGCGCGAGTGGGCGCTCGGACCGTACGTGCGCCTGCGCGAGGCGGTCGGCGTGCCGATCCTCGGGCCTGAGACGACGCCCGGCGTGCACCACGCCGTCGCCGACTGGATCGCCGCGGGCGCTGTCGACCTCGTCCGCACCGGCGTGCACTACAAGGACGGCATCACCGGCGCGCTGCGGATCGCCCACCTCGCCGACGCGCACGGCCTGCGCGCCGAGGTGCACGGCGGCGGGGCGGCGAACCTGCACCTGGCCTGCGCGATCCCGAACACGACGTACTACGAGGTGATCGTCGCCGGGGTGCCGGCGCGGCCGCGGTTCCCGGTGACGGCGGACGGCCACGCCGAGGTGCCGCAGGGTCCGGGGACCGGGGAGACGGCGCTGTGAGCCGCGGGACGGTGCTGCTGACCGGCGCGACCGGACTGATCGGCGACGCGCTGGCGGCGCGGCTGCGGACGGACGGCTGGCACGTGGTCGGGGTCGGCCTGACGGCGGGGTCACCGGACGACCTCGTCGCGGACCTGTCCGGCGACGACGGCCTGGCGACGGCGGAACGGCTGGTGGCCGAGCTGCCGGAGCTGCGCGCCGTCGTCACCAACGCCGGCGTCACGGGACCGCGGCGCCGGCCGGAGGACGTCACCGTCGCCGACTGGGACGCGGCACAGGCGATCAACGTGCGGCCGGTGCTGGCGCTGTCGCTCGCGGCGGCCCGCCGCTGGATCGCGGCGGGCGAGCCGGGCGCCGTCGTCACCGTCTCCTCGCCCGGCGCCACCCGCGCCCACCTGCACCGGGCCGTCTACGACGCGACGAAGGGCGCGGTCGAGGCGCTGACGCGGGCGCTCGCGGTGGACCTGGGGGAGCACGGCATCCGGGTCAACTCCGTCGTGCCGGCCGCCGTCGGCGGCGACCATCCCGACCTGCCGCTGGGCCGCGGCGCCGCGCCGGAGGACGTCGCGGCCGCGGTCGCCTTCCTGATCTCCGACGAGGCGCGCTCGACTACCGGGCACTGCCTGGCCGTCGACGGCGGACTGCTGGCGCAGGCGCGCAGCCGCGGCATCGCGATGCGGGCGGACGGATGAGCGGCGACAGCACGATCCGGGCGGTGCGGCTGACCCCCGTCGCGTTCGCCGAGCCGCCGCTGCGCAACTCCGCCGGCGTGCACGGCCCGGCGGTGTCGCGGCTGGTCATCGAGGTCGAGACGGCGGGCGGCGCGGTCGGGCTGGGCGAGACGTTCGGCGACCCCGCGGTGCTGGCGGCTGCGCGCGAGGCGGCGCAGCGGCTGCCGGGTGTGGACGTGTTCGACCTCGCCGGGCTCGGGCGGGTGGTGGGCGTCGACCCGCTGGTCGACGGCCAGCCCGACATCACCGGCCCGGCCGAGGTCCGCGAGCCGGGCACGTTCGCCGGCACGACGCGTGTGAAGGCGTACTCGGCGTTCGAGGTGGCGTTCCTCGACGCCCAGGGACGGCTGCTCGGGCGGCCGGTGCACCAGCTGCTCGGCGGCCGGGTCCGCGCCGAGGTCGAGTTCTGCGGGTACCTGTTCTTCAAGTTCGGCGCGCATCCCGGTGCGCCGGTCGACGACTGGGGCGAGGTCCTCGACCCCGCCGCCATGGTGGGGCTGGCCCGGCGGTTCGCCGACGAGTACGGCTTCGGCGCGCTCAAGGTGAAGGGCGGCGTGCTGGAACCGGACGCGGAGGTCGAGACGCTGCGGCTGCTGGCGGCGGAGTTCCCCGGCGTCGCGCTGCGGATCGACCCGAACGCCGCGTGGACCGTCCCCACCAGCATCCGGGTCGCGGAGTCGGCCGCCGGACTGCTGGAGTACCTGGAGGACCCGACGGCGGGGCTCACCGGCATGGCCGAGGTCGCCGCGGCCACGCCGACACCGCTGGCCACCAACATGGTGGTGACCTCGTTCCGGCAGATCCGGCGCTGCGTCGAGCTGGGCAGCGCCGGCATCGTCCTGGCCGACCACCACTTCTGGGGCGGGCTGCGGGCCACTCAGCAGCTCGGCGCCGTCGCGGCGTCGCTGGGGCTGCGGCTGTCGATGCACTCCAACTCCCACCTCGGCATCAGCCTGGCCGCCATGGTCCAGGCCGCGGCGGTGCTGCCCGGCCTGGACTACTCCTGCGACACCCACTACCCGTGGACGGTCGAGGACGTCGTCGACGTCGCCGGCGCGCCGGTGATCAAGGACGGGCGGGTGACGGTCGGCGACGCGCCCGGCCTCGGCGTCACGCTGGACCGCGACGCTCTGGCCCGCATGCACGAGCGCTGGCGGCGCGGCGGCGAGCAGGCCCGCGACGACGTCGCCGCCATGCGCAGGCACGTGCCCGGCTGGGTGGACCGGCGGCCGCGGTGGTGACGTCGGGCATCGGGCTCTTGGCATACCCGTGGGAGTTCGCGCTGGACCCGGCCGCGGCGACGACGATCGCGGCGGCCGGCGTGCCCGCCGTGGCGGTGGCCGGCGCCTACCACGCCGTCCGTGCGCTGCGAGCCCGCGGCGCCGGGCCGGGGATCGTCGACCAGCCGCACGCGGCGGCGTACTGGCCGGTCGATCCGGCGCGCTACCCCGCGCGGCTGGTGCCCGCGACCCCGGCGGCGTCCGCGACGGCGTCCGCCGTCACGGCGTTCGGGCAGGCGCGGGCCGCCGGCCTGCGGGCGGGGGTATGGCTCAGCGTCCTGCACTCGACCCGGCTGGCCTCGGCCGCGCCGGACCTGGCGCTGGTCAGCTGCTTCGGCGACGTCCACCGGCACGCGCTCTGCCCGGCCCACGACGAGGTGCGCGGCTACGCGGCCGCGCTGGTCGGTGAGGCCATCGACCGGCTGGCCCCGGACTGGGTCGAGCTGGAGGCGGTCGGCTACCACGGCTACCGGCACGCGTCGCTGCACGACAAGGCCGGCGTGGCCGTCGACGACGACACCGCATTCCTGCTGTCGCTGTGCTTCTGCCCGGCGTGCCGGCGCCGGTTCGCCGAGCGCGGCGGCGACCCCGACCGCCTGGCGCTGCTGGTCGGCGCCGAGGTGCGGCGGCGGCTGGCCACCGGTGCGCCCGGCGACTGGCCGGGCCCGGCCGCGGAGGAGCT
>NZ_QUAL01000300.1 GCF_003579925.1 Jiangella rhizosphaerae | reverse complement strand
GGCACCGGTGCCGCCGGCCGCGGAGCCCGGACGGGCGCCGGTCTCGCGCGCCGTGCTCGCCATCGCCGCGGCGGCGGCCGCGATCGTGGCCGTGATGGTCGTGGTCATCCTGGTCGCGCGGGATCCGGCGGACGACGACGCCGGCGACCCGCCCCCCGCGGCAGAGGTGGCCGCCGGGGCCGACGTCGAGGTCCCGGGCACCGCGCCCGACGGCGTGGACAGCGCCGGCAACACCGTCCGCTACACGGCGTCCAACCTCGTCGACGGCGACCCCAGCACCGCCTGGCGGGTCGAGGGCGACGCCGGCGGCGAGGAGATCGTCCTCACGCTGCCGGCGGCCCGGACCATCACCGAGGTCGGCATCGTCAACGGCTACGCGAAGGTCGACGACGAGAGCGGCGACCGCCGCTACGGCCAGAACCGCCGGGTGCTCGCCGTCACCTGGATCTTCGACGACGGCACCGAGGCCTCCTACGAGCTGGAGGAGACCCCCGATCCACAGGTCTTCACGCTCGACGCGCCGGTCGAGACGACGACCGTGCGGGTCCGCCTGGACGAGGTGTCCGAGCCCGGCGGCCGGGACTTCACCGCGATCGGCGAGCTCAGCCTGATCGGCCGCTGACCCCTCGGTGCGTGCCGCGGCAGGCCCGTGGGTACCGGACCGGCATGGGAGTCATCGAATCGGCCCGCGGACTGCTGTGGGCGCGACGCCGGCAACCGGACGAGCTCGCGTACGGCGTCGCACTGGCGCACGAACGCTTCCCGCCCGACGAGCTGCTGGCCCAGGCGGCCGCGGCCGAACGCGCCGGCTTCGACCTGGTGTGCTGCAGCGACCACCTGGCGCCGTGGTGGGAGCCCGGCGACCCGGCTCCGGCGGCCGGCGGCAACGCCTGGGTGTGGCTCGGTGCCGCGAGCCAGGTGACGAGCACGGTCGCGCTGGGGCCGGCGGTCACCGCCGTCGTGCACCGGTACAACCCCGTCGTGGTCGCCCAGCAGATCGCCACCCTCGAGATCCTGGCGCCCGGCCGGGCCTTCCTCGGGGTCGGGTCCGGCGAGGCGATGAACGAGGTGCCGGCCGGGATGCGGTGGCCGTCGGTGCGCGAGCAGCTGGACCGGTCGGAGGAGGCCCTGACGATCATCCGCCGGCTGCTCGACGGCGAGACCGTGACGTTCCGCGGCCGGTACTTCCAGACCGAGGCCGCGCGGCTGTACAGCCTGCCCGAGCGCCGCCCGCCCGTCTTCATGTCCGCCTTCGGGCCGCAGGCCGCGCAGATCGCCGGGCGGCACGCCGACGGCGTCTGGACCCTGGCCGACCCGCGCACGGTGCCCGCCGTCGTCGCCGGCTACCGCCGGGCGTGCGAGGAGGCGGGCCGGGAACCGGGCGAGATCATCCTGCAGGCGATCGCCGCCGTCGACGAGACCGGCGACGCGGCCCTCGACAGCGCCCGCGAGTGGAAGGCCATCCAGGTCAAGAGCCACTACAGCGACGACATCCACGAGCCGGCCCGGCTCCAGGCCAACGGCCGCGATCAGGTGTCCGACCTCGCCTTCAAGACCGCCGGCCTGTTCTCCCCCCGATCCCGAGGACCACGTACGCAAGCTCGAGGCGCTGCAGCAGCTCGGCGCCACGACGATCGTGGTCATGAACGTGGCGGGCCGCGATCCGGCCGGCACCATCCGCACCTACGGCGAGGCGGTGCTGCCGCGGCTCAGGGGGTGACGACGCGGTTCCGCCGCGCGCCGCGCCCGGCGCTGGCGCTCCTCGATGCGCTCCTGCTCGTCGAGCGAGCCGTGCCCGGCGTGCACGACGTCGTCGTCGGCACCGTCCGTGGCCTGCACCAGCTCGTCGAGCTTGAGCATCACCGCGCGAAGCTCCCGCGCGCTGACGTGCTGGATGAAGAACACCATGACGAACGTGACCGCTCCGGTGACCCCGAACAGCACGTTCAGCCAGGCCTGAGTGAATCCTTCGACCACCGCGACGACCAGCCACGCGGCCACCAGCACCGCCGCGAGGACGGCCGCCGCCGCGCTGCCGGCGAAGTCGACCACCGCCCGTGCCGCCGCCGACAGGCGACCATGCCAGGAGGCTTGTTCTGACGCGGCGGCACCCTCGCCGTCGTCGTTACGAGGGTCGCCCAGCGCCGCTCCGCGCGACCGGCGACCCTGGCCGGTGGTCGTCGCCATGTCCGTCGCTTACCCATCGGAGCGGAACGGACACGTCCGTACCACTGGGACGGCACGAGGGTGATCACCACGACTGCCCGAGCCTCGACACGATCGCAGGCGTGGTGCGACACGAGATCGCGTGCTGAACGTGATCATCTACGGCGTGGCGGAGCGGCCGTCGTGGCCGGCGTCGGCCCGCAGCTGGGCGTTCTCGGCCTCGAGGTCGAGGACCTTGGCGATGCCGGCGAGGTTGAGGCCGTCGTCGAGGAGCTGGCCGATGCGACGGAGCCGGTCGAGGTCGTCGGCGCTGTAGCGGCGGGTCCCGCCGTCGGTGCGGGCCGGCGTGAGCAGCCCCCGGGCCTCGTACAGGCGCAGGTTCTGCACACCCATGCCGACGAGCTCAGCCGCGACGGAGATGCTGTACACACCGCGCGCCGCGTCGACGTCGTCCCCGCTGGTCATACGCCCCTTCCATCGGATGCTTGCGGACTTCTCGCCACAGCGCTATAGAAAAACTATAGCGCATGCCATAGATCGCAGCCCGAGCGATCCATGGTCGAAGGAGCATCTCTTCTGACGCGATGGAGGTGGAACCGATGCTTATGCGCACCGATCCGTTCCGCGAACTGGACCGTCTGACCCAGCAGGTGTTCGGCGCTCGTGGCACCCTCGCCCGTCCCGCCGTCATGCCGATGGACGCCTGGCGCGAGGGCGACGAGTTCATCGTCGAGTTCGACCTGCCCGGCGTGGCCGCCGACTCGATCGACCTCGACGTCGAGCGGAACGTCATCACCGTCAAGGCCGAGCGCCCCACGCCCGAGAACGACAGGGAACTGATCGCGGCCGAACGGCCCCGCGGCGTCTTCAGCCGCCAGCTGGTCCTCGGCGACAACCTCGACCTCGACCGCATCTCGGCCCGCTACGACGCCGGCGTCCTGAGCCTGCGCATCCCGGTGGCCGAACAGACCAAGCCGCGCAAGATCACCGTCAGCAGCGGCGGCGCGGACCGGCAGGCGATCCGGGCCCACGGCGAGTCCGGCGAGCGGCGGCTGAGCGGCGGTCAGGAACCGGCCGTCGAAGGACAGGTCGAGTCGGTGCAGAACGGGCACACCGTGCCCGCCTGACCCGCACGTCGATGGCGATGCCCGGCAGCGTCCAGGTCGGTTTCGGGACCGACCACATCACCGTCGCGGACCGTGCGGACCAGGAGCTGATCGACGCCGAGTTCGCCGCGATCGTCGCCGCCTCGTGGCCGGACGACCAACCGGGCGGCCGCACGCGGTGCGACCTGTCCGAACGCCGGCCCGAGGGACCGCCGGCCGCGACGCCGCCCCGGCGTCAGCCGCCGGAGCGGCCGGCCCGGACGCCCCGGAGGCG
>NZ_QUAL01000303.1 GCF_003579925.1 Jiangella rhizosphaerae | reverse complement strand
GGGTGAGGGATCCGGGTAGCCAGGACGACGCGGATCCCTCACCCATCCAGGCCGCGAAGGCATCACCTGCCGACCACGACACCACGAGACACGCCCCACGCATTCATCGGCATCTCCAAGGCCGCAGCGTCGGCAATCTCGGCGTCGGCTAACAGGCGGTGGCGTCCCCGTCGCCACGTGTCACCGCGTCGCCCCGCGCATGTGACGCCAACGACAGACCTTGAGCGCCGCGCCGAGTTCACTCCGCCGCGAGCGCCACCACCGGAGACGTCCGGGCCGCCCGCTGACCGGGCGCGATCGACGCGAGCACGCCGAGCAGGGTCGCGACCACGCCGCTGAGCGCCAGCAGCCCCCACGGCACGACGAACTCCAGCTCCTCGACGCTGACGACGGCGGCCCAGGCGAACAGCGCGCCGGCCACCGAGCCGACGACGGCAGCCACCGCGCCTATAAGCGCCGCCTCGACGCCGAGCATCAGCCGCGTCTGCCGGCGGGTCAGGCCCAGCGCCCGCAGCAACCCGATCTCCCGGGTCCGCTCGTGCACCGACAACGACAGCGTGTTGGCGATCCCGATGAACGCGATCACCAGCGCCAGCGCCAGGATCGCCAGCACCAGGTTCACCGCCTCGTTGAGGTCCTGCTCGAAGTCCGCGCGGCGCTGGGCGAAGCTCTGTACGGACAGCTCGGGGTGATCGTCCGTCGCCGCGACGATGGCCGCGCGGGCGTCGCCGCTGTCGACGCCGTCGGCCGCGTTCACGGCGAGCAGGTCGTCCTCGTCGACGACGACGGAGCCGATCTCCGGCAGCTCCTCGATCGCCCGGGCCACGTCGTCCGGGATCGGCGCGGCCGCAGCGGTCCGGACGGCGAAGTCCGCCGGCACCCGCCCGTCGACGACCACGCGGACGCTGTCGCGGGCGGACTCGACGACGGTGAGGAAGCCGGCCACCGTCGTGACGCCGATCAGCAGCGCCGCCGTCGTTGCCGCCACCCGGCGCTGATTGCGCACCGCGTTCCCCGTCGCCAGCTCCGCCGTGGAGCGGGACGCGCCCGAGACCCGGGCGGCCACCGCCCCGAGCACCCGGACCAGCGGCGGGACCACCTTCGGGCCGAGGATCAGCAGGCCGAGGAAGCACACCGCCGCACCGAACACGACCAGGATCAGCCCGGCGCCGCCACCCGACGTCCCCGCGGCCGCACCCGCCACCAGCACCAGCGCGCCGGTCACCATCGCCAGCAGCCCGAGGACGATCCGCGTCCGCCCGGCGGTCCGGCTGTCCGCCCCGTCCGGCACCGCCTGCAGCGCGGCCAGCGGCGACACCCGGGTGGCCACCCGCGCCGGCAGCAGCGCCGACCCGACGGTCATCAGCACGCCGATCACGATCGACCACGCCACCGTCGTCCCGGTCACCGTCAGCACCAGCGAGGCCCCGAGCAGCGACCCGGCCACCACCGCCGTCACCGCGCCGATCCCGACACCGGCGAGACTGCCGGCCAACCCGACCGCGACCGACTCGGCCAGCACACCGCGCAGCACCTGCCGCCGGGTCGCACCGACGGTGCGCAGCAGCGCCAGCTCGCGGGTGCGCTGGGCGACGAGGATCCGGAACGTGTTGGCGATGACGAACGCGGCCACGATGAGCGACACCGCGCCGAGCATCAGCAGCGGGATCCGCAGCGCCTCCTGCTTCGACGACTGGTCGATCAGCCGCTGCCCCAGCTCCGCACCGGTGACCACCTCGTGCTCGCCACCGAGCGCGGACCTGACGGCGGCCGCGTCGGCCCCGCCCTCCAGCCGCAGGTCGACGCGCGACGCACCCGGCGGGTCGGCGAACTCGCGCACGACGTCCCAGCCGGCGGTGAGCTCCGGGTCGTCCCCGGCCTCGGACGACGGATCGACCAGTCCGGCGATCGGCAGCCCGACCAGCTGGTCGGCGTCGGCCGTCGCCACCGTGATCTCGTCGCCGGCCGTCAGCCCGAGCCGCTCGGCCGAGCGCCGGTCCAGCAGTACGCCGTCGTCCGGCACGTCGGCGTCCAGCGGGGCCGCGAGCAGCCGGGCATACCCGAACGGGTCGACCCGGCCGTCGGCGTCGACGGTGTGAACGTCGAGCTCGCGTCGCGGCGCGGCCGCGGCGACGCCGTCGGCACCGGCGATCGCGGCGACCTCGTCCGGGGACAGCGTCGCGTCCGGCGACGCCAGCACCGCGAGGTCGACCCCCTCGGCGTCGGCGGCCAGCTCGCGCCGGCTGCCCTCGTCCAGGGAGTCGGTGAGAATCAGCGTCGCCGCGGTGAACCCCACCGACAGCACGACGACCAGGCCGGTCAGCACCAGCCGCAACAGGTGGGCGCGCAGCCCCGCCAGCACGATCGATCGCATCGCTCAGCCGCCCAGCCGGCGCAGGCCGTCGATGACGGCGTCAGGGGTGGGGTCGGCGATCTCGCCGGCGACGTGGCCGTCGGCGAGCATGACGACGCGATCCGCCGACGACGCCGCGACCGGGTCGTGCGTCACCATGACGACGGTGCGACCCAGCTCGCGGACGCTGGTGCGCAGGATCGCCAGCACCTCCCCGCCGGAACGCGAGTCCAGGTTGCCCGTCGGCTCGTCGGCGAAGATCACCTCGGGCCGGTTGATCAGCGCCCGAGCCACGGCTACCCGCTGCTGCTGGCCGCCGGACAGCTCGCTCGGGCGGTGCCGCAGCCGGTCGCCGATGCTCAGCACGTCGACCACCTCGGCGAACCAGCGCCGGTCGACGCGGCGGCCCGCCAGCTTCAGCGGCAGCAGCACGTTCGCCTCCGCGTCCAGCGTCGGCAGCAGGTTGAACGCCTGGAAGACGAAGCCCAGCCGGTCGCGCCGCAGCAGCGTCAGCTCGGTGTCGTTCAGGGCCGTGAGGTCGGTGTCGCCGAGCAGCACCCGTCCCGACGTCGCGGTGTCCAGCCCGGCGAGGCAGTGCACCAGCGTCGACTTGCCGGACCCGGACGGGCCCATGATCGCGGTGAACCGCCCGGCCGCGAACGCGACGTCGACGGCGTCGAGGGCACGGACGGCGGTGTCGCCGGCGCCGTGCAGCTTGGTCAGGCCGACGGCGCGCACCGCCGGCGCGAGAACGGCGCTCGTCGCGCCCGGGGAATCGGAGGTCTGAAGGCTCACGGTCCCAGCGTCGCGAGAACGACGCCGCGAATCGTCGGACCTGCGAGTGGACCCGGCGTACGACCAAGGTCGCACGGAGGTCGCAGTCGGTAGGGTCGGCTCGTGCCGACCCGCCCCGTCGAGACGCTGCCGAAGGTCCAGTCGCACCTGCACCTCACCGGGGCGATGCGCCCGGCGACCCTGGACGAGCTGGCCACCCGGCACGGCGTCGCGGTGCCGCCGCTGGCCGCGCTCACCGGCGGTCCGTACGAGTGGTCGGTCTTCCAGGGCCGCTACGACGCCGCGCGCGCCGTCATCCGGACGGCCGACGACGTCGCCCGGGTGGTCCGCGAGGCGGCCGAGGACGACGCCGCCGACGGCTGCGGCTGGTCCGAGCT
>NZ_QUAL01000298.1 GCF_003579925.1 Jiangella rhizosphaerae | reverse complement strand
GATCGGGGCGCGGCCGGCCGGGGCGCGGCCGGCGCCGGCGCTTTCGGCAGCGAGCGCGCGGCGATCGAGCCCAACTGGGTGCCCACGGCGGTGCCCAGCGGCCCGCCGATCGCGGTGCCGGCCGCTCCCCCGGCGACCGGCAGCACCTTGCCGGCGATCTGCGCGAACGCGGGATCGGACACCAGCCGCCCGGCGCCGCTGCCCAGCTGCCGCAGCGCCTTGCCGAAGCCGAACGCCTCGGCCGGGCTCAGCTCGTCCAGCACGTCGGCGACGGCCAGCTCCAGATCCTCCGGAGCCGCGTCGGCGTAGTCGTCCGAGAGGACCTCGGCCAGCGCCTCGCCGAGCCCGTCGCCGTCCACCCAGTCCAGGTCGTACGCGTCGATGGTCATCGATACCCCCAGGCGGCGTTGTCCTCGGCGGCGCTGCGGATCGCGGCCGCGATGGCGCCCGGCGACGCCGCGGCCATCGGCTCGAGGTCCGGCCGCAGCCGGTACACCGCACCGCTGCCGGCCTCGACGTCGACGCAGACGACGCCCAGGCGCGGGTACTCGTCGAGCAGCCGCTCGGCCACCGCGGGGATCTCGCCGCGGCGCATCGCCACCACGACGACGTCGGCGCGTCCCGCCTCGAGCATGAGCCCGACCTCGCCGGAGGTCACCGCGACCAGCGTGAGGTCCGGCTGCCCGGCGAGGCTCTGCTCGACCAGCCGGTGCAGCTGCGCGGGCGCTTCGCCCAGCGCGATCCGGATCCGCCGCATGGCCCGACGCTAGGACCGCGGCACGGCGGCGCGACAGGACCAGCCGGGGCCTGGATTCGGCCGCCGGCGGGTACCGGTCCCGGGCCTGGACGGGGTGCCGGTCCGGGTACCAGCACCCGGGCGGCCGACGTCTCGATGAGTGAGTCCGTTTGATCTTCAGTCCCCGCGATGGGCACGGTCGTCTTCGATGGCGGGAGTCGTGTTCTGGGCGCCGCTTCGGGCGTAGCGCGTGAGTGTGGCTATCGAGGTCGGCTCCGGGCGCTACTCACACTGATGAGAAGCACCTCACTCGCGTCAGGGCCGGTTCGAGACCAGATCGACGCTCTGCCGTGGTCCCGCCGCGGGTGAGGTGCATCCACGCCGGGTGAGGAACCCCTCGCTGCCAGCACGGTGCCGCATCCCTGCCGGCCCCGCGACACCGCTGAACACACCACACCCCCGGCGCGCCGCCGACCACGCCGAGAACCGGACTCACTCGTCTAGTCCGACATCCCGAGGCCCGGCCGCGACGACGCCGCGACCAGCGTCGAGAGCTCCGGAACGCGGGCGGCGCGGAGGCGGGCGGCGGCCTCGCTGCGGTGCCGGACGCGCAGCTTCTCCAGGACGTTGTGCACGTGGTTCTTCACCGTCCGCAGCTCGATGCCGAGCCGCCGCGCGATCTCCTTGTTGGTGAGGCCCTGCTCGATGAGCACCAGCACCTCGCGCTCGCGGGCGGTCAGGCGGCCGTCGTCGGCCGGTCCCCGTACGGCGTTGGCCTCGGCGCACACGTGCCGCACCAGGGCACCGACGACGCTCGGCGGACACACCGTCTCGCCGCGTGCGACGCCCTCGACCGTCGCCTCCAGGTCGCGCAGCGTCCCGGTGCGCAGGACGATGCCGGCGACGCCGCTCTGCGCGCACGCGAGGGCGTCGTCGCCGTCGTCGGGGACGGCGATCGCGACCACCCGGGCGTCGGGCAGGGCGGAGCGGACGGCGCGCAGCACCCGCAGACCGTCGACCGAGCCCAGGTGCACGAGCACCACGCTGGAGCGCGGGTCGTGCGGCAGCCGGACGGTCGCCGCGACGTCGGCGGCGGTGTGGACGTCGCCGGCCCAGGCCTCGGCGCGCAGCTGGGCGGCCAGCGCGTCGCGGGACAGCGTGGTGTCGTCGACCAGGATCACAGACGTCATCGCACAGCCCCCCGTGCCGTCCACTCTGTCCCCGGGCGCGGGCGCCGTCAAGATCGGCCGGCCGGTCGCCTACGCTCGCGGCCATGCGCATCGCGGTGACCGGGGCGACGGGACGAGTCGGCGGCCAGGTCGTGGGGCTGCTGGCCGCGGAGCCGGAACACGACGTGGTCGCATTCGTGCGCCAGGCGAGCACGTACGTCCCGCCGGCCGGGGTCGCCGTCTCGGCGGCGGCCGCTGACTACGGCGACCCGGCCTCCCTGCGCAAGGCGCTGACCGGTGTCGACACGCTGGTCTTCGTGTCCAGCGACGGCCACGCGGCGACCGTCATGCTGCACCACGCCAACGTCGTGCGAGCGGCCGCCGACGCCGGCGTCGGGCACGTCGTCGCGCTGAGCGGGCTGGACGTCGACGTCGAGTCGCCGTTCTGCTACGCCGTCACCAACGGCCACACCGAGCACCTGCTGGCCGCCAGCGGCTGCGGCTACTCGCTGGCCCGGGCCTCGGTGTACACCGAGTTCTTCGCCTCGCTGGTCCGCGGCGCCCGACGCGGTGACGAGGTGCGGCTGCCGGCCGGCGACGCCCGGGTCTCGCTGGTGGCGCGGGCCGACGTCGGGCGGGCGCTGGCCGCGCTGGCTCTGCGCCCGCCGTCGAACACGCATCACGACCTCACCGGACCCGCGGCGCTCGGCGTCGCCGACATCGTCGCCGCCGTCGACCCCGCCGCCCGCTACGTCGACGTCCCGCCGGCCGAGTACGTCGCCGCGCTGCTCGACGGCGGCGAGACGTCCTGGTGGACGCATGCCTACGCGACGATGCTCGAATCCATCCGACGGGGCCGCTGGGCCGCGGTGAGCGACGAGGTCGCGGCGCTCACCGGCCGGCCCGCCACCCCCGTGCGAAGCCTCAGCGTCCCTTGACGGACCTCAGCTAGCTCAGCGACCATTGAGGCAATGAGCGCTGAGCGAACCGAGCTGGAACGGCGGGCCGCAAGGCACGCGGCGCTGGCCGACCCGTCCCGGCTGCACATCGTCGACCTGCTCAGCCTTGGCGACCTCTCCCCCAGCGAGCTGCAGACCCGCCTGGGCATGCCGTCGAACCTGCTCGCCCACCACCTCAACACGCTGGCCGCCGCGGGACTGCTCACCCGCGGCCGCTCCGAGGCCGACCGCCGCCGCAGCTACGTCCGGCTCACGCCGGGTGCGCTCGACGGCCTGGTCCCGGGCGCCGCCGGGCGCGCCCGCCGCGTCGTGTTCGTCTGCACGGCCAACTCCGCCCGCTCTCAGCTCGCCGCGGCGCTCTGGCGGCGGGCGAGCGAGATCCCCGTCGCCTCCGCCGGCACGCGTCCGGCCGGCCACGTCCACCCGGGCGCCGTCGCCGCGGCGAAGCGGCACG
>NZ_QUAL01000296.1 GCF_003579925.1 Jiangella rhizosphaerae | reverse complement strand
GCTGTCGTCGCCCCCGGCGCGGCGCGCGGCCCGGCCCTCGACCCGCTCACGGCGGGCCGCCGGCGCGGCGTCGGGGTAGGCCCGTTGCGCGCCGGAGGCGACCAGCCCCGCGAACACCGCCTTGGCCACGTCGCCCGGGACGAACGCCAGCGCCAGCTGGAAGGTCTCCGTCAGCGGCACCCCCGTGACCGCCGACTGGACCGGGATGCCGATGGCCAGCGTCGTCGCCGAGCCGAGCAGGCAGGCGACCAGCACCCAGTGCACGCCCGGGCGGCGCCCGGACCGCTCCACGATCAGCCCGACGACGAACGCCGACACCGCGAACCCGATGAGGTAACCCACCGACGGCCCGGCGAACACCCCGAGCCCGCCCCGTCCGCCGGCCAGCAGCGGCATTCCCGCGGCGACCAGCGCGAGCAGCAGCAGCTGCGAGAGCGCGCCCCGCTTCGCCCCGAGGATGGCGCCGGCCAGCAGCGGTCCCATCGACTGCAGGGTGACCGGAACCGCGTTGCCGAAGAGGTGGAACGACCCCGGCAACCCGAGGACGGCCGTCAGCGCGGCGAACGCGGCGATCCGCGCGAGATCGGCGGCCGGCAGCCGCGACCTTCCTGGCATCGAGCTCTCCCGTCTGGACGTGCGTCCGCCGCGGGTGCCCGCGGCGGTGTCCTCCCACTCTGACCGACGAGCCGCCCCGCGACATAGTCGACATTTCGCACCAGGCCGCGGCGGCCGGGTTGGAGGGCCTCCACAACGCCTTGGCGACGCCCTCCGAATCGGCGCGCCGGACCTTGTCGGAGGTGGACGGCAGAATGGACGGCGTGAGCGATGAGGTGGCGGTCGGCGGGCTCGACACGCCGGTCGGGCGCATCAGCGTGGCCGTCACGCGCGACGGGCTCGCGGCGGTCGGCTGGGGCAGCCGCCCCGCCTCGGGGCGGCTGCCGGCGGCCGGCGACGAGGAGTGGGTGGCGCCGGTGCTCGCCCAGCTGGCCGAGTACTTCGACGGGCGCCGGCAGACCTTCGACATCCCCATCGACTGGCGCTACGTCCCCGGCTCGGCCTCGGCCGTCGTGCTGCGCACCCTGCACCAGACCGTCGGCTACGGCTCGTCGGTCACCTACGGCCAGCTGGCCGACCGAAGCGGCACCGGCGTCCCGGCGCGGGCCATCGGCGGCATCATGGGCGCCAACCCCATCCCCATCGTCGTCCCGTGCCACCGGGTGCTGGCCAGCGACGGGCTGGGCGGCTACAGCGGCGGGTCCGGCGGCAACGGCCTCGAGGTCAAGCGCTGGCTGCTCACCCTCGAGGGCGTCCTGCCGCCCACGTTCGACTGGAGCCCAGCCGGACTCACGTCCTGAGCCGAGCTCACGTGCCGGGCCGGAGCACCGCCATTCCCGCGTCCGTCGCCGCGGCCGCCAGCCGGTCGGCATAGGTCACCACGGCGTCGAGGTCGGTATCGAGAACGCGAGCGGTCGCCAGGTGAATGGCGTCGGGCGAACGGAGCATGCGATCCGGTTCGTCCATCGCACGCTCGACGATGTCGTCGTCGATGGCGATGAAGTCGAAGGCCGTCAGCAGGTCACGCGCATCCGCGAGCGCTGCCGGCAGGACCCGGGCGACCGCACGGACGACCTCGACGCGCAGCAACACAGAACTCACCCAGGAGGACGACGCGTTGGTGTCGTAGAACTCCGCGAAGGCCGTGGAGTGCTCCTCTTCAGCCAGCAGCTTCAACGCCGCCGACGCGTCGATGTAGTAGACACTCACCAGTGCTCTTCCTCGCGCAGGGCGGTGAGCGCGTCACCCAGCCGGTTGGTGCCGTCGCCGGGCCGCATCCGCGGCCGGTACCCCGGACGCTCGGCCGGGCGAACGCGGCCGGACTCGATCAGCTCCGTCAGGACCGGGCCTGGGGACCGGTCCTCCACCGGGACGATGCGGGCGATGAGCCGGCCCCTCTCGGTGACGTCGATGGTCTCGCCACGACGAACCCGTGCCAGCACGTCGCCGGTGCTGTGCCGCAACTCTCGAAGGCCTACCGCGTGCTCGTGAGCAGCCGCCATGCCCCATATGTATCACAAGAATGTGACCACATTCAGTGTCGCAGCCGCGGCGGACGGGCCGTCGCCACCGTCGCCGGGCGCGCCGCCGACCGCCCGGCCGCCGCCCTGGACGCATCCCCGTCCCACCTCCTGCAACGTGAAGTTGATCTTGGAGTAAAGCCGCCAATCCTGGGCGATATGTCCGATAGATGGCGGCATAACTCCAAGATCAACTTTGACGAGGGGCGGGACGACGGTCGCGCCGGGCCGCACGTGGGGGCGGTCAGCCGGCGACGGCGTGCAGCGAGCCGGGGCGCAGGCCGGTGAGCCGGTCCAGCGCGCCCGACGTCGGCTCGTCGCCGGGCAGGTAGACGAGGATCCGCTGGTAGTGGGCGTCGGACAGTTCGAGGGTCTCGAAGGCCAGCCGCAGCTCACCGGCGTCGGGGTGCACCATGCGCTGCACCCCCGACCGCATGCCCACTGTGGACGGCGCGGCCCAGCGGGCGGCGAAGGCGGAACCGGCGAGCACCGCCAGCTCGTCGGCCAGCGCGGCGGCGTGGGCGTCGTCGGGG
Organism: Jiangella rhizosphaerae; assembly: GCF_003579925.1. GTDB lineage: Bacteria > Actinomycetota > Actinomycetes > Jiangellales > Jiangellaceae > Jiangella > Jiangella rhizosphaerae. The sequence goes on along the minus strand of NZ_QUAL01000296.1, from coordinate 706 downwards.
CCGGAGTCGAGTTTGAGGTTCGCCACCAGGGCGTCTGCCACCACGTGCCATTCGGGGTAGGTGGCGCGGGCCCGCGGGTCGGTGAAGTGGTAGCGCACCAGGTTCGGAGGGTCGCCGCTCAGCACACCGAGCGGCTCGGCCAGCAGCTCGTATCCCGTCGTCCAGGCCAGGACGTCGCCCAGGCGGTTGACCAGGACCGCGGGCGCCGGCTCGAGCCGTTCCAGCAGCGCCCGCACCGTCGGCCGGACGGTCGCGGCGGGCGGCTCCTCGAGGACCGGGCAGTAGAAGTCGCCGCTGGCCGTCTTGGCCAGGTTGCGCAGCAGCACCCGCTCGGCCGAGGACAGCTGCAGCGCGTCGGCCAGGGCGGAGAGCACCTGCGCCGACGGGCGCCGGTCGCGGCCCTGCTCGAGCCGGGTGAGGTAGTCGACGCTGACGCCGGCGAGGATGGCCAGCTCGGCACGCCGCAGACCGGGCGCACGACGGCGCGGGCCGGCGGGCAACCCCGCCTGGGCCGGGGTGATGGCATCGCGCCGCGAGCGCAGGAACGCGCCGAGCTCGTTGTCGCTCACGCCGCCCAGGCTACCGCCGGATCCACGCCGTCCGGTGAGAGTGGCCCCGCCAGGGCTAGGGCGTGTCTCCTAAAGATCGGCGGTGTAGGCGGCGATTGTTGGTCTCATGTCGCGTGAGGCGTTGTTGACTGATGATC
>NZ_QUAL01000295.1 GCF_003579925.1 Jiangella rhizosphaerae | reverse complement strand
TCGACAAGCCACACCCCACCCGGGGGCTCTCACCCGTTCAACCCGACACGCCGTCACCAACCTCATGGCCGAGTACACCTAGGAGGGCCGGGCATGCCGGACGACCCGCTGCACGCCGACGCCGTCGCCGTGCTGTCGGGGTGGGCCGCGCCGTCGCCGGAGCAGGACCGGCTGCGGCGCGACTACCTCGACGTGCTGAGCGCCCATCCGCGGGCGATGCGGCGCGACTGCGCGCCGGCGCACCTGACCGGCAGTGCGCTGATCGTCGACCCCGCAGCCGAGCGGGTGCTGCTGCTCCTGCACGGCCGGGCGAACCTCTGGCTGCAGGCCGGCGGGCACTGCGAGGACGGTGACGGCTCGCTCGCGGCGACGGCGCTGCGCGAGGCCACCGAGGAGAGCGGGATCGCGGGGCTCACGCTCGGCGCCGGCGGACGGCCGATCAAGCTGGACCGGCATCCGGCGCCGTGCCGGCCGGGCGTCGTCGAGTCGCACCTGGACGTGCAGTACCTCGCGCTGGCGCCGGCCGGTGCGGTCGCGATGGTCAGCGACGAGTCGCACGACCTCGGCTGGTTCGGCTACGACGACCTCCCCTCGCCGCTCGGCGGCGGGGTGACTGAGCTGATCGCGGCCGCCCGCGCCGCGCTCTGACGCCGTCACCCGGGGCCACCGCCCTCTCCCCGCCCAACCCGACGTTGATCTTGGAGTTCTTCGGCCATCTATCAGGCATTTCGGACCACAATGGGCGAAGAACTCCAAGATCAACTTGAGGGTCGGGTGGTGGGCCGGAGGGGGCGAGGGAGTCAGGCGCGGGTGGGCACGGCGGGCTTGCCGGTGCGGCGGCCGGGGCGGAGCGCCTCGATGGTGATCCGGCCGCTGCGCACGCCACCGCGGGAGTCCAGCCAGGCGTCGAGGAACCGCCAGACGGCGGCGGCCTCGGCGGTCTCGCCCGTGACGGCGGCCGCGATGACGCTCAGGTGCGCGTCGCGCAGCCCGGCGGCCAGCGCACGGTCGCGCCGGCCGCACCGCGAGCGCACCCGGGCGATCCGCTCGCCGAGCTCGACGAAGAGCCGGGCGTCGTCCTCCGTCAGCCGGCGCGCCCCGCCCGGCACCCACGGGCCGTCGGTCTGGGCGGGCGCGGAGGCCACGCGCATCACCAGCTCGCGCAGCGACTCGACCGCCTCGACGAGGCCCTGCCGCGCGCCGTGGCGGGACTGCAGCCAGAACGCCAGCAGCGCGGCGAAGAACGTGCCCGGGACGGTGAGCGCGCCGGTCAGCAGCCCGTCCCAGGTGATGGTGCCCGCGGGGATGGCCCCGAACGCCTGCGTCGATGTCACCGCCGGACGGTACCCACCTGCGCCGGCGAATCCACCTCGAACCGACGGCACCCGGTGGCCCGCCGCCGTTGACGGCGGGAAAAGTAGGCTGCGGCGCGCGCCAGGAGGCGAGCCGGCTACAGCTCGTCAGGTGACGTCGTCGCCGTCGGCGTCCCCGGAATCGTCCTCGTCGGCGTCGGCGGGGGCGGCGCCGGCCGCGTGGCTGTAGCCGTCGAGGAAGCCGCGCGCCCGCTCGGCGCGCGGGTACTTCCCGACCAGCGCCCAGAACTCCGGGCCGTGGTCGTTGACCAGCAGGTGGGCCAGCTCGTGCACCAGCACGTAGTCGATGACCCACGTCGGCAGCCCCTGCAGGCGGCTGGACAGGCGGATCGAGCCGTCGGTGGGGGTGCACGAGCCCCAGCGGGCGCGCTGGGTCGAGCTCCAGCGCACGCTGCTCGGCATCGCCCGGCCGTCGAGGTACTTGCGCGACAGCTCGCCGGCCCTGGCGAGCAGGCCTTCGTCGCTGGGCCGGCGCCGCTTCTCCTGCGCGGCCAGGCGGTCGAGCATGACCTGGACCCAGCGGCGCTCCTCGGCCTTGCTGAGCCGCGACGGGAGGCACACGACGATGCGGCCGTTCTCGCGGAACGCCGTGACGGTGCGCCGGCGGCGCAGCGAGCGCCGTATCTCGACGTCCGGTGCCTCCATGGTTGCACCGTAGACCCATCGGCCGGGGAATGCGTGGATGCAATGTGGATAACTGGCGGGGAATGCCGCCTTGGACACCAATGCCCCGGTCGGCCACCGCGCCGGACGTGGCAGGGGCCACACTTTCTTCGTGCACATGTGGTGGATTGCGTCTGCGCAGGTCAGAGCCCTTGACAATGCGTAGCCCCGAGGTTGTCAACACGCTGCGCACCGGTGGTCCACAAGCACCACGGCAGTCCTGCACAAGTCGTCCACAGAGTTATCCACAGCCTTGGGATCGTCCCCCGTCGTTCCCGTTGCCGCCACCCCCGGATCGCCGTACGTTCACTGACATGTCCGGCGGCTCGAATCCCTTGCACACCACACTTCGCACGGGTCGCCCGATCCCGCTCGGTGGGATCTCGGAAAACGATGACACCTCCGCGCGTCCGGGGAAGGCGCGCGCCCGTCAGCGGAACTGAGATCCCGCCGAGCGCATTTCCGCTCGTCATTTCTGCCTCGAAGGATCCGCCGGCTGGCGTAGTGTGTCGGCTCAACCACACGGGGGACGCGGCTGACCTGCTGCTTCCACTCCTGCAACGAGGACAATGGGAGGCCACGAATGGCTGAGACCTACACGGGCGAGTTCTACTGCGTGAAGTGCAAGGAGAAGCGCGAAGCGACCGGCGACATCGTCGTCAACGACAAGGGCACCCGCATGGCGAAGGCCACCTGCCCGGTCTGTTCCACCAATCTGAACCGCATCCTCGGCCGCGTCTGAGGCCGATGTCCACGGCCTGACGCCCGCGCGGTACGGGCCTGTGGACAACGAAACGCACGGCGGCGCCGGACGAGGCAGGATGCCGGTGTGCGTCCGATCCTCCATCCCGCGCTGAGCCGTACCTGGCGTGACGAGTCCACCCTGCAGGTGGGCGCGACGCCTGAGGTCGCGCTCGTCATGGGCGGGCTGAGCCGGCCCGAGCGGGCTGTCGTCGAGGCCATGACCGGCGAGGCCGACCTCGCGGGGCTGCGGGAGCTGGCGGCCGAGCTCGGCCTGGGCCGCTCCGCCGCCGACCACCTCACCGAGCTGCTGCTGGCGGCCGGTGCGGTGGTCGACGGCGACCGGCTCGGGCCGGGCGACCCGTGGCGGCAGCCCGACCGTTCCAGCGCCGGCCTGCTGGCCCGGGCGCCCGACGGCGGTGACGACGTCCTGGCCGGCCGCGGCCGGTCGCGCGTCGACG
>NZ_QUAL01000297.1 GCF_003579925.1 Jiangella rhizosphaerae | reverse complement strand
GGGCCGGCCGCCGTCGCCGTCGCGCTCGCCGCCGGCCTGCTCGGCCCGGTCGCGCCCGCGGCCGCCGCCGACCCGTACACGTTCACGAACACCGTGAACCCGATCCTCGGCGACGGCAGCTACTACTCCGCCGATCCCGCACCGCTGGTGGTGCCGGCCGGTGCGCCGGGCAACGACACCGGCGCCGACCAGCTCTACATCTACACCGGCCACGACGAGGCCGGCCCCACGCGCAACGACTTCATCATGAACGAGTGGGGCGCGTTCGTGACCTCCGACGTCGACGCCGGCGAGTGGACCCACCACCCGTCGCTGATGCGTCCGGAGCAGGTGTTCGGTTGGGCGACGCCCGGCCGCGCGTACGCCGGGCAGGTCGTGCGCGGCGTCGACGGCCGTTACTACTGGTACGTCCCGGTGAACGAGGCGGCCAGCCCCGCCAGCGACAAGTTCGGTATCGGCGTCGCCGTCTCGGACTCGCCGACCGGGCCGTGGACCGACCACGCCGGCGCGCCGATCATCTCCCAGCGGGTGCCCACGCCGAACACCATCCACAACATCGACCCGACCATCCTCATCGACGGCGAGGCGCCGAACCAGCGCGTCTACGTCTACTGGGGCAGCTTCGGCAACCTGCGCATGCTGGAGCTCGCGCAGGACATGAAGACGCCCGTCGGGTCCGTCCGCACCGTGAGCGGCCTGACCGGGTTCTTCGAGGCCGCGTGGATCTTCGAGCGGAACGGCACCTACTACCTGGCCTACGCCGGCAACAACGCCGGGCCGACGTCGCCGTGCACACCGGCGAACTACCACGCCTGCATCGCCTACGGCACGGCGTCCTCGCCGGAGGGGCCGTGGACGTACCGTGGGACGATCCTGCCGCCGGTGTCGTCGACCACCAGCCACCCGGGCATCGTCGAGTTCGACGGGCAGTGGTGGCTGGCCTACCACACGGCCGACGCCGTGGGCGGCAACCACTTCCGCCGCTCGGTGGCGATCGACCGGGTCGAGTGGGACGACACCCAGTCGCCGCCGCGCATCAAGCCGGTCGTGACGACGCCGCCGAAGGTCAAGGACGTCACCCCGCGCGCCAACGTCGCTCAGGAGGCCACCGTCACGGTCTCGAACACGCCGGTCCCGACGCAGTACTGGGTGAAGGCGCTCAACGACGAGATGGTCCGGCCCAATCCGCTGCCCCCGGACATGTGGGGCACGTGGACCAGCAACAACCCGCCGCAGCAGTGGGTGCAGTACACCTGGGACCAGCCGATGCGCCTGGCCGGCTCGCAGATCGAGTTCTGGAACGACCAGCCGCAGGGCACGGGCGTCGGCGTCGCGGCGCCCGCGTCGTGGAAGATCCAGTACTGGGACACGTCGGCCGGCGGGCAGTGGCGCGACGTGCCGAACCCCAGCGGCTACGGCACCGCGACGAGCGGCTTCCAGGACACCACGTTCGACCCCGTCACGACGACGCAGGTGCGCGCGGTGTTCGACGCCTCCACCAACGGCAGCACCTACTCGGCCGTCGCGGTGGAGGAGTGGAAGGTGCTGGCCGAGCAGCCCGCCTCCGTCACGCCGCCGCCGATGACCGTCGAGACCGGCGAGACGGAGCTGCCCGGCACCGTGCCGGTGACGTTCCCGTCGTCGGGTGAGACGCTGTCGATCCCGGCGTTCTGGGACGCTCTGGACGCCGAGGACGTCGCGGCGCCCGGCTCGCTCACCGTCGAGGGCTCCGTGCTCGGCTACGCGGGCGGGCGGGTGACCGCGCAGGTGACCGTCATCGACCCGGGCGATACCGAGGGCGACGAGACGCCGCCGGCCGTCACGCTGACCCCGAGCGGCAGCGCCGGCAGTGGCGGATGGTTCCGCTCCGACGTGCGGGTGCGGGTCGCCGGCACCGACGATCGCGGCGGCCGGGTCCGCATCTCGTCCGTGGTCGACGACGGCACACCGGTGGTCACCGACTTCGTGCGGTACACCGACGTCATGGTGACCGGCGACGGCGAGCACACCGTCGTCGCGCGGGCCACGGACCGGGCCGGCAACACGTCCGGCGACGCGAGCCTCGCCGTCCGCATCGACCGCGCCGCGCCGGTGAGCACCGCGACGCTCGACGAGGCGGCCCGGACGGTGACGGTCGCGGCCACCGACGCCATCTCCGGCGTGGCCCGGATCGAGTACGCGATCGGCGCGGGCGGCGCCTGGCAGCCGTACACCGGCCCCGTCGCGGCGCCGGACGCCCAGCGGCACCAAGTGTTCTTCCGGGCGACCGACGCCGCGGGCAACGTCGAGACGGCGAAGTCGGCGGTGATCCCCGCGGACATCTCCGGCCCGCTGACCGGCAACGTCGCACCGCTGGGCACCGTCGCCGCGTCGTACACGGCCGGCTGGAACTCCGTCGGTGCGCTCAACGACGGCCTCGACCCGGCGAACCCGAGCCAGGCGCAGATCTGGGGCACGTGGTCGGGCACCCGGCCGGCCAGCCAGTGGATCCAGTACACGTGGGCGCGGCCGATCCGGCTCACCGGCGCGGAGATCAAGTTCTGGCGCGACCAGCCCAAGGGGACAGGCGAGGGCGTCGCCGAGCCGGACGCGTGGGTGCTGCAGTATTGGGACGGCGCGGGCTGGGTCGACGTGCCCGGCGCGTCCGGCTACGGGACCAGCTCGACGGCATTCAACACGGTGACGTTCGCGCCGGTCACGACCGACCGGCTGCGCGCGACCATCTCCGCGAACGGCAACGGCACGACGTACTCCGCGGTGGCGGCGACGGAGTGGCGGGTGTTCGCCGACGACCCCGGCGTGGCGCCGCAGCTGCCGGTCACCGTCGAGGCCGAGGCCCGCTGCATCGGGCGGATGGCGTTCGTGTCGGTGCGCGCGACCAACGACCACGACGGGCCGATCGACGTCGTCATCCAGACGCCGTACGGCACCCGCACGGTCGACGACGTCGCGCCGGGGCGGTCGGCGTACCAGTCGTTCGCCGCCCGTGCGGCCGAGGTCGCCGCGGGCGAGGCGACGGTGCAGGCCACCGGAACCGTCGAGGGTGAGGAGGTGATGACCGAGGTCACAGTCGAGTACGACGCCGCCACGTGCGGCTGATATCCCACACCGGTCGGGCCGGCCGGTCACTCCGGCCGGCCGGCCGCCCACCGACCGCCCTCGCCCGTTGACGCTTCTATGTCAAGCTGCTGGTTGTTGGCAGGTCGCGGGTGGGAAGTCGT
>NZ_QUAL01000293.1 GCF_003579925.1 Jiangella rhizosphaerae | reverse complement strand
GACGTCATCCACCGCGAACTCCGCCACGACTTCCCACCCGCGACCTGCCAACAACCAGCAGCTTGACATAGAAGCGTCAACGGCGACGCGCCGGGGACGCCCCTGGTTCGAGCGTGGCGCGCCGCCGAGCCTGGTCCGCGGACCCGCCGGCACCTATGATGCTGGCCGTGCCCGGACCCCTGCCCGGAGCCGCGCTCGTGCTGCGGCCGTCGCTGCGCCGCTACGTGAACACCGTCAAGTGGTCGCTGCTGCCGATCGTCGTGCTGCTGGCGGCGCTGCTGGTCCGCGGCGGCGCGTTCGGCGTCGTCGTGTCGCTCACCGTCATCGCGCTGGCGTCGAGCATCGGGCCGGCCTGGTTCCGGCGCGCCACCATCACCGTCACGCCGTCGGAGCTCGCCGTCACCGGGCTGCTGCGCACCCGCCGCGTCCCGCGCGACGCCGTCGGGTCGATCGTCACCGCGGCGCTCCCCCGCACCCACAAGAACAGCCGCAGCCTCGCCCACCTGTACGTCCTGGACCGAGGCGGCCGGCGCATCGCCCGCATGAAGGGCAGCCGCTGGGTCGAGGACGACATGCGCCGGCTCATCGCCGCCCTCGGCGTCGAGACCCACAAGCTCGGCCGGCTGTCCTCGCCGCGCGCGCTCGCCCGGCGCTACCCGCACGCCGTCCCCCTCGTCGAGCGCTACCCCGTCCTCGCCGGCGCCCTCGTCGTCGTGCCCTCGCTGGCCGCGATCTTCGCGCTGTCGCTCGAGTTCTCGTCCTGACCTGCGCGCGGGTCGCTGCACGGCGGAGGCGCCCGGCAGGGTGACAATGGTCGGCATGGCACGCCGGACCACGACACCCCCGCCCGAGGACTTCGACGAGGTCATCCTCGACGTCGACGTCTCGGAGGAGATGCGGGGCAGCTTCCTCGAGTACGCCTACTCCGTCATCTACTCCCGCGCCATCCCGGACGCCCGCGACGGGCTGAAGCCGGTGCAGCGCCGGATCCTGTTCCAGATGAACGAGATGGGCCTGCGCCCCGACCGCCCGCACGTCAAGTGCGGCCGCGTGGTCGGCGACGTCATGGGCAAGCTGCACCCGCACGGCGACGGCGCCATCTACGACACGCTGGTGCGCATGGCGCAGCCGTGGGCCATGCGCGTCCCGCTGGTCGACGGGCACGGCAACTTCGGCTCGCTCGACGCCGGCCCGGCCGCCTACCGGTACACCGAGTGCCGCATGAGCGAGCCGGCCATGCTGCTGGTCCAGTCGCTCGACGAGAACGTCGTCGACATGGTGCCGAACTACGACGGCCAGTTCGAGCAGCCCGAGGTGCTTCCGGCGGCGTTCCCGAACCTGCTGGTCAACGGCGCCACCGGCATCGCCGTCGGCATGGCGACGAACATGGCGCCGCACAACCTCGGCGAGGTCATCGACGCCACCCGGCACCTGCTGGCCAACCCGGACGCGTCGCTGGACGATCTCATGCGGTTCGTCCCGGGCCCCGACCTTCCCAGCGGCGGGCGGATCATCGGGCTCGACGGCGTCCGCGAGGCCTACGAGACCGGCCGCGGCGCGTTCAAGACCCGTGCGACCGCCCGCATCGAGAACATCACCGCCCGGCGCAAGGGCATCGTCGTCACCGAGCTGCCGTACATGGTCGGCCCCGAGCGGGTCCGCGAGCGCATCGTCGAGCTGGTCCGCAACAAGAAGCTGCAGGGCGTCGCCGACGTCGTCGACTACACCGACCGCAACACCGCGCTGCGCCTCGTCATCGAGCTGAAGAGCGGGTTCGTGCCCGAGGCGGTGCTGGAGGAGCTGTACCGCCTCACGCCGCTCGAGGACTCCTTCTCGATCAACAACGTCGCGCTGGTCGACGGGCAGCCGCGGACGCTGGGCCTCAAGGAACTGCTCGAGGTCTTCATCGCGCACCGGCTCGACGTCGTGCGGCGGCGCAGCGAGTTCCGGCGCACCAAGGCCGCCGACCGCCTGCACCTCGTCGACGGCCTGATGATCGCGCTGCTCGACATCGACGAGGTCATCGCGGTGATCCGGTCCTCCGACGACGCGTCGGCGGCGCGCGAGCGGTTGATGGCCGTCTTCGACCTGTCCGACATCCAGGCCCGGTACATCCTCGACACCCCGCTGCGCCGGCTCACCCGGTACGACCGGCTGGAGCTGGAGAAGGAGGGCGAGGACCTCCGCCGCACCATCGAGGAGCTGACGGCGCTGCTCGAGAACGAGTCGCTGCTGCGGCAGGCCGTGTCGGAGGAGCTGGCCGAGATCGCCGCCAAGCACGCGACGCCCCGGCGCACCGTCCTCCTGGAGGAGTCCGGTGCGGTCACCACGCGCGCCGGCGCCGCGTCGCTGGAGATCGCCGACGACCCCTGCCAGGTGCTGCTGTCGTCGTCCGGCCTGCTGGCCCGCACGGCCGGCGAGGAGCCGCTGGTCTACGGCGACAAGCGCTCCAAGCACGACGTCGTCGTGTCCGTCGCCGCGGCGACGGCGCGCGGCCAGGTCGGCGTCGTCACCTCGGCCGGCCGGGTGCTGCGGCTGTCCGTGCTCGACCTGCCGGCGCTGCCGCCGACGGCCGCGCTGAACCTGGCCGGGGGCGCCGCCTTGAAGGAGTTCATCGAGCTCGACGCCGGTGAGCGGGCGCTGGCGCTGACGACGTTCTCGCCGGACTCCCCCGGACTGGCGCTCGGCACCGAACGCGGCGTCGTCAAGCGGGTCGTCCCCGATCACCCCGGCAAGGACGCCTACGACGTCATCCGCCTCGACGACGGCGACCGCGTCGTCGGCGCCGTCGAGCTGCGCACCGGCGACGAGGACCTGGTGTTCATCACGACGGACGCGCAGCTGCTGCGCTTCTCGGCGTCGGCGGTCCGGCCGCAGGGACGGGCGGGCGGCGGCATCGCCGGCATCAAGCTCGGGGCCGGGGCGAAGGTGACGTTCTTCGGCGCGGTCGACGGCACGCGCGACGGTGCGGTCGTCACCGTCTCCGGCTCGTCGACGGCGCTGCCCGGCACCCAGCCGGGCGCGGTCAAGGTGACGCCCTATGCGGAGTACCCGGCGAAGGGCCGGGCGACGGGCGGCGTGCGCTGCCACCGGTTCCTCAAGGGCGAGGACACGCTGCTGCTGGCGTGGGCCGGTACGGCGCCGGCCCGCGCGGCGGCCGCGAGCGGGGTGCCGATCGAGCTGCCGGCCGCGGTCGGGCGCCGCGACGGCTCGGGC
>NZ_QUAL01000294.1 GCF_003579925.1 Jiangella rhizosphaerae | reverse complement strand
GGGGTGGGGAAGATTGTGTGTGTGGTCAAGTCCTCGGCCTATTAGTACCGGTCAGCTTCACCCATTGCTGGGCTTCCACGTCCGGCCTATCAACCCAGTCGTCTAGCTGGGGGCCTTACCACCTCGCGGTGTGGGAGACCTCATCTTGAAGCAGGCTTCCCGCTTAGATGCTTTCAGCGGTTATCCCTTCCGAACGTAGCCAACCAGCGGTGCTCCTGGCGGAACAACTGGCACACCAGAGGTTCGTCCGTCCCGGTCCTCTCGTACTAGGGACAGCCCTTCTCAAGTCTCCTGCGCCCGCAGCGGATAGGGACCGAACTGTCTCACGACGTTCTAAACCCAGCTCGCGTACCGCTTTAATGGGCGAACAGCCCAACCCTTGGGACCTGCTACGGCCCCAGGATGCGACGAGCCGACATCGAGGTGCCAAACCATGCCGTCGATATGGACTCTTGGGCAGGATCAGCCTGTTATCCCCGGGGTACCTTTTATCCGTTGAGCGACAGCGCTTCCACAAGCCACTGCCGGATCACTAGTCCCTGCTTTCGCACCTGCTCGACCCGTCGGTCTCACAGTCAAGCTCCCTTGTGCACTTGCACTCGACACCTGATTGCCAACCAGGCTGAGGGAACCTTTGGGCGCCTCCGTTACCTTTTGGGAGGCAACCGCCCCAGTTAAACTACCCACCAGGCACTGTCCCTGATCCGGATCACGGACCGAGGTTAGATATCCAGTACGACCAGAGTGGTATTTCAACGTTGACTCCACCGACACTGGCGTGCCGGCTTCACAGTCTCCCACCTATCCTACACAAGCCGAACCGAACACCAATACCAAGCTATAGTAAAGGTCCCGGGGTCTTTCCGTCCTGCTGCGGGTAACGAGCATCTTTACTCGTAGTGCAATTTCGCCGAGTCCGTGGTTGAGACAGTGGGAAAGTCGTTACGCCATTCGTGCAGGTCGGAACTTACCCGACAAGGAATTTCGCTACCTTAGGATGGTTATAGTTACCACCGCCGTTTACTGGCGCTTAAGTTCTGAGCTTCGCCCCGAAAGGCTAACTCGTCCCCTTAACGTTCCAGCACCGGGCAGGCGTCAGTCCGTATACATCGTCTTGCGACTTCGCACGGACCTGTGTTTTTAATAAACAGTCGCTTTCCCCTGGTCTCTGCGGCCATCAACGCTCCCGGAGCAAGTCCGTTCACGTATCCGGCCCCCCTTCTCCCGAAGTTACGGGGGCATTTTGCCGAGTTCCTTAACCACGGTTCACTCGATCGCCTTGGTATTCTCTACCTGACCACCTGTGTCGGTTTGGGGTACGGGCGGCTATGGAACTCGCTAGAGGCTTTTCTCGACAGCATAGGATCACCCACTTCGCCGCAATCGGCTCGGCATCCAGCCTCGGGCACTACTGTGGCGGATTTACCTACCACGGCCCTGCACTGTTACCCCGGGACAACCATCGCCCGGGATGGGCTACCTTCCTGCGTCACCCCATCGCTTGCCTACTACCGGTTCGGATCCCACGCTCCCCCACCAGCCACCCCGAAGGGTGAAAGACGGGTTCGGGTGGTTAGCATCACCGGGCTCAGCATGGTCGCGCCACAACCGGTACGGGAATATCAACCCGTTGTCCATCGACTACGCCTGTCGGCCTCGCCTTAGGTCCCGACTTACCCAGGGCGGATTAACCTGGCCCTGGAACCCTTGGTCATTCGGCGGACGGGTTTCTCACCCGTCTTTCGCTACTCATGCCTGCATTCTCACTCGTGTAGCGTCCACGACTGGGTCACCCCGCCGCTTCAACCGCCACACGACGCTCCCCTACCCAACCACACACCTGAACCACAAAGGCTTAGCTACATGTGTGATTGTCACAGCTTCGGCGGTGTGCTTGAGCCCCGCTACATTGTCGGCGCAGAATCACTTGACCAGTGAGCTATTACGCACTCTTTCAAGGGTGGCTGCTTCTAAGCCAACCTCCTGGTTGTCTTCGCAACTCCACATCCTTTTCCACTTAGCACACGCTTAGGGGCCTTAGCTGGTGATCTGGGCTGTTTCCCTCTCGACTACGAACCTTATCGCCCGCAGTCTCACTGCCGCGCTCTCACTTACCGGCATTCGGAGTTTGGCTGACGTCAGTAACCTTGTAGGGCCCATCAGCCATCCAGTGCTCTACCTCCGGCAAGAAACACACGACGCTGCACCTAAATGCATTTCGGGGAGAACCAGCTATCACGGAGTTTGATTGGCCTTTCACCCCTACCCACAGGTCATCCGCCCACTTTTCAACGTAGGTCGGTTCGGGCCTCCACGAAGTCTTACCTCCGCTTCACCCTGCCCATGGGTAGATCACTCCGCTTCGGGTCTAGAGCATGCGACTCAAACGCCCTATTCGGACTCGCTTTCGCTACGGCTCCCCCACACGGGTTAACCTCGCCACATACCACTAACTCGCAGGCTCATTCTTCAAAAGGCACGCCATCACAACCCCACAAGGAGGCAGCTCTGACGGCTTGTAGGCACATGGTTTCAGGTACTATTTCACTCCCCTCCCGGGGTACTTTTCACCATTCCCTCACGGTACTTGTCCGCTATCGGTCACCAGGGAGTATTTAGGCTTAACGGGTGGTCCCGCCAGATTCACACGGGATTTCTCGGGCCCCGTGCTACTCGGGTATCACGCCACTGGAGTCACTAGCTTACGTCTACGGGGGTAACACCCTCTACGCCAGACCTCTCAAGTCCTTCGACTTCACCAGCGATTGATCACTCCAGACCAGGAACGGCAGTCCCTGATCGACGCAACCCCACAACCCCGCACACGCAACGCCTGCCGGCTATCACACGCGCACGGTTTAGCCTCATCCGCTTTCGCTCGCCACTACTCACGGAATCACATGTTGTTTTCTCTTCCTGTGGGTACTGAGATGTTTCACTTCCCCACGTTCCCTCCGACCACCCTATGTGTTCAGGTGACGGTGACGGCACATGACTGCCGCCGGGTTTCCCCATTCGGACACCCCCGGGTCATAGCTCGGTTGCCAGCTCGCCAGGGATTATCGCAGGCTCCCACGTCCTTCATCGGCTCCTGGTGCCAAGGCATCCACCATGTGCCCTTACTAACTTGACCACAAAGATGAAGATGCTCGCGTCCACTATACAGTTCTCAAACAACGACCAGACCACC
>NZ_QUAL01000292.1 GCF_003579925.1 Jiangella rhizosphaerae | reverse complement strand
GCCGCCGCGCCGGCCCACCGCACCCGCCGACCCGCCGCCGCGGCCGGTCGCCCCGGACGACGACGTCGCGTCGGCGCCGCCCGCCGTGCCCCGTCCGGCGGGGCCGGTCTGGCTGGACCACGGCGAGTCGTGGCCGCGGCTGCTGCTCGCGGTCCTGGTGCAGGTCGCCGTGCTGGTCGGCGGCGGATACCTGATGAACGACCCGTTCGGGCTCCCGACGGTGGCGGCCGCGCTGATCGCGCTCGTCCTGCTCGTGCCGTTCCTGTTCTGCTGCTTCACCCTGCCGATCACGCTGTGGCTGCTGCCGCGCTTCACCGCCGGCGTCGGCATCCTGGTGTCGGCCGAGGGGCTGGAGCTGGTCCGCAAGCGCCGATGGCGTCCGCGCGCGCTCGTGCGGACCACCGTCAGCTGGGACTGGGTGCAGGCCGCCGTGACGCGGCGCGCCTTCGACCTCGCCGCCACCCCCGCCCGGGGCCGCCGCGTGGTCGACCTGTACCTGCACGAGGACGCGCCGCTGCCGGTCCCGGTCCCGGGCGTGGGCGCCGACGTCGTCGCCACCGAGCACCCGGCGCCGGACGCCGTCGGGACCGGGACGCTGGTGCGCTACCCGGCGATCCGGCTGCGCCTCACCTACCGGCACGACCTCGAGGCGCGCGGCCGGGAGCAGTGGACCGCGGCGGCCGGCGACGCCCGGTCGCCCGTCAGGGTGCCGCCGCACCAGCTCCGGCCGGCGCTGCTGGCCTTCCGGCCGCAGGTCTGCCACGGGTTCGACGATCTCTGGGAGGGCCGGGTTAGGGTCGGCCGGTGACGGGCCGGTCCGGTGCGCCGGACGACGGGAGCCAGCGGGCTGAGGTGCCTGGCCCGACACGTAGATGGGAACTGGTGATGGCGGAGTCGAGCGGCGGTGTCACTGACGGCGTGCGCGACTGGTTCGCGAACGTCCGGGTCGACGAGACGCTGGCGACCATGCCGTCGTCCGTGGTGGTGGGGTTCGCGCTGGCCGGCGTCGTGCTGGCGGTGTACGGGCCGGCCTGGCGGCTGGCCGGGTACCCGGTGACGATCGTGCACGAGCTGGGCCACGTCGTCGCCGCGCTGACGGCGGGCTTCCGGCTGCGCGGCGTGACGGTGCGGGGCGACCTGTCCGGCGCCACGAACTTCTGGTCGCACAGCACGCCGGGCACGTTGTGGACCATGTGGTGGGGCTACCCCGCGCCGGCCGTCGTCGGCTGGGCGCTGGTGTGGGCGGCCACGCACGGGTGGGCGCGGCTGGCGCTGGGCATCCTGGTGGTCTGCCTCGCGCTGGTCTTCCTGCTGTCGCGCAGCTGGCTGACGGTCGCCGTCGTGCTGACGACGGGGGTCGCGTTCGGCCTGGTCGGCTGGTACGGGTCGGCCTGGCTGTGCACGGTGGTCGTGTACGCGTTCGCCTGGCTGCTGACGGTGGGTGCGGTCCGCGGGCTGTGGGCGGTCGTGCGGGCGCACACGAGCGGGCGCGGCGTCCAGCAGTCCGACGCCTATCTGATGGGCCGGCGCTCGTTCGTCCCCGGCGGCGTCTGGCTGCTCACCTTCGCCGCCGTCATCGGGGCGTGCGCCTGGTTCAACGTCGCCTCCGTGCTCGACGCCCTGGCCTGAGCGCGGGCGAGCAGCGGCTCGACGGCCAGCGCCACGAGCGCGGCCAGGCTCAGCAAGCCGCCGGCCAGCATGGTGCTGCGCACGCCGAACGCCGGGAGGAGGACGCTGCCCAGCAGCGCGCCCAGCGTGATGCCGACGTTGAACGCCGTCGACGAGCCGGCCGACGCGATGTCGGTACGGCCAGGCGCCACCTGCAGCACCTGGCTCGACAGCGCCGTCGTCAGACCGGCCATCGCCAGGCCGGACAGCCCCACGAAGGCCACGGCGGCGACCGGCGCCGTACCCAGGACGTAGAGCCCGAGGAACGAGGCGGCCTGGAGCGCGATGGGCGCGGTCATCGCCACCTGCGGCCACCGGTCCGCGAGGCTTCCGCCGAGCGCCGTCCCGGCGATCCCAACCACGCCGCGGACCAGCAGCAGCGGACCGAGCGCGGCGGCCGCGAACCCCGAGACGTCGGTGAGGAACGGCGCGATGAACGTGAACGACGTGAACGCGCCGGCGATCGCCAGTGCCGTCGCCACGACGAGCAGCCAGTACCGGCGCGCGTCCGGCGACACGCCCCGGGCGGCGTGCCCGCTCTCCGGCGGCGTGGTCGGCAGCAGGACGACGATCGCGAGCAGGGCGAGGACGCCGATGCCCGACAGCACGGCGAATGGCACCCGCCAGTCGGTCTGCTGGCCCAGCCAGGTGCCGGCCGGGATGCCGGCGATCGAGGCGACCGCCGGCCCGGCGAAGAGCACGGCGATGACGCGGCCACGCAGCCGCGGCGGGTAGAGACCGGCCGCCGTCGGCGCCGCGATCGACCAGAAGACCGCCTGGCTCAGCGCGACCGCGGCCCGGGCCACCAGCAGCAGCGCGTAGCTCTGTGCCGCCGCCGAGACCAGGTTGGCCAGGACGAACACGACCAGCAGCCCCGCGAGCAGGTGGCGGCGTGGGACCCGGCGGGCGAGCAGCGTCAGCGGGACCGAGGCGACCACCACGATCAGCCCGTAGACGGTGACGAGGGTGCCGACCGCGGACTCGGACGTGCCGAGGTCCTCGGCGATCATCAGCAGCAGGCCGATGGGCAGGGTCTCGGTGGTGACGAATGCGAACGTGGAGAGGGAGAGGGCGGCGAGCGCACCGGCCGCGCGGGTGCCGGCGGAGAGCACCATGCTTCCTCCGTACCTCGTAGGAGTAGTAGCTAGACGTCGATCGTGCGGGTGGAGCGGCGCCGCTCGGTCAGCCGGCGGGCCTTGACCGTCGTGCCGCAGTCGGACATCCGGCACCAGCGCCGCGACCGGTTGCGGCTGTGATCGAGGAACAGCCAGCCGCAGCCGCCCTGCTCGGTGGGGCAGCGGCCGAGCCGGTCGAGCCCGGGGCCGAGCAGCAGCTCGTGCGCCGACTCGACCGCGCGGTCGGCGACGAGCAGCGCCGGCGCCCCGGCGGCTTCGAGCTGGAACCGGCGGCCGGTGCGCAGGCGCAGGGCCGAGCGGCCGAGCGCCGCGATGCGGCGGGTGTGCAGGTGGTCGGCCGCGGCGCGGACGGGCGGC
>NZ_QUAL01000289.1 GCF_003579925.1 Jiangella rhizosphaerae | reverse complement strand
GGCGCCGTCGACGAACCGGCCGGCGAGCACCGTGGCCAGCGCGGCGGCCGGCAGCCCGAGCAGCACGCCCTCGGCGGCCGTCAGCAGCCGCAGCTGCAGCGGCGACGCGCCTCGGGCCCCGATCAGCGCCAGCGCCGACCGGCGCCGCTCGACCATGAGCCGGGCGGCGAGCGCCAGCACCGCCAGCGCGACACCGAACGGCCCTGCCGCGACGATCGCCATCACCGCCTGCGCGCTGTCGTGCCGCTCGGCCACGCGGTCGAGGACGTCGATGGAGCCGGTGGTGAGGATCGGGCTGAACGACGGCTGCCCCGGGTCCGACCCGACCACCGGCGCGGCCGCGATGAACCGGCTCAGGGCGTCGCGCAGCGGCACGGTGAAGTCCGCCCGCGCCGCCGAGACGTCCACCGGGTACCAGAGCCGGGTCTCCATCGGAAATCCGACCACCGGCATCAGCGCCGCCCACGACTCCGGATCGACGTACGCGGCGATGGTCAGCGTCCGGCCGCGGTCCCAGTCGTCGAAGACCTCCGGCTCCAGCGCGGCGCGGTGGTGCGCCCACACGGGCGCGGCGGCGTCGAGCGGCTCGTACACGCCGGACAGCCGGTAGGCGACGCCCGGCCCGCCGGTCGGCGACGCGGCCGGAGTGACGTCGCCGACGGACCACCCGATCTCCTCCGCCGACGTCCGCGCCAGCATGACGTCGACGACGAGCGGCTCCCCCGGCGCGGCCGGCTCGGTCGCGGGCGCCGGGGCCTCGCCCTCGACGACCTCGACCGTCTCGGCCCAGTACGGGTCGGCCGTGGGCAGTAGGTCGGTGGCGCTCTCCGTCGCGCGCACCTCGACCCGGGCCGGCGGCGCGGTGACGACGAACCGGCCCGGCCCGGTCGCCTGCCGCACGGCCACCGGCGCGTCGTCACGGATCCTCGTCAACGCCTGGTCGAACGGCGCCCAGAGGTCGCCGTCGGCGCCCATGGGCGGTGCCACGGCGGCCACCGACGTGACGTCCCGCAGTGTCGCCGGCGTGCCGGCCATCTCCGCGCGCAGGTCGTCGGTGAACACCTGCTCGGCCAGCCGCGGCAGCGCCGCCGCCACCAGCGCCAGCACGAACACCACACCGACGACGACCAGCGCCGCGGCGCGGTCGGAGAGGAACTGCCGGCGGAACAGCCGCCCGGTCCCCAGACGCGCGCTCATCGGCGTTCCTCCCCGGGAACGGCCAGCGCCGCGTCGTGCCCGGCCCGCGACGCGTGCAGCAGCGCGACCGCCGCGACCACGCCGGCGAGCACGACGCCGAACACCGCGAGCGCGCCGAGACTCGCACCGCACACCGGCTCCAGCGCCCGCGGCACGCCGGAGGTCGCGGCCCGGGCCAGCACCGTCACCGTCAGGGCGGCGACCACCAGGCCACCGGCCGCGCCCGCCACCATCGCCAGCAGCCCCATGCCGGCCTGCTCGATCCGCCGCGACCGGGCCTGCTCCGACGGCGTCACGCCGACGACCCGCAGGACGGCCAGCTCGCCGCGTCGCTGCCGCTGCAGGGTGGCCGCCGACGCGACCGCGCCGATCGCCGTCAGCACGATCGCCGCCGCGGCCACCGACCAGAACGCCGGCACCACGTGCCGCGCCAGCCCGTGGTCGAGCAGCCCGGACCGGACCGTTTCGCGGTCGGTCACCTGAGCCTCGCCGGCCAGGCCGGCCTCCTCGACGGCCGCCGCCAGCTCCGCCGTGCCGCCGCCGTCGGCGCTCAGCCAGACCTCGGTGATGCGCTGCGGCCGGTCGGCGACCCGCAGCAGCGTCGCGGTGAGGCTCGGCAGGTCGGCGACGAACGCGACCGGATCGGCCACCCCCGGCACCACCGGTACCGCGTCGACCACGCGCGCGTCCACCCGGGCGCCGACGACGTGCAGGCTCACCGGGTCGCCGGTCTGAAGGCCGAAGTGGTCCAGAGCGGCCTGCGAGGCGACGACGGGAATCGGGTCGCCCCCGTCCGGCGGGGTGACCCGCACCGTGGCGCCCGACGCGGCCGCGAACACCGTCGCCGACAGCGGCGACGCCGTGCCCGGCGCGGCGGACTCGATGCGATAGCTGGCCGGGACCTGCGGCGTCCACGGCGCGACGCCGGCCAGCGGCAGGTCGGTCGCGGCGCCGGACCCGTCGACCGCGCGCAGCGCCGTCACGGCCGGCTCCGACGCCCCGGGCACCGTGACGGTGAGGTCGGCGGCGACGACGGTGCCGAACCCGGCGGGCACGGTCGCGGCGCCGTCCTCGACCACGGCCTGGGCCAGCACGCCGTCGGCGTCGGCGACCAGCAGCGTCACCGCCGAGGCACCGGTCGCGTCGACCTCCAGCCGCTCGGTGCCGGCGGGCAGCTCGAGTCCGGTCAGCCGCGGCTGCTCCGGCGTCACGTCGGAGGCTGCCCGGCCGGCGGGGAACACGTCGTCGCGGGCCTCGACCACGCCGAGCAGCCCGCCGGCCGGCATCGCCAGCAGCGCGGCGCTCTCGTCGCCGATGCGGGCACCGGTGGACAGCACGCCGACGGCGTCGCTCGCGCCCTCGACCCCCAGGTACGGTTCGGCGGACTCGGCGGGCCGGGCCGGGGTGAGCGGACCGGCGCGGTCGAACGTCACCCGCACGTCGGCGCCCGAGCGGACGTCGGCGAGGTCCTCCTGCAGCCCGGTCCAGGTGGCGGAGTACGACGCCGCGAGCACGCCGGCGCCCGCCGTCACCACCACGAGCACGACCACCGACGCGTACACCGGCAGCCGGCGGGTCACCTGCCAGGCCGGCAGCAGCAGCCCGAGCCGGCGGCGGCCGGCCAGTGCGCGCTCGGCCAGCGCCAGCGGGAACGGGACCGCGAGCAGCGCCAGCGCGGCACAGGCCAGCAGGGCCAGCGCCGGCCCGGGCGTGGCGAGGAGATCGGCCCCGGACGCACCGGACGCCTCGCCGTAGCGGCGCAGCTGCCAGATCGCGACGGCGGCGGCGATCAGCGCGACCGCGGCGAAGGTCCAGCCGATGGCGCCGGTGGCGCGGCGGCTGGTGAACGCGACGGTGTCCTCGACCCGGCGGCGGGCGGTCGCGACGGCGCCGGCGACCAGCAGCGCCAGGGTGCCGGCGGCGACACCGGCCGCGCACCACG
>NZ_QUAL01000290.1 GCF_003579925.1 Jiangella rhizosphaerae | reverse complement strand
GCTGGCGCCGGGCGAGGAGGACGGCTCGGCCGCCGGCGGGCCGGCCGCGGCGGGCGACGGCGGCTGGGCGCCGGTGCCGCCGAGCCTGGAGACGTCCCGGTGGCAGGTGGAGTTCGACCCTGCCACCGGGTCGGTGACCACGCTGACCCACCGGCCGACCGGGCGGTCGCTGCTCGACGACGCCGCGCCGTGGCGGCTCGGCCAGGTGCTCTACGTCCGCAACGGGCCGGCCGCGCTGACCCGGGGCGACGACCCCCACGCGGTCACGCACTCGGGGACGCCGCACGTCCATCCGCCGGCGCCGCGCAGCACGCTGTCCGGCCGGCGTCCGGTGGCCGACCCGCCCGAGCTGACGGTCACCGCCGCGACCATGCGGCCGGTCGGCCTGCGCCGCACGTACGACGGCTGGCGGCTGCGCACCGTCGGGTCGGCGCCGAGCCTGCCGAGCATCGAGGCCGACGTGCTGCTGCGCGACCACAGCGACCGCGTCGACGTCACCGTGCGGCTGACCAAGGAGCGCGAGCTGGCCAAGGAGTCGGTGTACGTCGCGTTCCCGTTCGGCGCCGACGCACCGCGGTTCCACTACGACCGCCAGCAGGGCTGGATCGACCCGGCCGCCGACCACGCGCCCGGCGCCTGTCACGAGTGGTTCACCACCCAGTACGGCGTCGTCGTCGAGTCCGCGCCCGGCGGTCCGGCGGTCGCCTGGACCAGCGCCGACGCGCCGCTGTTCACCGCCGGCGACATCGTCCGCGGCGCCTGGCCGGAGCGGTTCGAGCCGGCCGGCGGCAGCGTCCTGTCCTGGGTCATGAACAACTACTGGCCGACGAACACCCCGCCCGAGCAGGACGGCGAGCTGACCCTGCGCTACGCGTTCACGCCGCTGCCGTCGTTCGACCCGGTGGCGGCCGGGCGGTTCGGCCGCGAGGTCCGCGTCCCGGCTGCGGTCTCCGAGGTCACCCGGCTGGACAAGTTCGACGCCGAGCCGCGGCCGCTGCCGGCGACCAGTGCGTCGCTGCTCGACCTCGGACTGCCCGGCTGGGTGCATGCGACCGTCGCCGAGCCGCGCGACCGTGATGGATTGCTCCTGCGGCTGCAGGACCTGTCCGGCGCCGGCGGGACTGTCCGGCTGCCGGTCGCGGGCCCCGTCGTACGGTGTCTGGCCGATGAACGCGAGGCCGGCCCGGTGCCGGTCGACGACTCCGGCGCGGCGGCGGTCGAGCTGCGGCCGTGGCAGGTCGTGTCGGTGCTGGTGCGAAACCCCACTCACAGCATGATCGGAGTAGCCCCATGAGCGACATGCGATTCACCAGGAGGCGGTTCCTCGAGGTCACCGGCGGCCTGGCCGCCGTGGTGGCCGCTCCCAGCCTGCTCTCCGCGTGCGGCGGCGACGGCGGCGGGACCAGCCCGTCCGACGCCGCGTCGGCCAACCGGGCGGTCCGGCTGCCCACATACACGCCGTGGGACCAGGTCAGCCCCGACCTGCCGCCGACGCCCGAGGGCGTCATGGCCGGCTACTACAGCTACCCGACGCCGGTCGACGCGTTCAACTCGCCGCCGCTGGCCGGTGCCGAGCCGGTCGAGATCCTCACCAACATGCTCAACCCGCTGCCGCCGGCCGTGGGCGACAACGCGTACTGGCAGGAGCTCAACACCCGCGTCGGCACCGAGCTCAACCTCACCATGACGCCGCAGGCGGAGTACCCGAACAAGCTGGCGACGGTGTTCGCCGGCGGCGACCTGCCCGACATCATGCTGATCACGACGACGCTGGCCAACCGCGCCGACGTTCTGACGCGGCTGTGCGCCGACCTCACGGAGTTCCTGTCCGGCGACGCCGTGAACGAGTACCCGTTCCTCGCCAACATCCCGGCCGACTCGTGGCCGTCGATGGTGTACAACGGCGGCATCTACGCCATCCCGATCCCGCGGGCCGTCGTCGGCACCATCTTCTTCTCGCGGGCCGACATCATCGCCGAGCGGGGCCTCAACCCGGAGCCGGCCAGCTACCAGGAGTTCCGCGAGCTGGCCGAGGGCGTCAACGACCCCGGGAACAACCGGTGGGCCTTCGGCGCCGGCAAGAGCGTCATCACATTCATCGGCAACATGCTCGGCGTCCCGAACCAGTGGCGCGAGGAGGGCGGCACGTTCACCTCCGAGCACGAGACCGAGGAGCGCAAGGAGGCCATCGCCCGTACCGCCGAGCTGGTCCAGGCGGGGCTGTTCCACCCCGACGCGATCGGCGGCAAGCTGCAGCTGCGCGAGCTGTTCGGCAACGGGACGCTGGTGTTCCAGTCCGACGGCTACGCGGCCTGGGACATCCTGGCCGACACCTACCCGGTCGAGGTGGGCGCGGTGGCCGCGCCGACGTTCGACGGCGGCGGCCCGGGTGTCGTCCGCGCCGGCGCCACCAGCTTCGGCTACACGGCGTTCAAGAAGGCCGACCCGGAGCGGATCCAGCAGCTGCTGGCCCTGTGCAACTGGCTGGCCGCGCCGCTCGGGACCAGCGAGTTCATGTTCCGCAAGTTCGGCATCGAGGGCACCCACTACACCATGGAGAACGGCGCCCCGGTCCGCACCGACCAGGGCAACACCGAGGTCAAGCTGCCCCTGGAGTACGTCGCCGACTCCCCGCACGTGCTCGGCCCGCGCGACCGCGCCCGCGTCGACGCCCAGCGCGCCTACCAGGAGGCCGCCATCCCGAACATCGTCCGCAACGCCTCCGACGGCGTGTACTCCGCGGCGGCGATCAACAAGGGCGGCCAGCTCAGCAAGCTGATCGACGACGCCGAGCTGGAGATCCTGTCCGGCCGCCAGCCGATCGACTACTGGGACACCGTCGTGGACAACTGGCGCCAGCAGGGCGGCGACGAGATCCGCCGCGAGCTCGAGGCATCCTTCGCCGAGCTGCACTGAGCGACTACGGCGACGGGCATGGAGGCAGCATGGCCACAGAGGTAGAGACGACGTCGGCGCCGGCCGGCCGGGCGCACCGGCCGCGCCGGTCCCGGCCGGCGGGGGCGAGCGCACGGAACCCGCGGACGTCGCGGCGGGC
>NZ_QUAL01000291.1 GCF_003579925.1 Jiangella rhizosphaerae | reverse complement strand
GGGTCCGGGCCCGCGGCGCCCGCCACGGCCACCGCCACCGCGACCCCGACCGCCGCGCCGACGTAGCGCGCCGCGCTGTTGGCGCCGGAGCCCATCGCCGCGCTGCGCGCCGGGACCCCGTCGACCGCGAGCTTGGGCAGGATGCCGTTGACCAGCCCGCTCCCGACGCCGGCGATCACCAGACCGGGCAGCAGCCGCTGCCACGAGCCGGCGCCCAGGAACCCGAGCATCGCCACGGTGCCCGCGGCGGACAGCGCCAGGCCCGTCGCGACGATCGCCCAGCCGGGCCACCGCCGGGCGAGCCGGCGCACCTCGAGCGCGACGACGAACGCGGTGGCCGCCCAGACGGTCGACAGCAGGGCCGTCGACAGCGGCGACAGGCCGAGGCCCTGCTGGATCAGCGTGGGCAGGTAGCTGAAGAACCCGATGACGGCGATGCCGGTGAACAGCGCGCCGACCGTCGCCGCGACGAACTCGCGCCGCGCGAACAGGCCGAGGTCGAGCATCGGATCCGGGCCGCGCCGCTCGACGGCGACGAACGCGACGAGCAGTGCCACGGCCGCCACCGCGAAGCCCACGCCGGCCGCCGTCACGCCGTCGCGCACCTGGACCAGCGCCGTGAACAGCGCGGCCAGCCCGAGCCCGAGCGTGGCGACGCCGAGGCCGTCGAACCGCCGCCGCACCACCGCCCGCGACTCGTCCAGCACCACGGCGCCGACCGCCGCGATCACCGCGGCGACCAGCGCGAACACCCCGTACGCCGTGCGCCATCCGCCCGGCGCCGGAGCGGCGGCCACGATCGGCCCGACGGCGATGCCGCCGCTCACCATCGCACCCCACACGCTGGTGGCGCGCAGCCGGGCGTGACCGTCGGGGTAGGCGTGCGCGATCAGGCCGAGGCTGCTGGCCAGCAGCGCCGCGCTCGCCGCCCCCTGGACCACCCGGGCGAGCACGAACACCGTCGCCGTCGGCGCCAGCGCGCCCGCGACCATCGCGGCGGCCAGGACGGCCAGACCGGCCACGAACACCCGCTTGCGCCCGGCGTGGTCGGCGACGCTCCCGGCGGCCAGGCTCAGCGCCGCCAGGCCGAGCGGCACGCCGTTGAGGGTCCACGTCTGCGCCGCGTGGCCGAGGTGGAGGCTTGCGGTGATGTCCCACAGCGTCGCGAGCGGTGCGGTGTAGTTCATCAGCACGAGCAGCGTCGCCGCGCTGGCCACGAGCAGGGTCACCCGCGGCGGCCGGCCGGTGACGACGGCGGGCCCGGCGGCCTCGAGGGTGGCGGACGGTCGGGTCATGTCGATGCACTCCTGAGTTCGGTGATTGAACCGAGGCTGAGCATACGCGTCGTCGGTTCGGTGAATGAACCCAGGTGTCGTAGACTGGACGCATGGCGCTCGGAACCGACTACGGCGGTCAGGACTGCTCGCTGGCCAGGGCGCTGGAACTGGTGGGCGAGCGGTGGACGCCGCTGATCCTGCGCGACGCGTTCGTGGGCGTGCGCCGCTACCGCGACTTCCTCGACCACCTCGACATCCCGCGCGCGGTCCTGGCCGCACGGCTGCAGGCGCTCGTCGACGCCGGCGTGCTGGCCAAGGAGCGTTACCAGGACGCCCCGCCGCGCGACGAGTACGTACTCACCGCCAAGGGCCGCGAGCTGTGGCCGGCGCTGCACCTGCTCGGCCAGTGGGGCGAGCGCCATCTCAGCGATGCCGGGCCGCGACGCGTCTACACGCACCTGCCGTGCGGCTCGCGACTGGACGGCATGGGCGGCTGCCCGTCCTGCGGCGTGGTCCGGCCCGAGGACGTCGAGGTCCGGCCCGGTCCCGGGGCGGTTCTCACCCGGACCGACGCCGTCAGCGTGGCGCTGCGGCAGCCGCACCGCCTGCTCGAGCCGCTGCGCACCTGACCGGCGTCACTGCGCGGGCGGCTCCGCGAGCACGTCGAGCAGCGCCTCGGCATCGCCGGCCTTGAGCCGCCCGGCGGCGAGCGCTCGCCCGGCCGTACGCCGGGCCAGCGCCACGTACGTGCTGACCGACTCGGGCCGGGCCGCCGCGATCTCCGTCAGATGACTCGCGACGGTGCCCGCGTCGCCACGCGAGACCGGCCCGGTGAGCGCGTCGTCACCCTGGCGCAGGCTGTTGTCCAGGGCCGCGGACAGCAGCGGCGCCAGCACCTTGTCGGGCTCGGCCACGCCGGTCGAGCGCAGCAGGTCCATCGCCTCGTTGACCAGGGTGACCAGGTGGTTCGCGCCGTGGGACAGCGCCGCATGGTAGAGCGCGCGGTGCTCCTCGGCGATGCGGATCGGCTCGGCCCCCATCTCGACGACGAGCGCCTCGGCGACCGGCCAGAGCGGCTCCGGCGCCGTCACGCCGAACGTCGCCCCGGACAGCCGCTGCAGGTCGACCGTCGTGCCGGTGAACGTCATGGCCGGATGCAGCGCGAGCGGCAGCGCGCCCGCCTTGGTCGCTGGGTCGAGCACGCCCACGCCGTACCGGCCGCTGGTGTGCACCACCAGCTGCCCGGGCCGCACGGTGTCGGTGGCGGCCAGCCCTTCGACCAACGCGGGCAGCGCATCGTCCGGCACCGCGAGCACCACCAGCCCGGCGCGGGCGAACACCTGCGGCACCTCGACCAGCGGCACGCCCGGCAGCAGCGCGCCGGCTCGGGTGCGGCTGGTGAGCGACACCCCGTAGCCGGCGACCACGTGGTGTCCGGCCCGCGCCAGCGCCGCACCCAGCACCGCGCCCACCCGCCCGGTGCCGACAACACCGACGTCGAGCCGCGCCGGCCGTTCCTCCGTCACAGCGACCAGGCTAGATCAACCGCTGCTCGCCATGCGTCGGGCCGCGCACGCGCGCTCGTCGAATCGACCTTGTCGGTGGGGGCAGGTAAGATCATTTGCATGTTCGAAGAAGCGCTGCCGACTGCTCCGCCGCCGGAGGTTGCTCCGCCGGTGGGGTGGGAGACGGCGCCGTGTGATGACCCGAGCGTCGCCGACATCGACCCGGCGCTGTTGGAACAGTTGTGCACCGGCGGTGAGGCCGCTGTCGCG
>NZ_QUAL01000288.1 GCF_003579925.1 Jiangella rhizosphaerae | reverse complement strand
CGCGCGCTGCAGGCCGCCCAGGCCGCGTCCGACCCGTCGACGCCGCTGCCGTCCGCGGGCACGGGCGACGGCGCCTCCACCGGCGAGTCCGCGTCCGAGGCCGCGTCCCGGGCCGTCTCCGACGGGTCCGGCGACCGCGACGAGCGCGGCCCGGCGGAGAACGGCCCCGCGGAGAACGGCCCGGCGCTGGGCCGCGACCTGACCGTCGACCCCGATGACGAGCGCGGCCCCGGCTCCGACCGGCCGCCGTCGCCGCCCGCACCGCCCGCGCCCCCGGCGGGGTGAGCCTGCTCGACGTCGTCGCGATCGTCGCGGCCGGGTTCGCGGCGGGTGCGATCAACGCCGTCGTGGGCTCCGGGACGATGATCACCTTCCCGACGCTGCTGGCGCTGGGCTACCCGCCCGTGGTGGCCAACGTGTCCAACACCGTCGGTTTGGTGCCGGGCTCGCTGATGGGGGCCTGGGGCTACCGCGAGGAACTGCGCGGCCAGCGCGACCGGGTGCTCCGGTTCGGGCTGGCCGCCCTCGTCGGCGGCGCCGGCGGTGCCGTGCTGCTGCTGGCGCTGCCGCCGGGCGCGTTCGAGGCGATCGTGCCGGTGCTGATCGTGCTGGCCTGCGTGCTGGTCGCGGCCCAGCCGTGGATCTCGCGGCGGCTGAAGGAGCGCCCGCCCGGACGCGAGCACGGCGGCCCGGTGGTCTGGCTGCTGATCCTGCTGACGGCCGTCTACGGCGGCTACTTCGGTGCCGCGCAGGGCGTGCTGCTGCTCGCCGTCCTGGGCCTGTCGCTGTCCGACTCGCTGCAGCGGCTCAACGCGGTCAAGAACGTGCAGGCCGGGCTGGTGAACCTGGTCGCCGGCCTGGTCTTCGTGGTCGTCGCCGACGTCGACTGGGCGGCCGCCGGGCTGATCGCGCTCGGCTCCGCGGCCGGCGGGCTCGTCGGCGCCCGGGTGGGCCGGCGGCTGTCCCAGGCGGTGCTGCGCGGCGTCGTCGTCGCGGTCGGTCTCGTCGCGGTCGTCCTCCTGGTGGTGCGGTGATGGCCGTCGTCGTCGAGGTCGAGGGCGTCGACGACCCCCGGCTGGCCGACTACGTCTCGCTGCGCGACGTGCAGCTGCGCACGTCGCTGGAGACCGAGCACGGCCTGTTCCTGGCCGAGGGCGAGAAGGTGGTCCGCCGGGCGATCGCCGCGGGCTACCGGCCACGCTCGTTTCTCATGGCGCCGCGCTGGGTCGAGGCGCTCGCCGACGTGCTCGCCGCTGCCGGGGACGTCCCCGTCTACGTCGCACCGGAGCCGGTCATCGAGGGCGTCACTGGCTTCCACGTGCACCGCGGCGCGCTGGCCTCGCTGCACCGCCGGCCGCTGCCGCCGGTCGCCGACGTGCTGAGCGCGGCCACGCGGGTGGTCGTGCTGGAGGACCTCGTCGACCACACCAACGTCGGCGCGATCTTCCGCTGCGCGGCGGCGCTGGGCTGGGACGCCGTCCTGCTCGGGCCGCGCTGCGCCGACCCGCTCTACCGGCGTGCGGTCAAGGTCTCGATGGGCACGGTGTTCTCCGTCCCGTACACCCGCGTCGACGAGTGGTACGACGCGCCCGCGACGCTCGCCGCCGCCGGGTTCGAGACGCTGGCGCTCACCCCGGCCGACGACGCCGTCGACCTCGCCGAGGTGGAGCCCGCGGAGCGGACGGCGCTGCTGGTCGGCGGCGAAGGGCACGGGCTGTCCGCGCGCTGGATGACGGCGGCGGACCGGCGGGTGCGCATCCCGATGCAGGCCGGGGTCGACTCCCTCAACGTGGCCGCGGCGACCGCCGTGGCCTGTTATGCCCTCCGTCCTGCCCGGTAGTCTGTGCCGATCATGCGTGGGGGAAACGGTTGCCGAGCCGGCGGGGACCGCTGATGCGGGTCAAGCGCGCGCGTGCCCATGCCGCCGTCGTCGCGACGGTGGCCGCCTGGGTGTTCGTGGTGGCCGCGGTCACCACCGGACTGGTCGGCTACCTGGTCGTGGCCAGCCAGGACGGCGTCCGCGAGGCGCTGCGCGACGCGCCTCCGGCGGAGTCCGCCGTGCAGGCCGTCACCCGCCTCGGCCCCGACCCCGGCGACCAGGACCGCGCCGTGCGCGAGGACGTCGCCGGGCGGTCCGGCGGCGCACCGCTCGACGTCCACCGCAGCCTGGCCGGCGGCGAGGACGCCCTGACCGTGCCCGGCAGCGACGAGGAGGCGCGCGGCGTCCTCGCCGCCTACGAGCGCCTGGAGGAGCACGCGGAGCTGGTCGACGGGGCCTGGCCGGCCGCGGACGGCGCGGGCGGCGCCGCCGCGACGGAGGCCGCGCTGCACGCCACCGCCGCCGAGGCTCTGGGCCTGTCGACCGGCGACGAGATCAGCGTCGGCGAGACCCGGGTGCTGGTCACCGGCACCTGGCTGCCCGCCGACCCGGCCGACCCGTTCTGGTTCGGTGAGCCGATGGAGGTGGCCGGCGTCGACGGCTCGGCCTACGGGCCGTTCGTGGTCACCGAGGCCGCCCTGACCGCCGTCGAGCCGTCGCCGCGCGTGCGCTGGCGGATCACCCCGCGGGCCGGCGAGATCACCCCCGGCCAGATCGCCGCGCTCGCCGACGCGCTGCCCGGGCTGCCGGGCGAGCTGGAGGGCGACGAGCGGATCGACGTCCGCGGCGTCGCGACCAGCGGCGAGCTCGCCGCGACCGCCGCCTCGCTGGACGCCGACCTCGCGCGTGGCACCAGCGTCTCCGCCGTCCCGCTCATCGTGCTGGTGGCCGTCGCGATCGTCACCGGCGCCCAGGTGGCCCGGCTGCTCGGCGTGGTCCGCGAGGTCGAGACGACGCTGCTGCGCTCGCGCGGGCTGTCCGCCGGCCAGCTGGTGTGGTGGTCGGTGCTGGAGTCGGTGGCGGTCGTCGTGCCGGCCGCGGCGATCGGCGCCGCGGCGACGGTGCTCGCGCTGCGGGCGGGCGGCGGACCGGCCGTCGACGCAGGCGTGGCGGCGTGGTGCGCGGCCGGTGTCG
>NZ_QUAL01000287.1 GCF_003579925.1 Jiangella rhizosphaerae | reverse complement strand
GGCGGCGCCGGACGAGCACGCCCGCGACGGCCGCGCCGGCGGCCAGGATGCCGGCCGCCGCGGCGAGGACTCCACCGGGCAGGCCCTCGTCGCCGGTGCTCGCGTCGGTGCCGCCGTCCACCCCGCCGGCGGAGCGGGTCGTCGCGGCGACCTCGACGACGACCGGGTTCGACGGCTGGGAGGTGAGGTCGTCGACGGACTGGGTGGCGACGACGACGTGCCGGCCGGCGCTCAGCGGAGCGTCCAGCCGCAGCGTCCACGTCCCGTCGGCGCCGGCCTCGGTGCGCAGTTCCGGCGCGGCGGTGAGGTCGGTCCCGGTGGGTGCGACCCGGACCGACACGGCGGCACCGGGCGCCCCGGCGCCGCGGAGCGTGCCAGCCTCGTCAGGGGAGATCCGGCCGAGCGGTGCGCTCACGACCGGCGCACGCGGAGCCACGCCCACGTTGGCGACGGTGACCGTCGCGTCGGCGGCGGCACCGGACTCCGGCGCCGCGGCGTCCCCGTCTGCGGAGTCCCCGGAGCCGAAGTCCCCGGAGCCGGAGTCCGAGTCCGTGGACCCGGATCCCGGCGTCGCCGAGGCCGTCCCGGCGGCACCGTCCGCCGCGTCGTCCTCCGGGCCGTCCGCCTCGGGCGCGGCCGTCACGGCGGCGGTGACGTGCTGCGTCAGCACGGCGTCGAACCGGCCGGCCGGACGGGCGGAGCCCGAGCGCAGCGACCAGGTGCCGTCCTCGCGGACGGTCGTGCTCGCGAGCTCCTCGCCGCCGACGGTCAGCGAGACGGTGGCGCCGGGCTGGCCGGTGCCCTCGAAGTCCAGCCGCCCGTCGGGGCTGACGTGCCCGGGGGCCGGCCAGCTCACGCCGAGGCCGGCCAGCTCGGCGACCTCGAACTCGCCGGTCGTCTCCTCGGAGGCGACGGTGTGGTCGCCGGTCGCGGGCCGGAACGATGTGCGGGCGGTGTAGGAGTAGGTGCCCGGCTCGAGCGCCGCGCCGACCGGCACGCTCCACCGGCCGGCCGCGCCGACGCGCGCCTCCAGCTCCGGCCCGTCCTCGATGCGGACGGTCACGACGGCGCCGGCCGCGGCGTCGGCCGTCCCGGTGATCGTGGGGGTCGGGCCGGTGGTGGCGCCGTCCGCGGGCGCGGTCACCTCGGGGGCGCCGACGCGGACGGCCAGCCGCCAGCCCGAGCCGTACAGCGACTCGACCGAATCGGCGCCGGTGAGCGCATACCCGACGCTGAGGTCGTCGCCGCCCGCGGCGGGGTCGCCGTCGGCGCAGGACGGGCCCGGCCAGGTCGAGCCGGAGCTCAGGCCGAGCGCATACGTCCCGACGGTGACGGCGCCGCCGCTGTCGCCGGGCAGCACGCAGGCGTCGAACAGGAAGCCGGTCACGGCCTGGCCGCTCACCGGCACGGTGGTTCCGGCGTCGAGGATGTGCCCGCAGGTCCAGCCGGACGCGACGCCCGCGGCGCACACGGGCGCACCCGCGACGGGCCTGACGGAGTCGTGGACGGCCAGCGCGGGCTCGGCGCCGGCACCCGGGCTCCATCCGGCCACCTCGGGCCGCACGTCGCCGTCGACGGAGATCAGCGCGGCGTCGCGCCCGTCGCCGAACGCGACGCTGTCGGGCACGTACTCGCCGAGGGCGTCGCCGATCAGGCCGGGCCACGCCAGAGGACCGCCGGCCAGTGGTGCGTCCGGCGCGAGCTCGTCGACGCCCGCGGTGAACAGGCCGTCCGCGCCGGCGGCGCAGTGCCCGGCGGTGAGCAGCCGCGGCTCGCCCTCGGCATCGGTGCCGGCGAACGCCGCGGAGCAGTGATAGTCGGCGAGCGGGGTGCGGACGGCGACCCCGGCGCCGCCGCGGTGGTGGCCGTCGCCGCTGCGGGCGGACAGCCGCACCTGGGCGACCGGCGCCCCGCGGACCTCCGCGCCGACGGCGACGACCCGCTCGTTCTCGCGGTCGATGTAGGCCAGCTTGTCCTGCGCCCGCGCCGCGGCGAGTGCGTCGGCAAGGACGTCGCCCACCCGCACCTGTGCGCCGGCGTTGCGGGCGGCGATCGCTGCGCCGCGGTCGCTGACGGCGACGTGCAGGGTCTGGCCGTCCAGCCAGGCCGAGCGGACGACGTCGCCCAGCGAGGCGACGACCTCGCCAGCCAGCCGGGCGGCGGCCGCTGTCGCGAGGTAGTCCTCGGGCGACTGGCCCAGGTCGCGCCGGATCGCCTCGGTCAGGCCCGACGGCAGGCCGGCCGCGCGCTCGGCGAAGTCGGCGGGGTCGAAGGCGCGCATCCGGACCTCGGGCGCGGCGGGTGCGGTGTCGACCTCCAGCGCCGCCGCGGGACCGGCGAGCACTCCGCCGGTGGCCGCGAGCGCGGCGGCGGCGCCGAGAGCGGCACGGAGGCGGCGGCCGAACGACGTTCCGTTCACCGGCGTCCCGCTTCCCCTCTGACCGAAGTCCCTCGAGCCGGATGAACCGGTCGAATCGCTGATCAGCGGCCGGTTCGGCCGCTTCGCCGACCGAGGTTACCCACGGGGAGCCTGGCGCTGCCGTTGATGTGTCAAGAATCACCCGTACGGGCGATCCGCCGTCATCCCGCAGTTGCATCACGCGCTAATATAAGTACGTTATGGATTCTGTGGAGCTCGCTGCCGCCCTGGAGCGGCTGGTCCGGTTGTTCCGCCAGCTCACCACGGGTCGCGACCTGTCGCTGACCGCCGCCGCCACCCTGGCCACGCTGGAGCGCACCGGCCCGCGCCGCCTCACCGAGCTCGCCGTCCAGGAGGGCGTCACCCAGCCGGCCATGACCCAGCTGGTCGCCCGGCTGCACGAGGGCGGGCTGGTCGAGCGGACCGCCGACCCCGCCGACGGCCGGGTCGTCCGGGTCGGCATCAGCGACGCCGGCCGCACGGCCCTGGCCGTGCGGCGGTCCGCGCGCGCCGACCGGCTGGCCGCCCTGCTGGCCGCGCTGGACCCCGC
>NZ_QUAL01000286.1 GCF_003579925.1 Jiangella rhizosphaerae | reverse complement strand
CGCGCGCCGGCCGGTGGCGGCCACCGCCGGCCGGGGCCGCTCGGCCGGATGAGCCCGGCGGCGCGGCTCGCGGCGGTGTTCCTCGCCCCGGCGATCGTGCTGTACCTGGTGTTCGTGCTGATCCCGCTGGTGCAGTCGGTCTGGCTGTCGCTGTACGAGTGGGACGGCGTCAACCCGGTCAAGACGTTCGTCGGGCTGGGCAACTATCTCGACCTGCTCGACGACCGGCTGTTCGGCGTCAGCCTGCGCAACACGCTGCTCTGGGTCGGGCTCGGGACGGCGGCGTCGCTGGCGCTGTCGCTGGGGCTGGCGCTGCTGGCGTGGGGCACCGGCCGCGGGTTCGCCGTCTTCCGGACGCTCTACTTCATGCCGCAGGTGCTGCCGACCGTCGTCGTCGGCATCGTGTGGGGCTGGATCTACCACCCCGGCTTCGGCGTGCTGAACCGCATCCTCGACGCCGTCGGGCTGGACGGCTGGCAGCGCGGCTGGCTCGGCGACCCCGACGTCGCGGTGTACGCGATCCTGGGCGCGTCGGTGTGGGCGTCGATCGGGCTGTCGTTCGTGATCTTCTCCGCGGCGCTGAACAATGTATCGGCGGAGCTGCTCGACGCGGCGAAGGTCGACGGCGCCAACGGCGTCCAGCGGTTCCGCCACGTCATCGTCCCGCAGCTGTCGCACGCCGTGACGCTGGTGACGTCGCTGCTGCTCATCCACAATTTCCAGGCGTTCGACATGGTCTGGGTGATGACCCGCGGCGGGCCGCAGAACAGCACCCAGCTGATCGCGACGTACACGTACCAGAACGCCTTCGCCGACAACCAGGTCGGCTACGGCGCCGCGCTGTCGGTGGTGCTCACGGTCGTCTGCCTGATCGTGACCGTCGTCTTCGTGCGGCTGCGCGAGCGAACGAGCGAGGTGTGACGATGGCCGTCCCGACACTCACCGCACCCCCGGCGGAGGCCGCCCCGCCCCCGTCGCCGCCGAAACGGGCCGGGCGGCACGGCTGGACCGCGCTGCGCTACGTCGCGCTCATCGGCGCGGCGCTGGTCTTCGTCGGCCCTTTCGTGTGGATCTGGATCTCGTCGCTGCGCACCTCCACCGACATCGGGCGCGACCCGTTCGGCCTGCCGACGGAGCTGAACTGGGAGAACTACCGCAACGCGTTCGTCACCGGCCGGTTCGGCAGCTACCTCGGCAACACCTTCCTGTACGTGGCGTTCGTGGTGCCGCTGGTCGTGCTGCTGGCGTCGATGGCGGCGTACGCGCTGACGCTGGTGCGCACGAAGGTGACGACGCTGCTGTTCGTGCTGATCCTGCTCGGCGTCATGGTGCCGTTCCAGTCGATCATGATCCCGCAGTACTACGTCGTGCGCGACCTCGGGCTGCTGGGAAGCTACTGGGGCATCATCGTGCCCGCGCTGGCCCTGGGGCTGCCGTTCGGCATCTTCCTGATGCGGGCGTTCTTCCTCGGCCTGCCCGGCGAGCTGCGCGACGCCGCCCGCGTCGACGGCGCCGGCGAGCTGCGGGTGTTCTGGCACGTCATGCTGCCGCTGGCCCGGCCCGGGCTGCTGTCGCTGGCGGTGTTCCAGTTCATGTTCACCTGGAACGCCTTCCTCATCCCGCTGCTCTACGGCCAGCACGAGAACCTGCGGCCGGTGGCGTCGGGGATCATGTTCTTCGTCGGCGAGTACCAGACCGACCGCGCGGCCATCGCCGCCGCCGTCACCCTGACCTGCCTGCCGGTCATCGTCACGTACCTGTTCCTGCAGCGGTACTTCATCGCCGGCATGACGGCGGGAGCGCTCAAGTGACCGAGTCCGCCGTCGTCGGTAGAGTCGCCGCGGTGCCGAGCATCCCGTCCGAGCGACTCGCCCTGCTGTTCAAGGTCGCCCACATGTACCACGTCGAGGGACTGCGCCAGCCCGACATCGCCGCCCGGCTGCACGTCACCCAGTCGAAGGTGTCGCGGCTGCTCAAGGAGGCGGTCGGCCTGGGCGTCGTCCGCACCGTCGTCGTCACACCACCCGGCGTCTTCGCCGAGCTCGAGTACGCGCTGCGGGAACGGTACGGCCTGCGCGACGTCGTCATCGCCGGCACCCAGTCCGACGACGACGCGTCGGTGCTGGGCGCGATCGGCGCGGCCGGCGCCGCGTACGTCGAGAGCACCCTGCTGCCCGGCGACCGCATCGGCATCTCCTCGCGGTCGGTGTCGCTGCTCGCCGTCGTCGAGGCGATGGCGCCGGTGCCGGCCCGCTCCGCCGAGGTCGTCGTGCAGATACTGGGCGCGATCGGCAACCCGGCCGTGCAGGTGCAGGCGACACGGCTGACCGACCGGCTGGCCGAGCTGACCGGCGCCGAGCCGGTCTACCTGGTGGCGCCCGGCGTCGTCGCGTCGCTGGAGGTGCGCGACGGGCTGCTGGCCGACCCGTACATCTCGCAGGCGGTCGCGGCGTGGGAGGACCTCACGACCGTGCTGGTCGGCGTCGGCAGCATGAGCACGTCGCCGCAGCGGCTGTCGTCCGGCCCGGCGTTCCCGCCGGTCGACCTCGAGACGCTGGCCGCCGGCGGCGCCGTCGGCGACGTCTGCCTCAACTTCTTCGACCGCGACGGCGAACCCGTCCACACCGGCCTGCACGACCGCGTGATCGGCATCAGCGCCGACCTGCTCCGGCGGGTGCCGCGGCGCATCGGCGTCGGCGGCGGGCCGCTCAAGGTCGACGCCATCCGCGGCGCGATCCGCGGCGGCTGGATCGACGTGCTGGTCACCGACCAGCACACCGCCCGGCGGCTGCTCGCCTAGGGCGCGTCTCCTTATTGGCGTAGCCAGATGGTGACGGCGGCGAGCACGATGCCTCCGCGGTAGGTGAGGGCGAGCTT
>NZ_QUAL01000282.1 GCF_003579925.1 Jiangella rhizosphaerae | reverse complement strand
GGGGCGGCCCACCGGCGGCCGGCCGGCCGCCGACGACTGGGGACGGCGACGTGGCAGCGGCCGGGGCGTGGGCTCGTCGAGCGTCGGCTCCCCCGGCGTCTGGTCGGTCCGGGCGACGGGGCCCGGCTGGTCCGGCCGATCGGCGGGCTCGGCGCCGGCGTACTCGGCAGGCGCCTGCGACGGCTCGGCCGGCGCACCGTAGGGCTGCTCGGCGTATGGCGTCGCCGCCTCGGCCGCCACGTCGTCGTATCCGGAGCTCGACGGTTCCGCGAACCGGCCGTCGTCGAACCGGTCCTGGTGCCGGCCGTACTGGTACGGAGCCGCCTCGTACCGGGGCTCCTCGTACCGGGGCTCCTCGTACCGGGGCGCGTCGTACGCGGACACCGCCGGCGGCTCGTAGCGGGACTCGGCGAAGACGGACCGCCCCGCCGGCT
Source organism: Jiangella rhizosphaerae (assembly GCF_003579925.1). Lineage (GTDB taxonomy): Bacteria > Actinomycetota > Actinomycetes > Jiangellales > Jiangellaceae > Jiangella > Jiangella rhizosphaerae. The sequence continues at coordinate 2,401 of NZ_QUAL01000282.1, read as the reverse complement.
CCTGGGCGAGCGGCCGCTGCTGCAGCGGCATCCGCTCCTCCGGCGGCCGGGTGACCACCCCCGGCACCGCCGCGGCGACCGAGCCGCCGCCCGGTCCGCCGAACCCGCCGGGTCCGGGCCCGCCGTTCCCGCCAGGTCCGCCCGAGCCCTCGTCGACGGGCGCCCGCCGCTTGCCCGCGTAGGCGCCACGCCGGGCCAGCAGCAGCCCGAGGATCACGAACACCAGGCCACCGGCGGCCGCGGCCACCGGGAGGGTGTCGCGGACGAGCTCGAGGCGGTCGGCGCTGGAGGCGAACTCGTCGACGTTGGCCGACACCTGGTCGTCGGTGTAGGCGAGGGTGCCCTGGACGATCGTCGGGCCGCGGGTGCCCTCGAAGTCGAGGTAGGAGTCCTGCTCCTCCTGGCCCTTGATGATCGCGCCGGTGTGCGGCTCGACCCAGATGGTGCGGGTGTTGCTGTAGACGCGGTCGGCGACGATCGAGCCGGGCTGGCCGAACAGGGCGCCGGGGATCTCCAGCGCCGACACCGGCGTCGGCTCGATGACCTGCTGGAAGACGTAGACCGGGAGGCCCTCGAGCGTGGTCTCGTTCTGGAACTCCATGGGCCGGGTGTCCTGGATGGTGGAGTCCCAGAACGGGTACGACCGCTGCTCGGTGCCGAACGGCAGCTTGAAGTAGAAGCCCGTGTGGTCGACCTCGACGCGGTCGGCCTGCTCGCCGGTGGGTGTGTAGTACTGGTCGAAGCCGTCGACGGCCTCGCCGGTGTGCCGGGCGAACGCCACCCGCTCCTCGAAGTAGGAGAGCACGTTCTCCTCGGGGGTCGCGCCGGCCCCGAGCTCGTCGAACGTGGTGACGCTGGTGTCCCAGACCGCGGTGTCGTCGGTGCTGTCGCCCTGGTCGGGGATGATCCGGCGGACGGAGCGGACGTCGGTGACGCGCTCGACCTGCGCCTCCTGACGCACCACGGCGCCGAGGTCGAGGACCGTCACGTCGGAACCCACCGACACCCGTTCGGCGACGTCGTTGGAGACGACCGCGAGCCGCGGGTACGCGTACCAGCGGGCCAGGGGCGCGAGCACCAACATCAACACCCCCAGTCCCACCAGGACCAGGCCGATACTGCGCCGCATGGACACGCCTTCCTCGGATCGGGGTCTCCGCGTGGCCCGCGTCAGGCCACCGCCGGGCGCGGCCCCGGGGCGGCACGGGGGCTCCTCGTGAACCTACCCTCCGATCCGGCGCCGTGCATGCCACTCGGCAACATCGCCCCCGATCAGAGCGACGGACGTCACGTCCATCGCGGATGCACGCTCACCGGCGAGCGGACCGACCCCCACCTCAGTTGATCTTGGAGTTGTTCGGCCATCTATCGGACGAAACGCCCCGTAATTGCCGAACAACTCCAAGATCAACGGGGAGGGCGACGGCGGGCCGAACCGTTCCGGGGCCGGCTGGACCCAGTACCGCGCGGTCAGGAGACGGACGACGCTTGGGCGGGGTGCCGGCCCTCGGCGAACTCCTCGACCATCTTCGCGCAGAACGCCGGGAGGTCGTCGGGCTTGCGGCTGGTGACCAGCCCCTGGTCGGTGCAGACCTCCTCGTCGACCCAGGTGCCGCCGGCGTTGCGGATGTCCGTCTGCAGACTGGGCCACGACGTCAGCGTGCGGCCGCGGACGACGTCGGCCTCGACCAGCGTCCACGGCGCGTGGCAGATCGCGGCGACCGGCTTGCCGGCCGCGAAGAACGCCTTGACGAACGCCACCGCCTCGGCCGACGTCCGCAGCTGGTCGGGGTTGGCGACGCCGCCGGGCAGCATGAGCGCGTCGTAGTCGTCCGCGCTGGTCTCGGAGACCGGCTGGTCGACGGGGAACGTGTCGCCCTTGTCGAGGTGGTTGAAGGCCTGTACCTCGCCACCCTGAGGCGCGATCAGCGCCGGCCGCCCGCCGGCGTTCTCGATCGCCTTCCAGGGCTCGGTCAGCTCGACCTGCTCGACCCCCTCGTTCGCGACGAGGACCGCGACCCTCGTGCCGTCGATTCGCTCGTCCATGACGGCTCCCTCCCGTTCTCGGGTTCGACTGTCTTTACCGTCGGCCGGTACCCGGCGGGAGTGGCGCCATTCGCCGCGGGGTCGAACATCGCGTCGATGCGCACGTACTCGTCGTCCTCGGCGACGGAGCCGGCGCGCTGCCAGGCGACGGAGCCGATGACGGCGAGCGCGATCGCGATCAGCACCAGACCCTGCGCGAGCCCCGAGTGGGCGCCCGGCGACGGTCCCGGCCAGGGCCGCAGCGCGACGACGAGGCCGGCGAGGAGGACGGCGCCGGCCGCCAGCGCGGGCGCCAGCCGGGTCAGCCACGGCCGTCGCGGACCGGCGAGCAAGACGACCGCGCCGACGGCGGCCG
>NZ_QUAL01000283.1 GCF_003579925.1 Jiangella rhizosphaerae | reverse complement strand
CCCGGCGACACCGAGACCGCCCGCCCCGACGACACCCCGTCCGGCGAGGACGACCCGTCCGACGAGCCCGGCGGCGACGCCACCGAGGTGCCCGGCTTCGACATCCCCACCGACCGGCCGTCCGGCACGCCGATCGACAACGACGACGAGGACGACCCCACGCCCACCGACGCGCCGACCGCCGACAAGCCGACCGAGCAGCCGGCCACCGGCGACGAGGAGCCGTCCGACGACGAGGACGAGAACGACGGCATCTGCCTCGAGATCGACCTCTCGCCGCTGGAGCTGGCGCTCTGCCTGCTCGGCGGCGGCCAGGCCAGTCCGTCGCCGTACCCCTATCTGCCGATGCCAACCCCGACGCCCACCGCGACGCCCACCCCGACGCCCGAGGAGACACCGGCCCCCTGAGGGGCTCCTCCGACGCGCGAGGCCGTGGCGGGCGTGGAGCCAGGCCAGCATCGCGTGATCGAGCGCAGCGATGCGGGTGAGCTCGCCGGTCCGCGTCCGGCGCAGACCCCGCCCGGTCGGGTGGGTCACCCAACCCTACGGGCGGGCGCCGACAAGCGAGCGCGTCAGCCGAACGTCCGGTCCAGGTGGGCCAGCCCCAGCCGCGCGTACTCCTCGGCGCCCGACTCGACGCCGTACGCGATGTCCTCCAGGAGCGCGCACCGCGCGTAGAACGCGACCCGCTCGGGCCCGACGGCGTCGGCGTCGCCCCCGTACCTGGCGACGACCCGCTCGACGACGTCCGGGCCGAGGTCGCGGTACAGGCGACTGAGGTCGACGGCGGGATCGGCGATCGCCGCGTCGGTCCAGTCGATGACGCCCGTGATCGACGCACCGTCGACCAGCAGGTGCTCGGCCCCGAGGTCGTTGTGGCAGAACGTGAGCCGCCGCGGCGGTCCGGGCGGCGGCGCGGCGAGGAACGCCTCGACCCGGCCGCGATCGGCCGGCGCGATGACCGCGGCCGCGGTCTCGTACGACGCCTTCGCGTCCGTCAGCCACTCCTCACCCGGGGTGTCGTCGACCTCGGCCAGCGCGGACAGCGGGCTGTCGCCGTCGTCGAGCGCCGTGTGCAGGCCGGACAGGAACTCCGCCAGGTCAGCGGCCAGCGCGGCCGGATCGGCGACGGGGTTCAGGTGCAGCGGCGCGCCGGGCAGCTTGCGGTAGGCGATGAGCGCGGTCGGCTCGTCGACGAACACCGGCTCCGGCACCGGCAGGCTGGACACCGCCGCGACCGCCGTCAGCAGCGCCGCCTCACGCCGGGCCGCGGCGAGCCGCTCGCCGGGGTCCTCGTCACGCGACCGGCGCAGCACCAGGTCGCCACCGACCTCGTAGGCGACGTTGTCCAGACCGGCGCCCAGCGGGACGACCGGCGCGTCGGCGTGTCCGGGCAGGTGGCGGGCGAGCGCCGCGCGGATGTCGTCGTGCATGCTGGCGAACGTACCGTGCGTCGGCAAGACTGCAAGACATGCCGAGCAAGGTCAACGTCGACGTCGAGGGCCGCACCCTGGGTCTGAGCAACCTCGAGAAGGTGCTCTACCCCGAGACCGGCACGACCAAGGGCGAGATCATCCAGTACTACACCCATGTGGCGGCCACGCTGCTCCCCCACCTGCGCGATCGCCCGGTCACCCGCAAGCGCTGGCCCAACGGCGTCGACGAGGCGAACTTCTTCGAGAAGAACGCCCCACGTGGCACGCCCGACTGGGTGCGCACCGCCGAGCTGCCCTCGCCCGGCTCGGCGAAGGACCGCGAGACCGTCGTCTACGTCATGGCCGACGACCTCCCGACGATCGTGTGGCTGGCCAACCTCGCCGTGCTCGAGCTGCACGTGCCGCAGTGGACCGTCGACGCCGACGGCGCGGCCACCAACCCCGACCGGCTGGTCGTCGACCTCGACCCCGGCGAGCCGGCCAACGTCATCGAGTGCTGCCAGGTCGCGCTGCTGCTGGGCGAGCTGTTCGACGACGCCGGCCTGCCGTCGTACCCCAAGACCAGCGGGTCGAAGGGGATGCAGATGTACGTGCCGCTCGACGGCTCGGCGACCGACGACGAGGTGAGCGGGTACGCCCGCGCGCTGGCGCAGCGCCTGGAGCGGGAGCACCCGAAGCTGATCATCTCGCGGATGGAACGGGCGGCGCGCCCCGGCAAGGTCTTCATCGACTGGTCGCAGAACAACGCCGCCAAGACGACCGTCGCGCCCTACTCCGTCCGCGGCCGCGCCCGCCCGACGGTGTCGACGCCGGTCACCTGGGACGAGGTCGAGCAGGGCGCCCGGTCGACGGCGAAGAAGCGGCTCCCATTGCAGTTCGACATCGACGACGTGCTGGCCCGCATCGAGGAGGACGGCGACCTCCTCGAGCCGATGCTCGACGAGGCCTACCCCCTCCCCGACCTCGACGAGGCCTGACCCCCACGTGCACGACCCCCGTTGATCATGGGCGAATCGGGGTTCCGACGCCCTCGGAAGCCCGATTTCTCCATGATCAACATGAGCCCGGGGCGGGCTGTGGATAACTTTCCGCACGATCATCCGGTTCGAGCCATGATCGGGCGGTGCCACGCCGACCCGTCATCCCTGAACCATTCCGGTCGCGGCCGTTCCGCGTCCGCGACGCCACCCTCGCGGGCGTGCCCGTCGACGTTCTGGACGGGCCGCGGTTCCGTCGGCCGTTCCACGGCGTGCGGATCCCCTCGGCGCTGCCGGACTCCATGGTCACGACGTGTCAGGCGGCGCGACTGGTCCTCCCCGGTGAGGTCGCGTTCAGCCACGAGACCGCCGCGCTGCTGTGCGACCTC
>NZ_QUAL01000284.1 GCF_003579925.1 Jiangella rhizosphaerae | reverse complement strand
GGCGTGCTGCTCGACGTCGGCATCTACCCGGTCGCGTTCGCGCAGATGTTGCTCGGCGCGCCGTCGGCGCTCACCGTCACCGGCACGCTGAACGAGCAGGGCGTCGACAACGAGGCCGGCTTGCTCCTCACCTGGCCCGGCGGGGTGCGCGCGCATCTGGACGTGTCGCTGATCTCGCCGATCCCGGGGTCGGCGATGGTCATGGGCACGACCGGGCGCATCGAGGTGCCGCCGCGGTTCCACGCCGCCACGTCCCTTCGGCTCGTCCACGCCCCGGCCCGCGGCGTCGAGGAGACCCAGACGTTCGAGTGGGAGAAGGAGGGCCGCGGCTACGTGCCGATGCTGCGGGCCGTCGCCCAGGCAGTCCGCGAGGAGCGTACGGAGTGCCCGGAGATGCCGCTCGCGCACTCGGTCGAGATCGCCGGCATCCTCGAGCAGGCGCTGGCCGGGCTGGGCGTCCGGTATCCGGAGCCGGCACCTGTCGAGTCGCTGCGCTGAGCCATGGCCGGGCCGCGGGTCGAGCCGCTGACCGAGGCGCTGTGGCCGGCGTTCGAGGACCTCATGGCCGACAGCGGGGGACCGGCGGCGCGGTGCTGGTGCATGGCCTGGCGCCTCGGCCCGGCCTACCGGCGGCGCGACCCGGCCGCCAACCGCGACGACTTCCATGCGGTGGTCTCGGGCGGTCCGCCGCCCGGGCTGCTGGCCCTCGACGAGGACGGCCGGGCGGTGGGCTGGTGCCAGGTGACGCCGCGGGCCGCCGTCCCGGCGCTGGACCGGCCGTGGCGGGTGCGCCCCGTCGACGACGTCCCCGTCTGGGCGATCACCTGCTTCTACATCCGCAAGGGACACCGGCGGCGGGGCGTCACGTCGGCGCTGGTGGAGGCCGCCGTGGCGTGGGCGCGCGAGGCCGGTGCGCCCGCCGTCGAGGCCTACCCGCTGGACGGCGCGGTCTCGCCGAGCTCCACCAGCACCGGCTACGCGTCGACGTTCCGGCGGGCGGGCTTCCGCGAGGTCGCACGGCGGTCGCCGGAGCGGCCGATCATGCGACTGCCGTTGCACTGACGGCGTCGCCCGCGTGGTGGACGGCGGTCGCTGCCGTAGGCTCGATGCATGAGTGCCCGGCGCATCATGGGAATCGAGACCGAGTACGGCATCTCGGTGCCCAGCAATCCGGCGGCCAACTCCATGCTGGCCTCGTCGCAGGTGGTCAACGGCTACGCGGCGCAGCGCGCGCATGCGCGGCGGGCGCGGTGGGACTTCGAGGAGGAGAATCCGCTGCGCGACGCCCGCGGGTTCGAGCTGTCCCGCGGCGGGGCCGACCCCAGCCAGCTCACCGACGAAGAGATCGGGCTGGCCAACCTCATCCTCACCAACGGCGCCCGGCTCTACGTCGACCACGCCCACCCTGAGTACTCCTCGCCCGAGGTCACCTCGCCGCGCGACGCCGTCGTCTGGGACAAGGCCGGCGAGGCGATCATGGGCGTGGCGGCCAGCTGGGCCGGCCGGCTGCCCGGCGCGCAGCCCATCCAGCTGTACAAGAACAACGTCGACAACAAGGGCGCCTCGTACGGCTGCCACGAGAACTACCTGATGAACCGGTCGACGCCGTTCGCCGACATCGTCCGCCATCTCATCCCGTTCTTCGTGTCGCGGCAGGTCGTCTGCGGGGCGGGGCGGGTCGGCATCGGCCAGGACGGCAGCGGCCACGGCTTCCAGATCTCCCAGCGCGCCGACTACTTCGAGGTCGAGGTCGGCCTCGAGACCACGCTCAAGCGGCCGATCATCAACACCCGCGACGAGCCGCACGCCGACCCCGAGCGGTACCGCCGGCTGCACGTCATCCTCGGCGACGCCAACCTCTCCGAGATCTCGACCTACCTCAAGCTGGGGACGACGGCGCTCGTCCTGGCCATGATCGAGGACGGTTTCCTCGGCGGCGACCTCGCGGTGTCCCGGCCGGTCGGGGCGCTGCACGACATCTCCCACGACCCCACGCTGAAGCACCTGGTCGAGCTGGGCGACGGCCGCAAGGTCACCGCCGTCCAACTGCAGACGGAGTACGCCGAGCAGGCCCGCAAGTACGTCGAGGACCGCTACGGCGCCGACGTCGACCCCGTCACCGCCGACGTGCTCTCCCGCTGGGAGACCACGCTGCAGGGGCTGGCCACCGACCCGATGTCGCTGTCCGACCAGCTCGACTGGGTGGCGAAGCTGTCGCTGCTGCAGCAGTACCGCGACCGCGACGGCATGGACTGGTCGCACCCCAAGCTGCACCTCATCGACCTGCAGTACGCCGACATCCGGCCCGAGCGCGGCCTCTACCGCCGGCTGGTCGCCAAGGGCCGCATGCAGCGCCTCATCACCGACCAGGAGATCGACGACGCCGTCCACCTGCCGCCCGAGGACACCCGGGCGTACTTCCGCGGCCGCTGCCTCGACAAGTACGCCGAGTCGATCGCCGCGGCGTCCTGGGACTCGGTGATCTTCGACCTCCCCGGCCGCGAAGCACTGCAACGCGTGCCCACGCTCGACCCCAACCGCGGCACGAAGGCCCACGTCGGCGACCTGCTCGACCAGTGCGAGACGGCCGGCGATCTGGTGAGCGCCCTCACCTCGCGCTGACTGGGGGTTCGCCGTCCCTGCTGCGTTGGGCCCGCCCCCCTGCGGCGTTGGCCCCGTCCCCCTGCTGCCCGATTGTCTTGGCCGCGCACGCGCGCCTCAAGTCCGCGGCCTCTGCTGGGTGCTGTTCGCTTCTGGTTGGG
>NZ_QUAL01000285.1 GCF_003579925.1 Jiangella rhizosphaerae | reverse complement strand
GATCATCAGTCAACAACGCCTCACGCGACATGAGACCAACAATCGCCGCCTACACCGCCGATCTTTAGGAGACACGCCCTAGTACGTACTCAGACGTCGATGACTGCGCAGTGCCCCTCCCCCGTGGCGGGGCACTGCACAGTCAGGAGCCTGGCCGTCGACTATGCCGGGTCGGCCGAGCCTCCGGTCCCTCGGAATGAACGGCGGCCGTGCACGGCCACGAGGACCAGGCCGCCGATCAGCAGGGCCAGCCCACCAGTAAGGAACCAGCGGGTGAGGTCCGCACCGGTGTCCGGCAGGTCGTCATCCTGCTCGTCCGGTGCCGGCGGTTCCGCACCCGGCGTGTAGTGCTCGGTCTTGCAGTCCGGGTTCCCGTCCGGCGCCGGGACACAGCTGCCGTCGTCGTCCGGGCTGGTGACGACGTTGCGGATCGTGGCATTGTCCTCGTCGCCCACGGTCACCGAGTAGGTGATCGTGACGGTCTGCCCGACAGCGAGGTCACCGGTCCAGGTGAGCGTCTCCCCGGACAGCGACACCTCGCCCGAGGTGGCCGACGCGTCGTCGTTCCAGGCCGCGTACGGCGACACCCCGGACAGGTCGTCGGTCACCGTGGCGCCGGCCACCGGTACCGGGCCGACCTGCTCGACCAGCACCGAGTAGGTGATGACGTCGCCCTCTTCGACGTCGGAGCCCGGCGCCGGGTCCGAGGTCTTGGAGTAGGTGTACCCGCTGCTGAAGTGCTCGGTCGTGCAGGCCTCGTCCTGCCCCTCCGCCGGCACGCACTGGTCCGGGTCCGGCGTGGTGACCACGTTCTTCAGATGCCGGTCGCCGTCGGAGGTGACGGTCACCGAGTAGGTCACCGTCACGACGTCGCCCTCCACGAGATCGCCGGACCACGTCAGCGTGGTCCCGTCCAGCGCGGCCTCACCGGCCGACGCCTCGAGGTCGTCGTTCCACGTCGCGTCGTCCAGCACCCCGGACAGGTCGTCGTCGAACGTCGCCTCGATCGGCGCTTGCCCGGTGTGCGTCACTGTCACCGTGTAGGTGACGACGTCGCCGTCCTCCACCGTCGAGCCCGACTCCGGGTCGGAGGTCTTGGTGACCTCGTAGTCCCCCTGGATGTGGCCCGTCGTGCAGTCCGGGTTCTGATCCGCCGCCGGCACGCACACACCGTCGGTGTGCGGGGAGGTGACGACGTTCTTCAGCTCGTCATCGCCCTCTCCGACCGCGCCGACGGTCACCGAGTAAGTGAGCGTCACCACCTCGCCGACGGCGAGGTCGCCGGTCCAGGTCAGCGTCGGTTCGGCGAATGAGACCTCACCGGCCGACGCGCGTCGGCGCTGGAACACCTCGACGACGCGGCCAAGAACGACGAGTTCTGGTGGATAGGCGTCCACGCCCAGGCGCTCTGGCACCTCCACTGGGGCGAGCCGGCGGAGGCGGCCGCGCTGATCGAGCGTTCGCTGCTCACCTTCAGGGAGCTCGCACCGGCCGAGTCGATGGCGCGCTCCCTGCTGGTCAGCGATCTCGCCGACACCTATCAGGCGCTCGGCCTGATCGATCGCGCCATGAATCTCCTCGACCAGCCCGATATCGCCGGCGATGCGCCCTGGACGCTGATGTCGCGGGCACGGCTGCACAACCTCACCGGCAACCCCCGAAGCGCACTCGATCTGCTCGGGACCGACGGCGTCCGAACGGCCTTCCTCCCCACTCCGGCGTCGTGGCACCTCATCCGCGCCAACGCCTACCACCACCTGCAGAACGACGAGCGGGCGAACGAGGCGCTCGAGAACGCGGCTGCCGCCATCACCAAGCTCGGCGACCGCCTCGCCTTCGCCGAATGCGCCGCCGGCCTCCGGGACCGCCTCTCCGCCCTGGTCGAGGATCCGCCGGATGCCCGCATGCTCTACCGGCACCAGCACTCGGCCCAACTCACCCGGCGCGAGCTAGAGGTCCTTCTCGCCCTCCGCACCAAGACGTCGGTGCGCGACATCTCCCAGCAACTGTTCCTTTCACCGAACACCGTCAAGACCCACCTGCGCAATCTCTATCGCAAGCTCGGCGTCAACACGCGCGAGGAAGCACTACAGGCAACACGCAAGATGGAGTTCTGAAGGTCGGCGCAGCGTCACTGGCCCGTCTCCGGTCTCGCGAGGAGGCGGACCAGCCCGTCTGGGTGAGCGACGCTCTCCGCTGGGCGTCCAATCACAGCCAGCCCGCTTCTGCGCTCGCCGACGCTGACGTGCTCCGCCGCCTCGTCGACGGACTCGCGATCCGCCCGGATGGCGGTGTCAGGGCAACCAGTGTCACGTCACGGTGGCGGAAGATCCTTGACAACCTGGCCGAGTACGCCGTTCAACGGAGAGCCCTCATCGCCAATCCGCTCCCTACCGTCAACAGCCGGCGCAACGCATCGCCCAGGTCGACCGACGTAGCGTCACGTGTTAGCCGACGCCGAGATTGCCGACGCTGCGGCGTTGGAGATGCCGATGAACGCGTGGGGCGTGTGTCGTGGTGTGGTGGTCACGGTGGCGGTGTCGTCGTCACGGTGTCGCGGTCGGCAGGTGATGCCTTCGCGGCCTCGATGGGTGAGGGATCCGCGTCGTCCTGGCTACCCGGATCCCTCACCCATCAGCGGCCTGCAGCTCGGCCGTCGGCACGATGCCGGCTCCATCGCGAACGCCAGCGACCTTCCCACCGGCACGACCAACGTCGGCTCACAGCGTCACGAACCC
>NZ_QUAL01000281.1 GCF_003579925.1 Jiangella rhizosphaerae | reverse complement strand
GTCGGCGGCGGCCGCGGCGGCGGCGGCGATGGGCCCGCCGTCGGCGGCGACCGCCTGGAACGCGGCGACCGCCGGCGCGAGCGCGTCGATCATCGTCTTGTCGCCCTCGTTGGCGCCGCCCAGCTCCTTGATCGCCGTCAGCGCGGCCTCCAGCGCCGCGCCCAGCTCCGCCGCCTCGACGGTCGTGGACTCACCGAGCGCCTTGCCGGCCCGGCGGAACGCGCTGCCGTACAGCGGCCCGGACGCGCCGCCGGTCTTGGCGACGATGCCGCGGCCGGCGGCGACGAGGACGTCGCCCGGCGTCGCGGGTCCGCGCTCGGCGATGTTGGTCAGCGCGGCGGCGAGGCCGCGGGCCATGTTGGCGCCGTGGTCGCCGTCGCCGATGGCGGCGTCGAGGCCGGTCAGCCGCGCCTCGTCGGCCTTGACGGCGGCCTCGGCCGCGGTGATCCAGGCCGTCGCCGTCTGCGTGTCGAACGTCATGCTCACCGTCCCCACCGCAGCGCGGGCGTCGACACCGGGGCGTCCCACAGCCGCAGCAGGTCGTCGTCCAGCGACATGACGGAAATGGAGAAGCCCTGCTGGTCGAGGCTGGTGATGTAGTTGCCGACCAGGCTGCGCGCGACCCGTCCGCCGTGCCCCTCGATCCAGGCGACGGCCTCGGCGAACGCGCCGTAGAGCTCGATCAGCGGGGTGCCGCCCTGGCCGTTGAGCATCACCAGCACGTCGCCGGTGACGGGCCGGTCGGCGTGGATGACGTCGAGGGAGTACCCGACGAGGTCGTGCACCGGCGCCATCGCGCCGCGCTCGCGGCCGGGCTCGCCGTGGATGCCGACACCCAGCTCGACCTCGTCCTCGGCGAGGTCGAAGCCCGGCTTGCCGGCCGCCGGGACGGTGCCGGCGTGCAGCGCGATGGCGAATGACCGCGTGACCTCGTTGACATGGGTGGCGATGCGCGCGACGGTGTCGAGGTCGGCGCCCTCCTCGGCGGCGGCGCCGGCGATCTTCTCGACGAACACGGTGCCGCCGACGCCGCGGCGGCCGGCGGTGTAGGTGGAGTCCTCGACGGCGGCGTCGTCGTTCGTGACGACGCTGACGACGCGGACGTCCTCGTCCTCGGCCAGCTCGGCCGCCATGCGGAAGTTGAGGACGTCGCCGGTGTAGTTCTTGACGATGTGCAGCACACCCGCGCCGCCGTCGGCGGCCATGGTGGCGGCGAGGATCTGGTCGGGCACCGGTGACGTGTAGACCTCGCCGGGCGCCGCGGCGTCGAGCATGCCGTAGCCGACGTAGCCGCCGTGCAGCGGTTCGTGTCCGGAGCCCCCACCAGAGACCAGTCCCACCTTGCCCGGTGTCGCGCCGCCGGCTCGCGAGATGACCCGGTTCTCGAGGTCGACGGCGAGCGATGGATGGGCGGCGGCCACGCCGCGCAGTGCGTCGGCGATGACCGAGTCGGGGGAGTTGATCAGCTTCTTCATCGACGGACCGACCTTTCCGTGCTGGCGAAGCGCGATTGTCATCTGCGTGACACAGTACGCGCGAAACGGCCCTCCGGACCGGGGACCCGGGAACCTCTATGGTTGTCGCCGTGGTGGAGATCTCGCAGACGCTCGATCGCGGTCTCCGTCTGCTCGAGGTCCTCTCCGCGTCGAGCGACGGACTCACCGTCGCCGAGGCGTCGGCCGTCCTGGGCGTCAACCGCACCATCGTCTACCGCCTGCTGGCGACGCTGGAGCAGCACGGCCTGGTCCGGCGGGTCGCCGGCGGCCGGTTCAGCGTCGGCTTCGGCGTGCTGACTCTGGCCGGCAGCGTGCAGCCGTCGCTGCGGCAGGTGGCGCAGCCGGTGCTGCGGGCGCTCGCCGAGGACGTCGGCGCGACGGCGCACCTCACCATCGCCGACGGCGCCGAGGCGCTGGCCGTGGCGGTGGTCGAGCCGACCCGCACCGACTACCACGTCGCCTACCGGGTCGGCTCGCGGCACCCGCTGGAGCGCGGCGCCGCCGGGCGGGCCGTCCTCGCGGGGCGGGAGGGCTCGCGCGACTTCGTCAGCACGACGGGCGAGCTGCAGGCAGGCGCCAGCGGCGTGGCCGCGCCGGTGCTCGGCGTGCCCGGCGTCGAGGCGAGCGTCGGCGTCATCGCACTCGGTGCGCTCGACGACGACACCGTCGGGCCGCGGGTGGTCGAGGCGGCCGAGCAGCTGGCGTCGCGGCTCGGCTGAGTCCGCTCAGCCGGAGACGGTGACCTCGATCTCGTTCGACACCATCTCGGCGTCGTCCACGTTCACGACGCGGAACAGGTTCGGGCCGGGCGCGTCGGTGGCGACGGAGCCGCTGAACGTGCCGTCCTCGCGGGTGGTGAGCGTGATGGGGCGGCTGGCGGGGTAGTCCTGCCACTCGCCGTCGCCGACCTTGTGCTGCAGCGTCACCCGGACGCCGGCCTCGACCGGCTCGAGCGTCCCGGCCAGCGCGATGAGGTCGTTCGGCGCCACGGTGACGGGGTCGGCCGTGAGCCGCAGGCCCTCCTCGGGGGCGGGCTCGCCCGGCACCGACGTGCCGGGGTCGGAGCTGCGCGCGTCGCCCGGCTGTTCGCCGTCGTCGGGTCGGGAGCCGAACCACGCGCCGCCGGCGAACCCGAGCACCGCGGCGACGGCGAGGCAGGCGGCCAGCGCGCCGGCCGTGGCCTGGCCGGGCGG
>NZ_QUAL01000280.1 GCF_003579925.1 Jiangella rhizosphaerae | reverse complement strand
GGCCGTCCCGCGGGACGGGGCCGTCCCGCCCGGCGCGCTCGGCCCCGCGCTGCCCGGCTGGGTGGTGCGCGCGGCGCTGGCGGCGGCGGTGGTCATGATGGTGCTCGCCGTCGCCGGATGGACGTCGGTATCGCCCTTCGGTCTGCTGGTCGTCGTGCTGGCGGGCGGTTCGGCCGCGGCGCTGCCGTCCTCGCACGCGGCGACGGCCTTCCTCGCGGTGTGCGCGCTGTGCGGACTGGCCGCCGACGGGGCGATCACCGGCTGGCTGAGCCTCGCGGTGCTGGGCGCCCACGCCACCCACGTCGCCGCCGCGCTGGCCGCCGTCGTCCCGATGCGGGCGAGAGTGGAGCGGGCGGCGCTGCGCCCGGCGCTGCGGCGTTTCGCCCTGGCCCAGGCCGCCGGGCAGGTACTGGTCCTGCTCGCCTGGGCGCTGTCCTGAGCCGCCCGGCCAGCCCACCCACCCGCTGTTGAGGCGACACGACCGGGGCGACATGACAGGGTCAGTGACGCGCGCAGCGGTCGTCGACGAGGACCTCGACCGACGTGTCGGCGGCGACGACGCACGACGGCGGCAGGACGAACCAGCGCAGCGCCTCGAACTCGTCCGACAGCCCCGTCGGGCCGTCCTCGACAGTGCCGGGCCGGCCGGCCAGGACGTCCCGCGCCTCGGCGAGGTGCGCGGCCAGGGCCTCCTCGCCGACCCGATCGTGCCGCTGCGCCCCGACCAGCGTGCCCTGCTCGTCGTAGTGCAGCCCCGTCAGCCGGACCGGCGGCCGCGACGTCCCCTCGCGGTGCCGCCACAGCCCGGTGTGCGGGTCGAACCCGTAGTCGGGCAGCAGGCGGTACCCGTCGGCGGCGATCAGCGCGACCGCGTCGACCAGGTAGTCGCGGACGGTGTCGGAGATGAAGTAGTTGAAGTTCAGCCGGGTCCAGCCGGGCTTGATGCCCTCGCAGCCGACGCCGACGACGTCGCGGAAGGCCGTCGACTGCGCCGGCCCCACGGACAGCAGGCGGTGGCCGTACGGTCCGGCACAGGAGCAGCCGCCGCGCGCCTGGATGCCGAAGAGGTCGTTGAGCAGCGCGACCACGAAGTTGTGGTGCAGGAAGCGGTCGCCGTGGCGGATGCGGAACGACACGATGGACAGCCGCGGCACGTCGCGGTTGCCGAGCACGTCGATCTGCGGCACGTCGCTCCACCGGCGCAGCGCGTAGCGCCAGAGCGCCTCCTCGCGCTCCTGGATGAGGTCGGTGCCCACGGCGTCCTTGAGCCCGAACACCAGCCCGGCCCTGATCGACTCGACGATCGCCGGCGTGCCGCCCTCCTCGCGGGCGACCGGGTCGTCGAGGTAGCGGTGCTCGTCGGGGCTGACGAACTCCACGGTGCCGCCGCCGGGCACCGTCGGGACCTGGTTCTGCACCAGCGCGCGGTCGACCACCAGCACGCCCGGGGTCTGCGGCCCGCCGACGAACTTGTGCGGCGACAGGAAGATCGCGTCCTTGTGGTCGCCGGCGCCGGGCGCGCTCTCGGCCATGCGGATCGGGACGTACGGGCCGGCGGCGGCGTAGTCCCAGAACGACAGCGCGCCGTGCTGGTGCAGAAGGGCGGCGATGCGCTCGGTGTTGGTCAGCACACCGGTGACGTTGGAGGCGGCGGAGAAGCTGCCGATGCGCAGCGGGCGGTCGGCGTAGGCACCCAGCAACCGGTCGAGCTGCGCGAGGTCGATGTGGCCGTCGGCGTCGGTGTCGACGGCGACGACGTCGGCGATGGTCTCGCGCCACGGCAGCTCGTTGGAGTGGTGCTCGTACGGCCCGACGAAGACCACCGGCCGGTTCTGCGGGACGTCGTAGAGCACGCCGTGCCGCTTCGGCGCGCCGGCCGGCAGCCGCAGCTCGAGGATGCCGATCAGCTTGTTGACGGCCGACGTGGCGCCGGACCCCGTGAACACGACCAGGTGGTCGTCCGTACCGCCGACCGAGTTCCGTATCGTCCGTCGGGCGTCCTCGCGCAGCAGCGTCGTCTGGAGGCCGGTGCCGGAGCTCTCGGTGTGCGTGTTGGCGTAGAGCGGCAGCACCTGCTCGCGGACGAAGTCCTCGATGAAGTCCAGCGACCGGCCCGACGCCGTGTAGTCGGCGTAGGTCATGCGGCGGGCGCCGTACGGCCCGTGCAGCACCTCGCCCTCGCCGATGATGCCGCTGCGGATCCGTTCGATCAGCGACGTCGTGACCATGCCGGCCCCCTCTCCCCGTGGGTCCAGCATGCACCCTCGGGGCCTGGTGAGCACCCGAGTAAGCCGCAACCACGCGATTCGTGACTTCTCGGTAGCCAACGGGTGAATGTTTACCTACGCTGTGACACCACGTTCGTGCCCCTGGCGGAGGGAGTCACACCGATGCCCGACCACGACGACGCCCCCGGCCGCCGGCGGCTGCTCCCGCTGCTCGACGCGCATCGCGGCGGCCGCAGCGCCATGACCTGCCGGTACCGCTGCGCCGACGCGTGCGCCCACGAAGCGCCCAACACCAGCGACAACGCCTACTTCGGCGACATCGTCGAGGCCGCAGTCAGCCGGCGCGGGCTGCTCCGCGGCGGGGCCGCGGCGGCCGCCGTCGTCGTCGGCGCCGGCGCGCCCGGCACG
>NZ_QUAL01000279.1 GCF_003579925.1 Jiangella rhizosphaerae | reverse complement strand
GGCGGCCGCGAGCGGGCCGCGCGGTTGCGGGACGCACTCGACCGCGGGCCGGGCGCCGTCGCATCGCTGGACCCGCTCGGGCCCGCCTTCGCGCGCGTCGTCGAGCACTGGAGCGCCGGCGGCCGGCCGGTCCGGGTGCTCCACGACGAGCAGCGGATGCTGACGCCGGAGCGCATCGCGGCGCTCGGCCCGCCGCACGGGCGGCTGGCCGGCGTGCGGTTCGCCGACTCGATGACCGAGCCGCGCGTGCAGGTCGCCGACTTCCTGGCCGGCGTCGCCCGGCGCATCGCCGAGGACGAGCTGGCCGGCGCGCACGACGCCGAGCTGGCCGGGCTGCTGCGCCCGTACGTCGACCCGCGCTCGGTGTGGGCGGACGCCACCAGCTGGGCGGCGCTGGGTCAGCGCGGCGCGTCCTCGACGACGTCGAGGTAGGCGTGCGCGGCGGCGACGTTGCGGGGGAGGGCGAGGTCGGCGAACCCGTCGAGCAGACCGCGCAGCGCGGCGACGTCAGCCGCCCCGGCCGTACCGCCGACGAACAGGACCCTGCTGTCGGTGACCCAGCCGGCCCTCGCCGCCGGGACGACGTACCAGTCGATCCACAGCGGCAGCCCGTCGATGACGCGTTGCCGGCTGAACGCTCGCGTGCCGCGGGGCCCGTTGTGCCGGGCGTCGACGCGCGTAGTCGTCCAGCCGCCCGTCGTCGACGACGACCAGCAGGTCGACGTCGCTCCAGTCGTCGTGGCGGCCGGTGCCGAGCGAGCCGACCAGCGCCGCGCCGGCGACGGCGGGGTCGGCGCGCAGCCCTTCGGTCACGGCCGCGAGCCAGCGGCGGCGGATGGCGGCGAGCCGGGCGCCGGCGGCACGGGCTGGTCGGTCCTCATGGCGCCCGACGGTAGCCGCGCGTCGTGGCTCGCCTCGCGCGTCCCCGGTCACGGCGGGTTGTCGGTGGGTGCGGCTACCGTCCTGTGGAGGGCATGGCCCGACACGTCGAGGATGGTGGGACATGGATCTTCGTGACCGGGTGGCCGTCGTCACCGCGGCGCGTCCGGCGCCGGGCGCGCCGTCGTGTCGGCGCTGGCCGGGCGGGGTGCCGTCGTGCTGGTGGCCGACGTCGACGCCGGCCGTTGTGCGGAGACGGTGGCGGCGGTCGAGCAGAACGGCGGACGCGCGTCGCCGCTGGTCGTCGACGTGTGCGACGACGGCGCCGCGGACGCGCTCGTCGCGGCGGCGGGGCGGCTGGGTCCGCTGGGCGTCCTGGTCGACAACGCCGGCGGCTGGGGCACGGCCGGGCGGCGGTTCCCCGACGCGGCGCCGGGGGAGTGGGACCGGGTCCTGCAGCTCAACCTGCGCGCGCCGATGCTGCTGACGCAGGCGGTGCTGGAGCCGCTGCGGGCGGCGGGCGGTGGCGCGGTCGTCAACGTGGCGTCGGGCGCGGGGCTGGAGCTGTCGCCGTACCGGTCGCCTGAGTACGCCGCGGCGAAGGCCGGGCTGATCCGCTTCACCGCCGCGGTCGCCGGGCTGCGCGAGACGCACGGCGTGCGGGTGAACTGCCTCGTCCCGGGCTGGATCGGGCTGCAGCGCGCGTACGCCGAGCTCGCCGCCATGCCGCCCGAGCAGCGCGCGAAGACGCCGCCGTTCGTGCCGCCGGAACGCGTGGCCGCCGCGGTCACCGGGCTCGCCGAGGACGACGACCTCGCCGGGCGCGTGCTCGTGCTGCGCGGCGGCCGCGAACCCGAACTGCTCGACCCGGCGCCGTTCGAGTAGTCGCCCGGCCCGGGGTGCGGCGACTCGAGCGCCGCGGCGTCAGCGCTCGCCGTCGGCGGTGACGAGGCCGCTGGCCCACGCCCAGCCGGCGACGCCGACGCGGTTGCGCACGCCGAGCTTGTGCTGGATGTTCGCCAGGTGGTTCTTCGCCGTGCCCGCGCTGATGAACAGCTCGGCGGCGATCTCGGCGTTGCTCAACCCGCGCGCCACCAGCCGGGCGACCTCGCGCTCCCGCTCGGTCAGCACGTCGTCGGTGACGGCGGACGGCGCGGGACGGCGCAGGTGCCGCAGCAGGCGCACGGTCACCTGCGGGCTGATCAGCGTGTCGCCGGCCATGGCCGCACGGACCGCCTCGACCAGCAGGGTCGGGCCCGATCGCTTGAGCAGGAACCCGCAGGCGCCGCCGGCCAGGGCGGCGTGCACGTAGGTGTCGAGGTCGAACGTCGTCACGACCACCACGCGCAGCGGGTCCGGATTCGCCGGGCCGGCCAGCCGGCGGGTCAGCTCGAGGCCGTCGATACCGGGCATCCGGATGTCGGCCAGCACGACGTCCGGCCGCAGCTCCCGGGCCAGGCGCAGCGCCTGGTCGCCGTCGGCCGCCTCGGCCACGACGTGCATGTCCGGCTGGGCGTCGATGACCATCCGGAACGCGCTGCGGATCGCCTCCTGGTCGTCGGCGACCAGCACCCGTGTGCTCACGCTGCACCCCCTGCGCCCGGCCGCGCCGGCCGCGGCCCGTCGAACGGCAGCCGCGCCACCAGCCGCCAGCCGTCGCCGTCGGGACCGGCGCGCAGCGTCCCGCCCAGCGCGCCGACCCGCTCGGCCAGGCCGG
>NZ_QUAL01000278.1 GCF_003579925.1 Jiangella rhizosphaerae | reverse complement strand
GGCCGCGGCGAGGAGCCGCCGGCCGGTCCTCCGCCCGGCGGCGCCGTCCACGACGGCGTGAACGTGCCCGTCCCCGAGGGCGTCCTGGCCGACGACCGCCGTCCGGATCGCCGTACGGCCGCGTCCGCTGCCACCGCGCCGGCGGCGAAGGAGTCCAGGGGCCGCCGCGGCGCCCCGCCGCCCGTCCCCGACGACGAGGACACCGCCGGCCCGAAGCGCAAGGACCGCCTCTGGATCGTCAGCACCCTGGTGGCGTTGCTGGTGGTCGCGGGCGTGGCGATCGTCGGCTGGCGCGTCTTCGGCGACGACACCCCGAACGAGGGCCCCGGCAGCGGCGCCAGCTCCGGCGAGTCCGAGGCGTCGACGGATCTGTGCGGCGGGCCCCAGCCCGCGCCCACCGTGCCGCCGCCCACCGTCACCGACTGGACGCAGGAAGTGCAGCGGCTCTACACGCTGCGGGCGCAGGCGTTCGAGGAGAGCAACCCCGAGCTGCTCTGCCAGGTGCACGCGCCGACCAACGGCACCCTCGCCGAGGACGCCGGCACGCTGGAGCAGTACGCCGACGCCGAGGTCCACACCGAGGGCCTGGTCTTCGAGGTGGTCAACGCCGAGCTGGTGTCCCAGGAGGGCGGCCGCGCGACGGTCACCATCACCCAGCGCACGCCGCCCTACACGCTGGTCAACGAGGACGGCGACGTGGAACAGGAGATGGAGGGCTTCGAGGAGATGACCTGGGAGGCCGATCTCGTCGCGGTCGCCAACCCGGACGGCACGAGCTCCTGGCGGTTCGGCTAGGGCGAAGCCGGCGCCCTTGGCAAGGGTGGTCGTCGCCAACGTGTCCGATATGACCGATACTGCGCGACGGTGAGGCTTGCCAAGGCGGTATCAGAGCGCGGCGCGGATGATCGCGCGCGCGTCGGGGTGATCGAACTCGAAGCCCGCCTCGCCGAGCCGGGTGGGGACGATCCGCAGGCTGCCGAGCAGCTCCGACGACGCCTCGCCGACGGCGAGCTGCAGGGCGAAGCCGGGCACCGGGAGGAGCCGCGGCCGGTGCAGCTCGGCGGCCAGCAGGCGGCTGAACTCGCCGTTGGTCACCGGCTCCGGCGCCGTCACGTTGTAGGGCCCGACGCAGCCGTGCTGCTCGACGAGGAACCGCAGGGCGCGCACGCAATCATGCAGCGAGACCGGGCTCCAGAACTGCTCGCCGTTGCCGAAATGGCCGCCCAGCCCGAGCCGGAACAGCGGCAGCAGCGGCTTCAGCGCCCCGCCGCCCGGCCCGACCACGAGGCCGAACCGCGGATGGCAGACGGCGATGTCGGCGGCGCTGGCGGGAGCGGCGGCGTGCTCCCAGTCCTGGCACAACCTCGCCAGGAAGCCGTCGCCGGGGCCCGACTCCTCGTCGAGCAGTTCGCGGCCGCGGTCGGGACCGTAGTAGCCCATGGCCGACGCGCACACGAACACGCGCGGCCGCGTGGCCAGCCCGGTCAGCGCCGACGCGAGCACCGTCGTCGAGCGGATGCGGCTGTGGTGCAGCTGCTTCTTGAACCGGCGGGTCCAGCGGCGCGCGCCGACGTTGATGCCCCCGAGGTGCACGACGGCTTCGACGCCGGCGAGGCGGGCGAGTGGGACCGCGCCCTGCTCGGGATCCCACTGCGCCTCGTTCGCCGCGGCCGGCGCATGCCGCACCAGCCGAATGACCTCGTGCCCGGCGGACTCCAGGCCCGCGACGAGCGCCGTGCCGATGAACCCGCTGGAGCCCGCGACGGCGACCCGCACGTCGCTTACAGGCCCAGGTCGGCCTCGAACGCCCCGCCCTCGAGCCGCTTCTTCACCGTCCCGAGGAACCGCGCGGCGTCGGCGCCGTCGACCAGCCGGTGGTCGTAGCTGAGCGCGAAGTACACCATGTGCCGGACGGCGATCGTCTCGCCCAGGTTGGGGTCGTCGATGACCATCGGCCGCTTGACGACGGCGCCGGTGCCGAGGATGGCGACCTGCGGCTGGAAGAAGATCGGCGTGTCGAACAGCGCGCCGCGGCTACCGGTGTTGGTCAGCGTGAACGTGCCGCCGGTGATCTCGTCGGGCGTCAGCTTGCCGGTGCGCGCTTTCTCGGCCACCTCGGCGATCTTGCGGGCCAGCCCGGCGATGTTGAGGTCGCCGGCGTCCTTGACGACGGGCACCAGCAGGCCGGCCTCGGTGTCGACGGCGATGACGAGGTTCTCGCGGTCGTGGTAGGTGACCTCGCCCTTCTCGACGTCGATCGAGGCGTTGATCTTCGGGTGCTGCTTGAGCGCCTCGACCGCGGCCTTCGCGAAGAACGGCAGGAACGACAGCTTCACGCCCTCGCGCTGGGCGAAGTCGGCCTTCACGCGGTCGCGCAGCCGGGCCAGCGTCGTGATGTCGATCTCGACGACGGTGGTGAGCTGGGCGGTCTCTTGCAGCGACTCGTGCACGCGCTTGGCGATGACCTTGCGCATGCGGGTCAGCTTCTCGGTGGTGCCCCGCAGCGGCGAGGGCTCGACCGACTCCGGCGCCGCGGCCGGCTGGGCGGCCGGCTGCTGGGCGGGGGCGGACGGGGCCGGCTG
Organism: Jiangella rhizosphaerae; assembly: GCF_003579925.1. Classification (GTDB taxonomy): domain Bacteria; phylum Actinomycetota; class Actinomycetes; order Jiangellales; family Jiangellaceae; genus Jiangella; species Jiangella rhizosphaerae. Next base: position 8 of record NZ_QUAL01000278.1, on the reverse strand, counting down.
CGCGGCGG
>NZ_QUAL01000277.1 GCF_003579925.1 Jiangella rhizosphaerae | reverse complement strand
GGCCCCGCCGCCGCCACCGTCGCCGTCCGCGAGGTCGCGCAACGCCGCGTCCAAGGCGGCGACGCCGTCCCGCACCCCGTCGAGCGCCAGCAGCCCGGACCCGGCGCCTCCGCCGCCCGCCAGCGCCGTCAGCCGGTCCGCCAGGAGCTCCGCCTCGGCCGGCCCGAACGCGGCCGCCCAGCGTAGTGACCCGTCGGACGACGAGGGCAGGACGAGGTCGACGATGGGCCGGCCGGTGTCGTCGGCGGAGGCGACGAGGTAGCCGGCACCGAAGGACGACCAGGCGAACGGGCCAGAACGCGCTGCGGACACGATCCCTCCCGGGGGCGCTGTGCGGCAACCTGCCGGGAGGTCCCGTCCCCCGACGGTCCCGCTGTGCCGGAGTCAGGGCGACGGAGGCAACCGGGAACTACGCGCGCACCGTATCGCGAATCGGGGCACTTGACGCCGCTTGTCAGGGTTCGGCTGTCACACTCTCCGCCATGAGCGAACAGCCGCCGCCCCACATCGCCCGGCTGATCCCCAGGCTCGAGCTGACCGGCACCGAGCGGATCCTCGAGCTGGGCGCGGCGCCCGGCGTCGCCGTGGCCGAGATCGGCCCGCTGCTCACCGGCGACGGGCACGTCACGGCGCTCGACCGCTCGGCCGTCGGCGTCAGGCGGATCCGCGAGCGCAACCAGGCTCTCGTCGACGCCGGCCGGCTCACCGTCGTCGAGCAGGACCTGACGACGCTCGCGCCGGAGCCGCCCGAGCAGTACGACCTGATCTTCGCGTCGAACGTCAACGTGTTCTGGACGCACCCGCGCAAGGCCAACCTCGACGCACTCGCGGCGCTGCTCAAGCCAGGCGGACGGCTGCGCCTGTTCTACGGCTACGGGCCGGGCGACGTGGCCGGCCGCGGGCGCGACACGGGGTCGCTCGTCGCCGCCACGCTGAGCGCCGGCGACGCGCTGACCGCCGTCACCGTGGACGGGGCCGGCGCGCCGCTGGAGATCAGCGCCGTGCGCCGCTAGCGCGACTCGAGGAACGCCTGAAGGCCGGCGAGGTCGTCGGTGTTGAGGTGGTCGACGCCGGCGGCGAGCAGCTCGGTCCAGATCGCCTCGCGGGCAGGGCCCGGAGTGTCCGGCGTCGCCCAGAAGCGGACGCGGTAGCCGGCGGCGTGCGCCGTCGCCACGATCTGCCGCAGCTTGGCCCGCTCGGCCTCCGGGATCGGGCCGACGCCGCGCCAGGTGAAGTGGTTGCCCCAGTTGTCGCTGACCAGCGGCATGAAGCCGGCCGGCAGCCCGCTCGCGAGGTCGCCGAGGCGTCCGTCGTACCCGGCGAAGCGCAGCCGCTGCGCGAGCATCGTCGCGCGCGGCCGGTCGCCGCTGATGACCGCCGTGACGGCGCCCTCCTGCACCCGGCCGCCGACGTACCGGGTCATGAGGTCCTGGTACCGGCGCAGCACGGCGTCGATCTGCGCGTACGTCGCCTCGCCGGTGTTCTTGATGTCGATGAGCAGCTGCAGCGAGCCGTCCCAGCCCGGGTACACCGAGCCGCCGTTGGCGTGGACGATGTCGCGCAGCGGATCCAGGTACAGCGACTCCAGGGTGCGGCCGGGCTGGACCTCCCAGGCGTCGTGCGCGACCAGCAGCTCGCCGTCGACGAGCCAGACGTCGGCCTCGACGCTGGTGAACCCGTGGTCGAGCGCGTCGAGAAGCGGGCGCTCGTGCTCGTAGTCGTTGTGGGCGTGGGCGGGGTCGTGCGGGCCGATGACGGCGTCCGCGGCGGCCGTGGCGGCGATGCCGAAGGCGACCGCGAGCGGGACCGCCACGACGACGCGGACGATTCGGCGGAAACGGGACCGTTCGCTCATGACCGCTACCGTCACGGCGATTGACAACGAGTCAATGGCCGGTTCGCGACCGCCGGACGACGACTACGCGAACGGTTGCGCCGGCGCGGGCTACGTCTGGTCGGTGTTGGAGTCGACGGAGAACTCGACGGCGTCCCAGTCGCCGTAGTCGTCGAAGCCGATGAACTGGGCGTCGACGGATGCGCCGGCGGCGAGCTCGGTGGCCGACGTCGTCAGCGTCGAGACCGGTTCGCCCTGGTAGAGGACGGTCGCCGTCCAGGAGACGTAGTCGACGGCCTCGTCGCCGGTGTTCGTCACCGTCGCCCGGACCTCGAAGTCGCCCGCGAAGTCGCGCAGCACCTGCACGTCGGTGAACGTGAAGGCGCCGTCGGTGAACTCGCCCTCGAACGGCGTCGGCTCGGACGCCTCGGGCTCCTCCTCCGGCGGCTCCGTCTCGCGGGACTCCAGCTCGGCGCGGGCTTCGTCGAGCCGGCGCTTGAGGTCGTCGCGCTGCTGCTCGACCTCCTCGAGGCGCTCGCGCAACCGCTCCAGCTCGTCGTCGTTCTCGCCGCCGGTCTCCTGCGGCGCCGGCGTCTCTTGCGCGGTGGGGGCGGGCTCGTCGTCGTCGAGGCTCACGCCGACGGCCACGCCGGCGCCGCCGCCCGCGAGCAGCGCGAGCACGGCGACCAGCGGCCACACCCACCGGCGACGGCGTGCGGCCGGCGGCGGCGGCGGCGGGGGTGGC
>NZ_QUAL01000276.1 GCF_003579925.1 Jiangella rhizosphaerae | reverse complement strand
GCCGCCGACGGGGGAGACCTCGGTGCGCTGGCCGACCGGGCGGCGCGGGCGCTGGCGGCCGTTCGCGAGGCGCGGGCGGGCGCGTGAACGGGCGCGCGGCGGGGCTCGTCACCATCGGCGAGGCGATGGCGCTGGTCGCGGCCACCGAGACCGGCGGGTGGGCACACCACCGCGACCTGCGGCTGTCCGTCGCCGGCGCGGAGCTCAACGTCGCCGTCGGCGTGCGGCGGCTGGGCCGGCCCGCGACATGGATCAGCCGGGTCGGCGCCGACGGGTTCGGCGAGCTGATGCTGCGCGAGCTCCGGGCGGAGGGCGTCACCGCCGTCGCCACCGTCGACGACACCCGGCCCACCGGGCTGATGGTGAAGGAGCGGCCGAACAGCCTGCACACCAGGGTCCGCTACTACCGCGCCGGCAGCGCGGCGTCTGCGCTGACGGCGTTCGACCTGCCGCTGGAGCCGATCCAGCAGGCCGCCGTGCTGCACGTCACGGGCATCACCCCGGCCCTCGGGCCCGGCCCGGCATCGGCGGTGCGGCTGGCCGTCGACACCGCCCGGGCGGCCGGGGTCACCGTCTCACTGGACGTCAACTACCGCTCGGCACTGTGGAGCCGCGACGACGCCGGCGCCGCCCTCGTGCCGCTGGCCCGGCAGGCCGACGTGCTGTTCGCGGGGCCGGAGGAGGCGTCGCTGATCGTGCCCGAGGCCGACCCCGAGGACATGGCGTACGCGCTGGCCGAGCTGGGCCCGGCCCACGTGGTCATCAAGCTGGGGGCCGACGGCGCGGTGTCGCTGGTCGACGGTGAGCTGCGGCGCACGCCGGCCGTCCCGGTGCGCGTCGTCGACACCGTCGGCGCCGGCGACGCGTTCGTGGCGGGCTACCTCACCGAGCTGATGGAGGGCGCCCCGGTCGAGCGGCGGCTGGCGACGGCGGTCGCGGCGGGCGCGTTCGCCTGCACCTCCCTCGGCGACTGGGAGGGCCTGCCCACGCGTGCCGACCTGCCCGCCCTGCGGGCCACCGAGGCGGTGCAGCGCTAGCGGAGAAGCGGGTTGTGGATCCGCACGGACGAGGCGAAACGGCCGAAGTCCCGATCGGAGGACCACAGCTCCCGCACGCCATGAGTGGTGCACAATGCGGCGATCCTGGCGTCGTGCACCATGGGTCCGACCACTTTGCCGGACGTCAACAGATCCTTGAGCTGCGGCCAGTACGCGGGGGTCTCACCGAGCAGCGAGAGCGTCGGCGCGGCGAGCCAGGCGTCCAGCTGCGTGATCGCCTGCTCGCGCGTGCTCGGCGGATCGTAGATCCTCGGATGCGTCACGATGGCGAAGAACTCGTGAACGCATGGCCACGGGATTGCCCAGGCGACCCGTCCTTCGGCGAGGTCCTTCACCCGCTCGGCGGCCACATCGTGGAACTCACTGTCCCGACGATGTGCGTAGACGAGGACGTTGGTGTCGACGGCGATCACGGCTGTGAGTAGATCGCGTCGCGAATCTGGTCCCACCCCGCGCCACGGAACTCCGGCCGCAGGCCGTTGCCGTCGACGCTCGCATCGTCGAGGACGAACCGTGCCTCGGCGGAGCGCTGCCGGACGACGCCGCGCAGGCCCGTCTCGATGAGCTCCTTCAACGTCGTTCCCTCCCGGCGGGCGAGCTCTTGTGCCTCTTGGAGCAGTTCGTCCGGCAGGTTAACGGTCGTCTTCATATGGTCGACTATATCAGTCAAGCAATACGGCCATATCTCCATGCGAGGGAGAAGCCGCCGCGTCCTCGCGCAGGCCGATGCGGTCGTGCAGGCGGCGCAGGGGGCCGGGCGCCCACCAGTTCGCCCGGCCGGCCAGGCGCATCAGCGCCGGCACGAGGACGCCGCGGATCAGCGTCGCGTCGACCAGGACGGCCAGCGCCATGCCGATGCCCAGCTGCTGCAGGAACACGACCTCGCCCGTGGCGTACACCGCGAACGAGACGGCGAGGATCGCCGCGGCGGCCGTCACCAGGGGCGCGGACCGGGCGATGCCGCGCGGCACCGATCCGTACACGTCGCCGGTGCGGTCGTAGTCCTCCTTGATGCGGGCCAGCAGGAACACCTCGTAGTCCATCGACAGCCCGTAGGCGATGCAGAACATCAGCAGCGGGATGCTCGGCTCGATGACGCCGGTCGGGGTGAAGCCGAGCAGGTCGGCCAGGCCGCCGTCCTGGAACCCCCACACCAGCACGCCGAACATCACCGACAGGCTGAGCAGGTTGAGCACCGACGCCTTCAGCGGCGCGACCACCGACCCCGTCATGAGGAACAGCACGACGAACGTCACGCCGAGGATCAGCGCGCCGACCAGCGGCAGCCGGTCGACGACGCCGTCGCGGTAGTCGGCCAGCTCGGCCGGGTAGCCGCCGACCAGCACGTCCGCCGGGCCGGGCAGCGCGCGGACCTCGGCGACCAGCCCGGCCGGGTCGCCGGCCAGCCGCTCGCCGGTCGGCACGACGGCGAACCAGGCACCCGTGCCGTCGGCGTAGCGGCCGGGGTCGGCGGCGGCCGCGATGCGGGCG
>NZ_QUAL01000273.1 GCF_003579925.1 Jiangella rhizosphaerae | reverse complement strand
GGTCGCGACCGTCGTGGGCGCCCGGTTCGCGCTGGAGCCCGGCCGCGGCCGGCGCGCCCTGCCGGTGCGGCCGGCGCTGGCCGGCGCCGTCTTCGGTGTGCTCGGCGTCATCGCGGCGTTCACGTTCTCGGACGGCGTCGACGACGTCGCCGCCCATCCACAACGGCTCGGCGTCGTCCACGACCTCACCCTGTACGTCGGCGTCGAGGGCCGGGACGGCGAGGACGTCCTGCCGGCGGCGCGGGAGCTGTTCACGGCGGTGGCCGGCGTCGACGGCGTGCGCGGCGTCAACGACACCCGGTCCGCGGTGGCCGAGACCGGCGGTGGGCCGCTCGCCGTCCTCTCCGCGGACCCGATCGGCGAGCCTCTGGACGTCGTGGTCACGGAGGGCCGGCGGCCGGAGGCGGCCGGCGAGATCCTGCTCGGCCCGGACTCCGCCCGGCAGCTCGGCACCGGCGTCGGCGACACCGTCGAGGTCACCGGGACCGCGGGCGAGGACGCCCTGACGGTCGTCGGCGTCGGGCTGCTGCCGGAGCTGTCGCACAACCGCTACACCGACGGCGGGCTCGTCACGGCCGCGACCTACGACGGGTTGTTCGACGGCTTCCGCTTCCACGCGGGCTTCGTCGACCTGGAACCCGGGGTGAGCCTCGACGACGTCGGCCAGGAGCTCGGCGAGGCGGCGGCCTCCGTCCCGGGTGGCGAGGACATCGCGGCGGAGCCGGTGGAGCTGCCGTCGCCGGTGGCCGAGCTGTCGTCCATCCGCGGCCTGCCGGTCGTCCTCGCCGTCTTCCTGGCGGTGCTCGCGCTGGGCGCCGTCGGTCACGCGCTGGCGACGGCGGTGCGCCGGCGGCGGCACGAGATGGCGGTGCTGCGCGCGGTCGGGATGACCCGGCGGCAGTCGCGGGTCGTCGTGGCGACGCAGGCCACCGTCCTGGCGCTGGCCGGGCTCGTGATCGGGGTCCCGCTGGGCGTCGCGCTCGGGCGGGTCGTGTGGCGGTACGTCGCCGACACCACGCCGCTGTTCTACGTCCCGCCGGTGGACGTCACCGCGCTCGCGCTCGTGGTGCCGGCGGCGCTGCTGGCGGCGAACCTGCTGGCCGCCTGGCCGTCCCACCGGGCCGCGTCGATGCGCGTCGGCCACGTGCTGAGGGCCGAATGATGACCGGGGCGTGGCTGCGGCTGGAGCTGAACCGGCGGTGGCGGTCGCTGCTGGTGCTGGCGCTACTCGTGGCGTTCGCCGGCGGGGCGGTGCTGGCCACGGTCGCCGGTGCCCGGCGCGGCGCCTCAGCGGCCCACCGGCTCGACGCCGCCACGCTCCCCGCGACGGCCCAGCTCATGCCCGGCGACCCGGACTTCGACTGGGACGCGGTGCGCGCCGTCCCCGGTGTCGCGGCCGTCGGTGAGGTGGCCTTCGGGGCCTACGAGATCGACGGCGTGCCGGTCGACGGGCCGGTCCCCGCCGACCGGAACGTCCTGCGGACCGTCGAGCGGCCGGTGGTCCTCGACGGCCGGCTCGCCGACCCGGGCCGCGTGGACGAGGCCGTGGTGACGCCGCGGTTCGTGCAGACGTACGGGCACGGCGCCGGCGACGCCGTCACCGTCCGCCTCTACCGGCCGGAGACGCTGAGCACCACGGTGACCGACTGGCGCGGCCCGGCGGAGGAGGGCACCCGGCCGCCGGCGGACGGGCCGGAGGTACGGGTTCGCGTCGTCGGTGTCGTCCGCTCGCCGCTGTTCACCGACCAGCCGGGTGCGCCCGGCTGGCTGGTGCCGACCCCCGCCTTCTTCACCGCGTACTCCGACCACCTGCTCGGCCCGCAGGGCGCGACCAGCGCGATGGTGCGGCTGGACGACGGCGGCAGCGGCTACGCCGACTTCAAGGAGGCGGTGACCGACCTGACCGGCCGGACCGACCTCCCCATGTGGAGCGAAGCCGCGGCAAACGCCTTCAACCAGGGCATCCTCGACATCGAGGCGACCGCCGTCACCGCGTTCGCGCTGGCCGCGGCGGCGGCCGCGGTCGTCCTGGTGGGTCAGGCGGTCGCCCGGCACACCGCGGCTGTCATGACCGACCTGCGGGTGCTCGGCGCCCTCGGCCTGGCGCCGCGGCAGCAGGTGGTCGCCGCCGCTGCCGGTCCGGCGCTGGCCGGGATCGCCGGCATGACGGCGGGTGCGTGCGCCGCGGTCCTCGCGTCGGCGTGGTTCCCGCTCGGGACGGCGGCGCAGCGCGAGCCCGCCCCGGGGATCGACGTCGACTGGACGGTGCTGGCGACCGGCTGGTGTGCGGTCGTGGTCGTCGTCGCGGGCGGCTCGGTCCTGGCTGCCGCCGCCGCGCTGCGCGCGTCGCGGTCCACGGCGGCGCCGCGCCGCTCGCCCGTCGCGGCCGCC
>NZ_QUAL01000274.1 GCF_003579925.1 Jiangella rhizosphaerae | reverse complement strand
GCCGGCCAGGCCGAGCCGGCTGGCCGCGTCGCCGGCCGCGGGCCCGCCTTCCAGCACCGTCGCGACCAGCTCCGCGCGCAGCCGCCGCTCGACGTCGGCGCCGGCGCGGTGGCGCAGCATGTGCAGCGCGACCAGCTTGGCGGCGTCGACGAAGGCCTGCTCGCGCTCGGCGCTCAGCGGCTCCTTCACCGCCGCCCACATGGAACCGAGGATCTCGTCGCCGGCCCGGACCCGGATCGCCACCCGCGGCAGCTCCGCGCCGTCGATCTCCGGCAGGTACACCGGCCGGTCCGACGAGTACAGCGCGCGGAATGCGCCCCGCCGCTCCAGCTCGCGCAGGTAGCGCTCGGGCACCTGGCGGCCGAGGACGGTCTCTTTGCGCGACTCGTCGGCGCGGTCCTGGTCGGCGGAGAACGCGATGACCCGGGAGTTGAGGTCCTCGATCGTCAGCGGCGCGTCCAGCAGCGCCGAGACCGCGCCGGCCAGCGCGAACAGGTCGCCCGCCCCGGTGCCGGCCAGCGTCTGGTCGTCGACCCCGCCGAGGTCGTCCAGCGCCAGGAGGCTGCGCAGCAGGGCCGCCACCTGCGCCCACGAGGCGCCGCGGGTCAGGCCGAACAGCACCAGCCCCTCCTCGGCGACCGCCTGCCGCACGTCGGCGTCGATGTCGACGGGGACCCGCAGCACCAGCCCGACGGCGCCCTCGGCGGCCACCGCGCGCACGACGTCGGCGATCTCGGCCGATGCCGCCAGCCCGACCCCCAGCACCAGCGCGTCGGCGGGCATGGCCGGCGGGTCGAGCGGGTCGTGGATCACCACCCCGCCCACGGACCGGCCCGGGTCGACCCGCCCCGCCACGACCTCGAGCAGCGTCGACCCCAGGTCGTCGAGCACGCGGCCGAGCGTGGCCCGCGGTCGCAGGGTCATGCGCAACACCTCTGAACCCAAGCACGGAGACGACGGGCAGGAGTTCGTCGAACTCTACAATCCGCGCGGCCTCGTTGGTGGGCTCAGACGAACGTCGGCGGGCCGCTCAGCCGGCCGGGAGCCAGGTGGTCGACGTCGTCAGGGCGGCCAGCACGTCCGGCAGCGGCTCGACGCCGAGGCCCGGACCGGACGGCACCGCCACGTGGCCGTCCGGCCCGAGCACGAACGGCTCCGTGACGTCCTGGGCGAAGTAGCGGTTCGACGCCGACGTGTCGCCGGGCAGCGTGAACCCGGGCAGCGCGGCCAGCGCGACGTTGGCCGCCCGGCCCAGCCCGGTCTCGAGCATCCCGCCGCACCAGACGGCGGCGCCGTGGGCCTGCGCGAGGTCGTGGATGCGCCGCGCCTCCAGATACCCGCCCACCCGGCCGGGCTTGACGTTGATGATGCGGCAGGCGCCCAGGAGCAGCGCGTCGGCGGCGTCCTTGGCCGACTCGATCGACTCGTCCAGGCAGATCGGCGTCCTGATCATTCCCGCCAACGCCGCGTGCTGACGCAGGTCGTCCTCGGCCAGCGGCTGCTCGATCAGCAGGAGGCCGAAGCCGTCGAGCGCGGCCAGGACGCGCGCGTCGGCCAGCGTGTAGGCGGCGTTCGCGTCGACCTGCAGCAGCAGGTCGTCGCCGAAGCGCTCGCGCACCGCGCGCACCGGCTCGACGTCCCAGCCGGGCTCGATCTTCAGCTTGATCCGCAGGTAGCCCTGGTCGAGGTAGCCGGCGACGGCATCGATCAGCGCCGGAATCGAGTCCATGATCCCGACGGAGACGCCGGCGGGCACGCGGTCGCGCACGGCCCCGAGGTACGACCCGAACGACTCGCCGCGCGCCCGCAGCCAGGCGTCCAGCACCGCCGTCTCCAGCGCCGCCTTCGCCATCCGGTGCCCGCGCACCGGCTCCAGCAGCCGCGCGACGTCCAGCGGCCCCAGGTCGCCGGCGGCGAACAACCGCGGCGCCAGGAACCGCTCGATGACCTGCGCCGCGCCGTCGGCGTACTCCGGCGAGTAGAGCGGCTCGCTCATCGCGACGCACTCGCCCCAGCCGTCGCCGTCGGGCGTCGCGGCGCGCACCAGCAGCACGTCGCGCGCGGTCTCGATGCCGAACGACGTGCGGAACGGCGCCACCAGCGGCATCGCGATGCGGCGCAGCTCGAACCCGGTGATCTTCACGCGTCCGTCCTCTCCACGACGTACGTCCCGGACCGGGTGAACCCGGTCACCCGCGCGCCCTCGGCGAGCACGCCGCCGAGCACGTCGCGCATGGCCGCGCGCCACTGCCGGGCGGTCCCCGGGTCGGTGCCGCGCAGCGCCTCGATGTCCGGCGGCGTCGCGACCAGCAGCCGCGGCGCCCGCGCCCACGCCGAGCGCGGC
>NZ_QUAL01000275.1 GCF_003579925.1 Jiangella rhizosphaerae | reverse complement strand
TCGCCCGCGCCGTTCTCGCCCGCGCCGTTCTCGCCCGGGCCGGCTTCCTCCGCCGGCGCGGCGGCCGTGACTCGGGTCAGCCGCAGCGCGCCGCCGTCGACGACGGCCTGCCAGTCGCCCACCTTCGCCGCACCCGCGCGAACCGACAACGCCTCCCCCGGCTCCTGCAGCGCACGCAGGTCGTGCCCCACGTAGGTCGGACGCAGCCGCGGCGGTGCGAACACGAGGTCGATCGGATCGGTGACGCCGGTGAGCACCAGCAGACTGTCCGCGTCGGCCGCGTTGGCCCCTTCGACGTCGGTGTCGAGGCGGTCACCGACCACCAGCGGCCGCGTGGCCCCGGACCGCAGCATCGCCTCGCGGTGCATCGGCGGCTCCGGCTTGCCGGCGACGACCGGTTCGCGGCCGGTGGCCGTCCGGATGGCGTCGACCAGCGTGCCGTTGCCGGGTGCGCGGCCCCGGTCGGTCGGGACGACGGGGTCGGTGTTGGTGGCCACCCACGGCAGCCCCGACGCCACCGCGTAGGTGCCCTCGGCGAGCATCGGCCAGTCGACCGTCGGCGAGAACCCCTGCACGACGGCCACCGGGCCGTCGTCGGCGCCGGACACCGGGACGAGGTCCTGCTCGCGCAGCGCCACGTCCAGTCCCTCGCCGCCGACCACCAGGACCTTCGAGCCGCTGGGCAGCTGCTCGGCCAGGAGCCGGGCGGCCGCCTGCGCCGACGTCACGACCTCGTCGGCCCGCGCCTCGACGCCGATCTCGGTGAGGTGCGCGGCGACCCGTTCCGGCGGGCGGGAGGCGTTGTTGGTGACGAACGCCAGCCGCATGCCGGCCGCCCGGGCCCGCTGCAGTGATTCGGGCGCGTGCGGCACCGGGTGAGCGCCGATGTAGACGACGCCGTCGAGGTCGAGCAGGGCGACGTCGTAGGTCTGGGTCAAGGACTGCACGGCATCCATCCTCCCAGCCGGCTCTCCCGGTGGTCGTGGCCGGGCGGCGGGACCGGCCCGCGTACCATCCGCTAGATGACCCCCGCCGGGCCGCCGCTGCGACTGACGCCGTTCCGCGCGACCACGTACGCAGCCGGCACCGACCTGGCCGCGGTGGTGTGCCCGCCGTACGACGTGATCGGCGACCGGGCGCTGGCCGAGTTCGAGGCCCACGACCCGCACAACATCGTCCACCTGACGCTCCCCCGCGCCCTTCCGGGCGACGACCGGTACGCCGGGGCCGCGCGCGCGCTGCGGGAGTGGCGCGCCGCTGGCGTGCTGCGCCGTGACCCGGCGCCGGCGCTGTACGTCTATGAGCACGTAACGACCGGCGGCGCGACGATCGGCCTGGTGGGTGGCGTCGGACTCGACGGACCCGTGCTTCCACACGAGAACACCTTCCCCGGCCCGGTGGCCGACCGCGCCGCGCTGATGCACGCGACCCGGATGCAGCTCGAGCCGATCCTGCTGACGTATGACGGCGGCGGCGCGGCCAGCGAGGTCGTCGACCACGCAGCCGGCACGGAGCCGCACCTGGAGTTCACGGTCGCCGGCGAGACGCACCGGATCTGGCGCGTCGACCAGCCCGGCCCGCTGGCCGCCATCGCCGCCGACCTGGCCGGCCGAACCGCGCTGATCGCCGACGGACACCACCGGTTCGCCGCGTACCGCGCCGTGCACGCCGCCGGCCCCGTCCCCCATGCCACCGACCACGGCCTGGCCCTGCTCGTCGACGCCGCCCGGCACCCGCTCGAGCTGCGCGGCATCCACCGCAGCGTCGCCGGCCTGGCCCTCGACGAGGCCGCGGCCGCGGCGGCCAAGGGATTCGACGTCGTCGACCTGGCTGCCGATGTCGACCCGGCCGCCGCGCTCGACGGCGAGCGGGGCACCGCCTTCGTCATCGGTGATGGTCAGCGACAGGTGCTATTGCGTTCGCCGCGACCGTCGGTGCTCGCCGACGCCGTGCCGGCCGGCCGCCCCGACGGCTGGGACGCGTTGGACGCGGCCGTGCTCGTGGACGTGCTGCTGGCCTACCTCTGGGGCGTAGACGACGCCGATCCGCGCGTGACGTACCACCATGACGGCCGCGACTCCCTGCGCGCTGCCGCGCGCGACGCCGGTATTGCGGTTCTGGTGCGGCCACCCGCGCTGGCGGACGTGCTGGCGCTGGCCGCCCGCGGCGAGCGAATGCCGCGCAAGTCGACGTCGTTCGGGCCCAAGCCGTGGACGGGGCTACTGATGCGCGACCTCACCCCCGACCACCACTAGGGCGCGTCTCCTTATTGGCGTAGCCAGATGGTGACGGCGGCGAGCACGACGCCTCCGCGATAGGTGAGGGCGAGCTTG
>NZ_QUAL01000272.1 GCF_003579925.1 Jiangella rhizosphaerae | reverse complement strand
GTTCGCGCCGTCCGGCACCGAGAGCGCGGCCACCGAGGCGCGCGCCTCCGCCGTCCTGTTCCAGCCGCCGACGTTCTCCGCCGCCCCGCTGTTCGCCGCGCCCGACCCCGAGGCCGCCCAGCCGGCCCGCGGCCGCCGGCGCGCGAAGCCCGAGCCCGAGCCGGAGCCCGAGGTCGAGGAGACCGAGGACGACGAGCTCGAGGCCATCGCCGAGGCCGACGACGACACCGACGACGACGGCGAGGGCGACGGCACCCGCCGCCGGCGCCGCCGCCGCGGTGGCCGCGGCCGCCGCCGTCGCTCCGACGACAGTGCCGACGCCTCCGACGACGACTCCGACGACGAGGGCCGCTCCGAGGCCGACGACCACGGCGTCGACTCCGACGACACCCACGGCGAGTCCGACGACGACCAGGCCGACTCCGGCGAGAGCGGCAGCCGCCGTCGTCGCCGTCGCCGGCGCCGCCGCAGCGAGGACGGCGACGAGCCCCGTCCCGACGACCCCCCGAACACCGTCGTGCGCGTGCGCGACGGCCGCGAGCTCGACGACGAGGTCACGTCGGTCAAGGGCTCGACCCGCCTCGAGGCGAAGAAGCAGCGCCGCCGCGAGGGCCGCGAGGCCGGGCGGCGCCGTCCGCCCATCCTGTCCGAGGCCGAGTTCCTGGCCCGCCGCGAGGCCGTCGACCGCGTCATGGCGGTCCGGCAGTCCGGCGACCTCACCCAGATCGCCGTGCTCGAGGACGAGGTGCTGGTCGAGCACTACGTCAGCCGCGCCTCGCAGCAGTCGCTGATCGGCAACGTCTACCTCGGCCGCGTGCAGAACGTCCTGCCCGCCATGGAGGCGGCGTTCGTCGACATCGGCCGCGGCCGCAACGCGGTGCTGTACGCCGGCGAGGTCGACTGGAGCGGCCTGGGCAAGTCCGACGGCCCGAAGCGCATCGAGGACGTCCTCAAGTCCGGACAGTCGGTGCTCGTGCAGGTCACGAAGGACCCGATCGGCCACAAGGGCGCCCGGCTGACCAGCCAGGTCAGCCTGCCCGGCCGGTACGTCGTGTACGTGCCCGGCGGGTCGATGAACGGCATCAGCCGCAAGCTCCCCGACACCGAGCGCACCCGGCTGAAGAAGATCCTCAAGCAGGTCGTCCCCGAGGACGCCGGCGTCATCGTCCGCACCGCCGCCGAGGGCGCCTCCGAGGAGGAGCTGACCAACGACGTCGCGCGGCTGAAGGACGAGTGGGAGGCGCTGCAGAAGAAGGCCTCCAGCGGCAACGCGCCGCAGCTGCTGCACGGCGAGCCCGACCTCGCCATCAAGGTGGTCCGCGACCTGTTCAACGAGGACTTCACCAAGCTGGTGGTCTCGGGCGACCGCGCCTGGGACACCATCGACGAGTACGTCTCCAGCGTGGCCGGCTCGCTGCGCGACCGCGTCGAGAAGTGGACCGGCACCGACGACGTCTTCGCCGCCTACCGCATCGACGAGCAGATCGCCAAGGCCATGGACCGCAAGGTCTGGCTGCCCAGCGGCGGCTCGCTGGTCATCGACCGCACCGAGGCGATGACGGTCGTCGACGTCAACACCGGCAAGTTCACCGGCTCCGGCGGCAACCTCGAGGAGACCGTCACCAAGAACAACCTCGAGGCGGCCGAAGAGATCGTGCGTCAGCTGCGGCTGCGCGACATCGGCGGCATCATCGTCATCGACTTCATCGACATGGTGCTCGAGGCCAACCGCGACCTCGTGCTGCGGCGCCTGGTCGAGTGCCTGGGGCGCGACCGCACGAAGCACCAGGTCGCCGAGGTCACGTCGCTGGGCCTGGTCCAGATGACCCGCAAGCGCATCGGCACCGGCCTGCTCGAGGCGTTCAGCGAGCCGTGCCCGCACTGCAAGGGCCGCGGCCTGCTCATCCACGCCCACCCCGTCGAGTCCGGCAACGGCTCCGCGGGTGGCGCGCCCGCGTCCGACGAGGGCCGCTCCGGCCGCTCGGAGCGGCGCGGCCGGCGCCGCAAGACCGAGGCGGCGCCGTCGCCGCAGCCCGTCGAGGCGCTGACGCCGAAGCTCGAGGCGCTGGCCAGCCCCGGCGAGGCCTCGCCGGCCGACCTCATGCCGGTCGGCGCCAACGGCAACGGAGGCCACCGGCCGGCGGAGCCCGCCGCAACGACGTCCGAGCCCGCCGCGCCGTCGGCCGAGCCCGCG
>NZ_QUAL01000270.1 GCF_003579925.1 Jiangella rhizosphaerae | reverse complement strand
CGGACGCCGTGCCGGGCACCGCGGGCTCGCCCAGCGGAAGCGGCGCGCCGTCCGGCCGCACGCCGGGCACACCGTCGGGCGGCGTGGCCTGCTGACCGGCCGCGGCGGCTTGCGCGAGCCGCTGGCGCACGTCGGTCAACCAGCGGGTCAGTCGCACCATGCGGTCCGGCACAGGGTCAGCCTGACATACGCACCCGCTGGCTCGGACGGTGTGGTCGGGGCGGCGGGGAAATTCGTCGCCGGACCCGCGTCATGATCCGGCGTGGCCGCCGTCGTGGTGGGTGCAAGGCGGAAGGTTGCAGGGTCGGACGAAGCGTGCGCGAGAACGGGGAGTTCCGAGGATGACGATGTTCGAACACGGCGAGTTCCCGGCGACATCGTTGCTGGCCGCCTGGCTGGACCGGCCGGTGCCGGCGAGCGCGCGCGACGACGGCCCGGCCCCACGGACGAGCCGGGCGGAGGCGGGCGGGGAAGGCACTCAGCCGCCTGATGACGCGCGGCGTGCGGAGAGCTGTGAGTTGCCTCCGCCCGGCGTCGAGGCGGTCGTCGACGCGTTGACCGCCGATCGGCCCGACCCGGAGGACGTCGCGCACGGGCTGACGGTGTTCGCCTGGGAGCGCGCCGCCACCGGCGACCTCACGTGCGTGCTGGACGAGCTGGACGAGCTGTGGGACGTGCTCGAGGCGTCCGCCGGCGCGCCGCTCCCCCGCGAGGCCGCGCGGCACCGGCTGGTCGACGCGTGGGTCGACGCGGTCGCCGCCGAGCGCGGCTCGCCGGGTGTCGATCCGCTGTCCGGGCTGCACACCGTCGGCTACCTCTACGGGCGGGTGCAGGAGCTCGACCGGCTCTCCGGGATCGAGCCGATGGCGCTGGTGCTGCTCGTCATGCGGTGGGACCCGGCGGACGGTCCGTGGCGGCGCATCGCGCGGGTCCTCCAGGCCGCGTCGGCGCTGCGTTCGCGCGTCCGTCCGGAGGCCACGCTGAGCCAGGTCGGCACCACGATGGCGCTGGCCCTGGTGCCCGACGATGCGCAGGCACGGGTCGAGCGGATCGCCTTGACGAAGGCGGTCGAAACCGGTGAACTGAGCACAGCACATGTGCGGGTCGACGTGTTCGCTGTCCCGGACTCCAGAGCACGATTGCCTGAACTCGTGACTGGGCTGCTTGGGGGGGCTAATGTCGATCATCAGATCAAGCCGCCCAGGTTCCGTCGTTCGGGGAGTGGTTCCCTGGACTGAGCTGCCTGGGTGTAACCGGGATAGCGAGAACAGGTGACGATTCCAGCAGACGCCGCCAGCGACGAGCAGCTCATCGCGCGCACGCGCGAAGGCGACATGGGCGCCTACGACGAGCTGTACCGCCGCCATGTCGACGACGCCTCCAAGGTCGCCCGCATCGTCACCAACAACAGCGACGAGGCTCAGGACGTCGTCGCCGAGGCGTTCACCCGGGTGCTCACCCGGCTGCGCGAGGGCGGCGGTCCCGACCTCGAGTTCGCGCCCTACCTGAAGACGGTCGTGCGTCGTCTGGCCATCGACCGCCACCGCAGCTCCCAGCGCGACGGCTCGCAGACCGACCCGTCCATCCTCGACATCCTGCCGACCGCCGACGACGCCATGGCCCGCTCCACCGACCGCCAGCTGGTGCGGCACGCGTTCGAGACGCTGCCCGAGCGCTGGCAGCAGGTGCTGTGGCACACCGAGATCGAGGGCCGGTCGCCGGCGTCGCTGGCGCCGGCACTGGGCAGTTCGGCCAACGCCGTCGCCGCGCTCGCCTACCGCGCCCGCGAGGGCCTGCGGCAGGCCTACCTCGCGGTGAACCTGTCCGCCGAGGTCCAGCCCGAGTGCCGTCCGTACGCGCCGAAGATCGCGTCGTACGTGCGCGGCACGCTGTCGGCGCACGACACCCGCGAGATGAGCGCCCACCTCGCCACCTGTGCCCACTGCCGCGAGCGGCGCGACGAGCTGCTGCTGCTCGTGTCCGACATGCGGGGCATCCTTTGGCCGGCCCTGCTGCTCCCGGCCTCCGGGGTCGCCGCCGGTGCGGCGGCGGCCGCTGGCGCGGGCGCCGCGGGTGGCGGCGTGCTGGCGTTCCTGTCGCCGGCGAACTGGGGCAAGCAGGCCCGGCAGTTCGCCGCCGCCGGTGGCGCCGCAGCCGCCGCG
>NZ_QUAL01000268.1 GCF_003579925.1 Jiangella rhizosphaerae | reverse complement strand
GCCGCGGCGGTGGTCCGCGCGGCGGCGCGTCTCGCGGGCCCGCCGACGGCGCCGACCGGTCGCGATCGGCCGCCGGACCGAGCGGTGCGCCCCGCGTCCCCGATCCTGTCGTCGACGAGGACGTGACCGGCCGCGAGCTGGACGAGGAGATCAGGTCCGAGCTCAGCGCGCTGTCCGGGCAGATGTCGGCCGCGGTGGCGCGGCACCTGGTGATGGCCCAGCGACTGCTCGAGGACGACCCGCAGCTGGCCTACGAGCACGCGATGGCCGCGCGGCGGAAGGCCGGGCGTATCGGCGTCGTCCGTGAGGCCGCCGGGGTCGCCGCCTACATGGCCGGCAAGTACGCGGACGCCCTCGCCGAGCTGAGGGCCGCTCGCCGGATGACCGGCTCGGCGGAGTACCTGCCGATGATGGCCGACGCCGAGCGTGGGCTGGGACGCCCGCGGCGCGCCCTCGACCTCTCCCACGATCCGGCCGTCACCGGTCTCGACACCGCTGGCCGCGTCGAGATGCTCATCGTGGCGGCCGGCGCCCGCCGCGACCTCGGCGATCACGAGGCCGCCGCCGTATCGCTGCAAGTCCCAGAGCTGCGATCGAACGCGCGCGCCGAGTGGGTCGCCCGCCTCCGCTACGCCTACGCCGACGCGCTCCTGGCCGCCGGCCGCGAGAAGGAAGCACGCCGGTGGTTCCTGCGAGCCGCCGAGGCCGACATCGACGACGAGACCGACGCCGCCGAGCGCGCGGCCGAACTCGGCGAGGACTGACGGGGCTCGGGCCGAGCTGGCCGGGGACTGACCGCTCGGCCGAGCTGGGCAAGGATCGACCGCTCGCGCGGTCGGCCAGACCGCGCGATTCCATGAACGTCCATGCTCTGGGCATGAAGGAGCCTGTGCGGATCCAACGCTCGGAGGGCACCACCGGAGATTCTCCGGCCGTCCTCGCGGGGGCGCCGTTGCCGACTGCCTTGGCAAGCCCCACCGTCGCGCAGCATCGGACATATCGGACGCGGGAGCAACGACCAGGCTTGCCAAGACGCGGACTGGGTGACGATCCGCGACGCCGGCCGGGAGATTTCCCGTTGCGGCACGGGCGAGTGCCACAGGCTCGAAGGGACTGTCGCCTGATCGGCTCCCGCGAGCGCGGAGTGAGCGACGGAGGTGGCGGCGCACTCCGGGGATCGTCCGTACCGTGAGCGGAGACCGCTGGCCAGATCGTCTGGACCAGCACGCGTTCATGGCCGGGCTGGTTGTCGCCAGGGGTGCGCGATACGTCCCGACGCTGCCCGACGGCGCGGCCTGCTGAAGTGGCCGGCCGCGGTGGCGGCGCTGAGGGCCGCACAGCCGGGCGCGTCGCCGCGGTGGTGGCGCTGGCGGCCGCCGCGTCACCGTGGGGGTCGGCCGCCGTGGCGGCGCTGAGGGCCGCCGCACAACTGTCGGTGTCGCTCGCCGAGGTGCGCACACGGCCGCCGGACGACCCCGCCGGCCCGCCGCTGTCCACAGCCCCGACCACTTCGTCCACTCGTCCACATTTCGGCATTCCGCGGCTGCACGCCCCCTCGGCCCCGCCCCACCATGGGGAGCAGGTCCCGATCCCCTCAGCCGAAGGAGCCGCACATGAGCGCGAGCACGAAGCCGGTCGAGCATGCCAACGAGGTCCGGCTCGTCGGCCGGTTGTCCGTCGAACCCGAGGCGGTCATGCTGCCCAGTGGCGACGAGATCGTCACCACCCGCCTGGTCGTCGAGCGTCCCCGCCTGCCGGCGGGCGTCCCCGCCCCTCGCCGCGTCGACACCGTCACCTGCACCGCATGGGGGCCGGCGCAGCGACGAAGTCTGCGGGTGCTCGACCAGGGTGACACCGTCGAGATCATCGGGGCACTGCGCCGCCGGTTCTGGCGCTCCGGTGCCGGGCCCGGTCAGAGTACGTTCGAGATCGAGGTCGAGTCGGCGAACCTGATGGCCAGGCAACCGCCGCCGACACCGAAGAAGCGCGCGGCACGAGCCTCCGCGCGGGCGACCCAGCCACCGGCCGACCCGATGCCCGAGCGGCGCCTAGGTGTACCCGGCCATCACGTTGGTGGCAGGCGGCTGATCGGTGGGAGGCCGCCGAGTGCGCTGTGGCGTCGTCGAGTGT
>NZ_QUAL01000271.1 GCF_003579925.1 Jiangella rhizosphaerae | reverse complement strand
GGCGGCCGGCGCTGCCAGCGCGGCGCCGCCGGCGGCGGCCAGGCCGGCGACGCCCAGGGCGGACAGCCCGCGGCGGCTGATCGTGCGGTCACCTGTGCTCATGGCGATCACTCCTTCGTGAGGGCGTGGCGAGACGACCGGGCGCGCGGGGGTACGCGCCCGGCGGGTGTGACCAGATCCGGACGGGTGGGGCGGACGGCGACGGCTGCGGCTCAGCCCTTGACCGCGCCGATGAGCATCCCCTTGGCGAAGTGGCGTTGCAGGAAGGGGTAGACGAGGGCGATGGGGACCAGGCTGATGACGAGGATGGCCATCTGCAGCGACTGCGCCGGCGGCATGACGGTTCCGGCGATGTCCGCGGTGTCGACGCCGAGCGCGGCGTTGTCGACCACGTAGGTGCGCAGCACCAGCTGCAGCGGCCACTTCGCGGTGTCGTTGATGTACAGGACGGCGTTGAAGAAGGCGTTCCAGTAGGCGACGGCGTTGAACAGGCCGATCACGGCGATGACCGCCTTCGACAGTGGCAGCACGACCCGGGTGAGGATCTGCAGCTCGTTCGCGCCGTCGATGCGGGCGGCGTCGATCAGCTCGCCGGGAATCTCCTGGAAGAACGCCCGCATGATGATCACCTGGAACGCGCCCACCATGGTCGGCAGGATCAGCGACCAGTAGGAGTCGAGCAGCCCGAGCTGGCGCACCGTCAGGTACATCGGGATCATGCCCGGGGTGAAGAACAGCGTGAACAGGACGGTGAGCAGCACCGGCTTCTGCAGGAAGCTGCCCGGCCGGCTCAGCGAGTAGGCGAGCAGCGTGACGCAGGTCAGCGACAGCGCCGTGCCGACCACCGTGATGCCGATGGACACCATGAGTGCCCGGGTGACCACGCCGCCGGACAGGATCGCCCGGTAGGCGTCGAGGTTCGGCCGGTCGGGCCAGAGCACGTAGCCGCCGGCCTCGGTGACCTGCTGCTGGTCGGCCAGGCTGGTCGAGACGACGGCGAGGAACGGCAGGATCACCAGGGCGCAGGCGATGAGCAGGACGACGCCCTTGAGGCCGCGGATCGGCAGCCCGGGCCGCGGCGTGCCGGCGACCATGCGCGGCCGGCCGGACCGGCCGGACCGGCCGCCACGGTCCTCGCGGATGATGGTGTCGGTCACTTGGAGTACACCCCTCTCTCGCCGAGCAGGTGCGCGACCTTGTTGGCGCCCAGCACCAGAACCACGCCGACCAGCCCCTTGACCAGGCCGACCGCCGCCGACACGCCCCAGTTACCGCCGATGACGCCGTTGTAGTAGACGTAGGTGTCGAGCACCTCCGCGGTGTCGGCGCCGACCTGCTGGCGCTGCAGGATGATCTGCTCGAAGCCGACGGTCAGCACGTCGCCGAGCTTCAGGATGAGCAGCAGCACGATGACGCCGCGGATGCTGGGCAGCGTGACGTGCCACAGCTGCCGCATCCGCGACGCGCCGTCGACGGCGCTGGCCTCGTACAGCTCCATGTCGACCCGCGACAGCGCGGCGAGGAAGATGATCGTCCCCCAGCCGGCGTCCTTCCAGATCACCTGCGACGTGATCAGCGTCAGGAACATGTCGGGGTTGCCGAAGATCGACAGCGTTGCCCAGTCGTGCGAGCGGAGGAAGTTGTTCAGCAGGCCGGCGTTGCCCAGCATGTGCTGGAAGATCGCGACGACCACCACCCACGACATGAAGTGCGGCAGGTACAGCACCGACTGCACCACCCGCTTGAGCCGCTCGCCGATCATGGAGTTCAGCAGCAGCGCCAGCACGATCGGCACCGGGAACACGAACACGATCTGCACGAACGAGATGACCAGCGTGTTCGTCAGCGCGTTGACGAACGCCGGGTCGCCGTTGAAGATCACCTCGAAGTTCCGGAACCCCACCCACGGCGAGTCGTAGATGCCGATGTAGGGCTGGTAGTCCTTGAACGCGATGACGTTGCCCAGCAGCGGCACGTAGTTGAACAGCAGCACCACCAGCAGCCCGGGCAGGCCGAGCAACAGCAGGAACCGGTCGCGGCGGAACCGCGCCCGCCGCGACGTCCGCGGGTTCCGTGCGCTCGCCCCCGCCGGCCGGGACCGGCGCGGCCGGTGCGCCCGGCCGGC
>NZ_QUAL01000269.1 GCF_003579925.1 Jiangella rhizosphaerae | reverse complement strand
CGGCCCGCAGGACGCCGCGACGGAGGACCTCGTCCACACCCTGCGCGACGACGTCCTCCCGGGCGCGGGCGTCGAGGTGCACGTCGGCGGCGTCACGGCGACCTCGATCGACTCGACGGAGAACACGGCCGAGCGGCTGCCGCTGCTGATCGGCGGCGTCGTGCTGCTCTCGATGGTGCTGCTGCTGGTGTCGTTCCGGTCGATCGTCATCCCGATCACCGCCGCGCTGATGAACCTGCTCTCCGTCGCCGCCGCGTATGGCGTGGTCGCGCTGGTGCTGGAGGGCGGCTGGGCCGGGCAGCTGATCGGCATCGACACCGAGACGCCGATGCCGGCGTTCATCCCGGTGCTGGTCTTCGCGGTGCTGTTCGGTCTCTCGATGGACTACGAGGTCTTCCTGATCAGCCGGATGCGCGAGGCGTGGACGCGGACCGGCGACAACGCCCGCGCCATCGTCGAGGGCCTGGCCGGCACCGGCCGGGTGATCACGGCCGCGGCGGCGATCATGGTGGCGGTGTTCGCGGCGTTCATCCCCAGCCCCGAGGTGTTCCTCAAGGTCATCGGCGTCGGCATGGCCGCCGCGATCCTGGTGGACGCCACCGTCGTGCGGATGCTGCTGGTGCCGGCGGTCATGCACCTGCTGGGCCGGGCCAACTGGTGGCTGCCGTCGTGGCTGGAGCGCCGGCTGCCGCAGCTGCACGTCGAGGGCCGGCCGGAGGTGTACCTGGCCGACGTGGACGGCGCCGGCCGCGCCGCCGGCGAGCCGGAGCTCACCGCCGCCCGCTGACGACGTCCCCATGATCATGTTCCCTCGCGGTCGCTGATACGCCGCGAGGGAACATGATCATGGTCAGGTGGCGTCGGGGCGCAGGAGGCCGCGGACGGCGCGCAGGCCGACCGACAGCCGGGCGAGGTCGAAGCTGTCGCCTTCGACGATCTCGCGCAGCATCCCCTGGGTCCGCGTGACGACCACCTCGTCCTGTGCCGCCCATGCCTCGACGCGGTCCTGGGGCGCGGCCTCCTCGTGCGTGTGCTGGATGACCTGCGCCGTCAGCGCCGCCTGTACGGCGTGGAGGTCGTCGCGGAGGGCGGCGCGGGCCATCGTCTGCCAGCGGTCGCGCCGCGGCAGCGAGATGATCCGCTCGAGCAGCCGGCCCAGCTCGAGGAACGCGCCCAGGGTGAAGTGCACCCGCGCCACCTCGAGCAGGTCGGTGCCGGTGGCCAGCGAGTTCTCGACCATGCCCAGCCCGGCGTAGGCCGGCGGCAGCACCGCCACACGGTTGGCCAGCGGCTCCGGCACGCCGTCGGCGGTCAGCGTCTCGAGCCGCTCGTGGTAGAGGTCGAGCTCGCGGCCGGACAGCACGTCGGGCAGCGCCACCAGCAGCCGGGCGATCGGCTCCTCGAAGAACCCGATCTGCCAGGCGATGTCGATGGGTGGCCGGCGGTTGACGGTGAGCCAGCGGGTGGCCCGCTCGGTGATCGTCCGCCCCTCCAGCCGCATGCGGGTCTGGACGTCGAACGGCACGACGTTGTCCAGCTCTTTGATCGCGGCCATGAGATCCGGGATCTGGAAGACGACGCCGCCGACGGTGTGCGCGCGGGCGAGGTCCTCGGCCGTCCCGCCGGTCTCCATGCCCAGCCGGTACGCGAACGTCGTGCCGGCGGTGTTCACCAGCTCGTTGACCACGACGTTGGTGATGATCTCGCGACGCAGCGGGTGGTCGTCGATGATGTCGCCGTAACGGTCGCGCAGCGCGCTCGGGAAGTACGCGTGCAGGGCCGCGCCGAGGTAGGGGTCGTCGGGCATGCCGCTGGCCAGCAGCTCTTCGTACATGAGGTTCTTCGTGTACGCGAGCACGACGGACAGCTCCGGGCTGGTCAGCCCCTTCCCCGCCGTCATGCGCTCGGCCAGCTGCCGGTCGGTCGGCAGCGCCTCGAGCGCGCGGTCGAGCTTGCCCTGGCTCTCCAGCTTGGCGAGGTACGAGCGGTGGACGTGGGCCAGGTTCGCGGCCTGGTGGATGCCGTTGGCCAGGGCGATGTTCTGCCCGTAGTTGTGCGCCAGCACCAGCTCGGCGATCTCGTCGGTCATCTCGGCCAGCAGCTCGTTGCGCTGCTTCTCGGTG
>NZ_QUAL01000267.1 GCF_003579925.1 Jiangella rhizosphaerae | reverse complement strand
CTCCTCGATCCGGCGCGCCTTCGTGGCGGGGACGGTCTCCGGGACGTACACCGTCGCCGGCAGGCCCAGTAGCGCCGCCGCCGTCGCGACCCCGAGGCCGTGGTTGCCGCCCGACGCCGTGACCACGTGGTCCGGCCGGTCGCCGCGCAGCAGCGCCGTCAGCGCGCCGCGCAGCTTGAACGAGCCGCTGCGCTGCAGGTGCTCGAGCTTCAGCACCAGCGGCCGGCCGTCGACCTCGGCGCGCAGCAGCGGCGTGTGGCGGATGTACGGGGCGATGGTTTCCGCGGCGGAGGCCACCGAGGCCGGGCCGGGCAGGTTCGTCGACGTCGTCACCGTTCCACCTTGTGCCCTTCCGGCTCCGGATGCCACGTCAGGGTCCGGATGTCGCGGACGGCGAACAGGTCGAGGGCCAGCCCGCTGACCGCCATCGGCAGCAGCACCGAGGCCAGGTGCACGTCGAGCGCGAGCACGGCCAACGGCAGCGGCCAAGCCAGCAGGACGCTCACCGTCGCGAGCATCGGCCGGCGCGGCCGCCACCGCAGCGCGACCAGCGAACCGGCCAGCATGCCGAGCACGAACGCCGACACCGCCCAGCCCCAGTACTGCAGCCCGGCCGGGCGCCCGGCGGCGATCACCGGCCCAAGCAGCTGGTAGCCGGCCAGGCAGAGCGGGACACCCACCGCGCCGGAGAGCAGGAACGGCCCGCGCCACGACACCGCCACGAGCCCTACACGAGGCGCGCGGCCAGGTCGTGTAGCGACCCGATGCGGTCGCGTTCGCCGGCCGGTCCGGTGCCGTGGCGGTCGAGGTGGACGGCGCGCAGCCCGGCCGCGCGAGCGCCCACGACGTCCAGCTCGTAGTCGTCGCCGACGTAGAGGATGGCTCCGGGATCGAGGCCGAGCGCCTCGCACAGACCGGCGTAGGCGGCCGGGTGCGGCTTGGCGCTGCCCAGCGACTCGGCGGTGACGACCGGGCCGACCCGGCCGCTCAGCCCGATGACGGCGAGCTTGTCGTGCTGCAGGTCGTCGGGGCCGTTGGTGAGGATGCCGGTGCGCAGCCCGGCCGCCGCCACCAGCTCCAGCGCCGCCTCGGCGTCGTCGAAGCGCTCCCAGCCGGAGCGGTAGGCGGTGAAGTAGTCGGCCCACAGCGCGTCCAGGCCGGGCGGGTCCAGCAGCGGCCGCTCGAGCAGCTCCAGCAGCCCGGCGATGCGGCGCCGGCGCTGCTCGGCCAGGCTGACCAGGCCGTCGCGCCAGGCGGCGAAGTGCAGGTCCTGCAGCTCGAACCAGGCCGCGGTCAGCTCCGGCGTGGCTGGGCCGTGGAACGAGGCCAGCCAGGTGCCGAAGCCGCGAGCGGCGGAGCCGGAATGGTCGAAGAGCGTGTCGTCGAGGTCGAACACCACCGCCGCGAGCTCAGCCACCCGCTCACCCTACGACGGACCGGATCCAGAGCCGCTCGCCGTCCGAGAACCGCTCGGTCGGCCGGAGTCCGGCCCGCTCGGCGCCGGTCAGAGCGGGCCCACCGTGACCGTGGCCGGCCGCTGCACGAACGAGCCGTGCACGTCGGCGGCCGCCTGCAGGCCCGGCGTCGCTGCCGCACGGAACGGCTCGTACAGGCCGGCCTCGACGACCACCTCGCCGGAGCGCACCGTCCGCTTCCACCGCCCGGCGACCTGGGTGCCGAGCAGCAGCACGCCGGTGGCGGCGCCGTCGAGCCGGGTGCCGGCGACGACGCCGGAGAGGTCGAGCAGCCGCTTGCTCTCGGTGTAGCCGACCAGGTACTCGTCGTACGGCTGCAGCAGGTGGACGGCGGTCTCGTCGACCTCGGCACGACCGGAGGCCGCGCCCGCCGCGGACCAGTAGGTGACGCCGTCGACGTCGATGCTCTCGAGGGCGTCGCCGGCCGCGGCCAGCCCGGTGGCGATGTCGGCGAGCGTCAGGCTGGACCACCAGGAGAGGTCCTTCGCCGTCGCCGGGCCGTGACTGGTGAAGTACCGGGTGACGAGGCGGGCCAGCGCTTCGTCGCGGTCGAGCGGATCGGCCGCCGGCGCGCGGTCGTCGAGCAGCGCGTACGTGTGCTGCTTGCCGCGCAGGGCGCCGCTGCAGATCAGCTGCTCC
>NZ_QUAL01000265.1 GCF_003579925.1 Jiangella rhizosphaerae | reverse complement strand
GGCCGGGCGTGCGTCCGGCGGGGGACCCGGCCCCGCGCCCCGGCCCGCGGACCCCGTCCGGCCGCGGCGCCGCTCCCGGCTGCGCCGCAACCGGTACCGCGGCCGCAACCTCGTGGTCCTGGCGGCGTTCCTGCTGCCGGCGGCCGCCCTGTACGGCTGGCTGTTCGTCGGCGCCGTCGGGCAGACGGTCCTCTACAGCTTCTACGACTGGAACGCGGTCAGCGACCCCGTCCCCGTCGGGCTGGACAACTTCACCCGGCTCGTGTCGGACCCGGTGTTCGGGCAGGCGCTGGTCAACACCCTGTACATGACCGCGCTGCTGGTGTTCGTGCAGTTGCCCGGTGCGTTCCTGCTGGCCTGGTTCCTGTACCGGCGCGTACGCGGCTGGCGCTTCCTGCGCACCGTGTACTTCCTGCCCGTCGTCATCTCGACCGCGGCGGTGGCGCTGCTGTTCGGCTTCCTCTACGAGCCCAACTTCGGCGTGCTCAACGCGCTGCTGGAGCGGGTGGGCCTGGACGACCTCGGCCGCGACTGGCTGGGCGACCCGCTCACCGCCATGACCGCCGTCTCCGTCCCGCTGCTGTGGAAGGAGGTCGGGCTGATGATGATCATCCTGCTGGCGGCCATGCAGGGGCTGCCCGGCGAGGTGCTCGAGGCGGCGGAGATCGACGGCGTCAACGGCTACCAGCGGCTGCGCCACGTGGTGCTGCCGCTGCTGTCGCGGGCCATCGGGCTGTGCCTGCTGCTGTGCATCACGACGGCGTTCAAGGTGTTCGACTTCGTGCTGCTGATGACCGGCGGCGGGCCCGGCAACCGCACCGAGATCACCGGCTCCTACCTGTACGCGCAGGGCTTCGAGCGGTTCGAGTACGGCTACGGCAGCGCGGTCGCGGTGGTCATCACGGCGGTCGTCGTGGTGGTCGTGAGCATCCCGCGGCTGTTCCGGCTGGTCACGGGGAGGAGGACGGCATGACGGCGGCACCGACAGGGGCCCGGCGGCGGCCGCTGCTGGCGGCGGCGCGCGGCTCGTTCGTGTGGGGCTACGCCGCGATCACCGTGTTCGGGTTCGCGTTCGTGGCGATCTCGGCGTTCAAGTCCAACGCCGAGATCTTCGCCGACCCGTTCGCGCTGCCCGAGTCGTGGGGGTTCGACAACCTGACCCGGGCCTGGACGACGGCGCACATCGGCGACTACTTCGTCAACACCGCGCTGGTGGCCGTGGTGACGACGGTGCTCAGCACGCTGCTGGCGGCCACGGTGGCGTACACCATCGTGCGGATGCGCTTCCCGGGGTCGTCGCTGGTGTACCTGGCGTTCGCGATCGGCGTCGGCGTGCCGCTGCAGGCGCTGCTGGTGCCGACGTTCATCGTCATGAACAACGCGGGCCTGCTCGACAGCCTCACCTCGCTGGTCCTCGTCTACACCGCGTTCGCGCTGCCCAAGGCGGTGTTCCTGCTGGCGGCGTTCATGAAGGACGTGCCGGGCGAGCTGGAGGAGGCGGCGCTCATCGACGGCGCGGGCGAGCTCACCATCTTCCGGCGGGTGGTCATGCCGCTGTGCCGGCCCGCCCTGGCGACGGTCGCGGTGCTGGAGTTCCTCGGCGCGTGGAACGAGTACGTGTACGCGAGCGTGCTGATCCGCAGCCCGGAGAACCGGACGATCTCGCTGGGCCTGGCCTCGTTCAGCTCCGAGTACGCCAGCGACTACGGGCTGATCGCGGCCGGCGTGCTGATCACCGTCGTCCCCGTCGTCATCGTCTACGTCCTGCTGCAACGGCACGTCGTCGCCGGGCTGTCCACCGGCGCGCTGAAGGGGTGAGCACCACCATGACCGCACGGACCATCGTCGAGGTCCGGGCCACCGCGCACACGCTGCCGGTCGACCCGCCGTTCCGATGGCGCGACGGCCTGCCCGCGTCGGGGACGACCCGCGGCGTGACGCAGCTGGAGATCGTCGCCGACGACGGGACGGTGGGGGTCGCGGTGCTGCCGCGCGGCACCATCGGCGTCGACCTCGTCGAACGGCGCATCCGTCCCACGCTGGCCGGCCGCGACGCGCTGCTCACCGAGGACTGCTGGGCGGCGC
>NZ_QUAL01000264.1 GCF_003579925.1 Jiangella rhizosphaerae | reverse complement strand
CGGGGCGGGGCGGATCGCCGACGGCGCCGGCCAGCTGGAGGACGGCGCTCGCGAGGCCGCCGACGGCGCCGGGCAGATCTCCGACGGCGCGGGACAGCTTGCCGACGGCGCCGAGGCGGCGGCGGACGGTGCCGGGCAGATCGCCGACGGTGCCGGCCGGCTGGCCGACGGCGCCGACGAAGCCGCCATCGGGGCCGGTGTGCTGGCCACCGGGCTGGAGGACGCCGCCGACGGCTCCGTCCAGATCTACGACGGCCTGCTCCAGGCCGCCCAGGGCGCGCCGCAGCTCGTCGACGGCGCCGAGCGGTTGTCCGCCGAGGGGACGTCGCAGCTGGCCGAGGCCGGACAGGCGACCGCCGCCGACTTCGGCACCCGGTACGCGCTGCTCGAGGCCGGCGCCGACCGCGCCAGGAACGAGCCGCTGGTCAACGGCGCGCCCGACGGGGCCACGCTGAAGACGGCGTTCACGTTCGAGCTCCCGGAGGTGAGCGGCGAGGGCGGCCGCAACCTCACCCGTGGCCTGGTGGCGCTCGGCGTGTTCGCGGCCGCGGCGGCCGCCGCGACCCTGCTGCGCGGCCGCCGCACCTGACCCCGTCGGGGCGGCCGCCATCCCCCGGGCAGGCCGCCCCGCCGGTGGCGTGGGCCGAACCTGGGTGAATCCGCCGTACGGCGGAGGCCGCGCGGTTATGCTCGCCGCAAGGTCGATCATGCGGGGAGGAGTTGGTGTGAGCGCCCCGCAACCCGACCTCTCGACGACCACGCCGCGCGCCATCCCGGCGCAGCGCACCGCTCCGGCGGACGTCCCACCCGACAGCGGGGCCAAGCACCGGCGGGCGCACCGGGGCGACTGGATCCTGCTGACGTGGTGCGTCCTGCTCACCGTCGTCATGCTCGGGCCGCTGGCCGCGCCGGGCTACGTCCTGTCCTACGACATGGTCGCGGTGCCGGACCAGGCGCTGCTGCCGTCGTCGGCCGGGCTGAGCAGCGCGGTGCCGCGAGCGGTGCCGCTCGACGCGGCCGTCGCCGTCCTCGACACCGTCGTCACCGGCCAGGTGCTGCAGAAGCTGGCGCTGGCCGGCATCGTGCTCGGCGCGGCCCTGGGCGCCGGGCTGGCGCTGCCGAAGGTGCGGTCGGGGACGCGGCTGGTCGCGGCGTCCGTCTACACCTGGAACGCCTACGTGTTCGAGCGGCTGGTCATCGGGCACTGGCCGACGCTGATCGCGTACGCCGCACTGCCCTGGCTGCTGATCCTCGGGCGCCGGGTCCGCGGCGGCCGCACGTCCGCGCTGGCGCCGGGGCTGCTGCTCGTCGGGGTGTCGTCGCTGACGCCCACCGGCGGGCTGCTCGCGGCAGCGCTGTTCGGCGCCCTGGTCCTGGCCCCCGGCGGCCGGCACTCCCGCCGCGTCCGTGCTCTGGGTGCCGCCGCCGTCCTCGCGCTCCAGGCTCCATGGGTGGTCCCGTCCGTGCTGCGCCCGGACCCCGCCGTCTCCGACCCGTCCGGCGTCGCGGCGTTCGCGGCCACCTCCGACTCGCCCCTCGGGCTGCTCGGCAGCCTGCTGACGCTCGGCGGCATCTGGAACGAGGGTGTGGTGCCGGACAGCCGGGCGCTGCCGTCCGCGCTGGCCCTGACGGCGTTCGTGCTGGCCCTCGCGGTATTCGGCGCGACGGAGCTGCGCCGGCACCTGGGCCGCGCGGAGTTGACGGTGACGTGCGGGCTGGCCGCCGGCGGGCTCGTCGTCGCGGTGAGCAGCGCGCTGCCCGGCGGGGACACCGTCCTGGAATGGCTGGTGTCGGAGGTCCCCGGCGGCGGGCTGATCCGCGACGGGCAGAAGTTCCTCGCCTGGTACGCGCTGCTGGTGGCGCTGGCAGCCGCGGCGGGCGCCGCCCGGCTGGCGCGGGCCGCCGCGCAGCGCGCCACGTTGTCGGTGCCCGCCCGTAGGGTGGGTGACCCACCCAACCGGGAGGGGTCTGACGTCGCGGGCACGGCGGACGCGGGGTCCGCCGTCGGGACGTCCGCCGCCGGGACGTCCGCCGCCGGGAGGTCGGCGGCCGCGGGGTCCGCCGCCGGGAGGTCGGCCGCCGG
>NZ_QUAL01000262.1 GCF_003579925.1 Jiangella rhizosphaerae | reverse complement strand
GGGACGAGCCGGCCGAGCCCGAGGCGCCGACCGGCCCCGAGGCGCCGGCCGAGCGCGACGAGCCTGCCGAGCCTGCTGAACCGGCGGAGCCCGCCGCGGCGCCCCAGCCGTTCGTCCCCGGCGGCGCACGGTTCACGCCGGCCGCGCCGTCGGGCACCAAGCGGCTCTGGAACGCCGTCCGCCAGAAGCCCGACGGCGGTCAGGTGCTGGTGGCGCTGCTGGTCGCGCTGCTCGGGTTCGGCGCCGTCCTGCAGGTGCGCTCCGACGACGACGACGCGCTCGCCAACGCCCGCCGCGACGACCTCGTGCAGATCCTCGACGGCCTGCGCCGCCAGGCCGACCGCCTCGACGACCACGTCGCCGAGCTCGAGGCCGACCGCCGCGACCTCATCAGCGGCGCCGACACTGAGGCGGCCGCGCTCGAGCAGGCGCAGCAGCGCGCCCGCAACGCCGGCGTGCTGGCCGGCACCATCCCGGCCACCGGTCCCGGCATCATCATGACGATCAGCGACCCCGACCACGAGGTGGACGCCGTCACGATGCTCCGCGCCGTCAACGAGCTGCGGGTGGCCGGCGCCGAGGCGATCCAGATCCGCGGCGGCGGCAACGACGCGGCCGTCCGGGTGGTCGCGAGTACCTCGTTCGAGAACCCGCGCAGCGACGTGCTCACCGTCGGCGGCAAGGAGCTGGAGCCGCCGTACGAGGTCGTCGCCATCGGCGATCCCGGAGAGCTGAGCGGCTCCATGACGTTCGCCGACGGCGTCGTCAGCCGCATCGAGGAGGGCAGCGCCGAGGCCACCGTCGACGAGTACGACGAGCTGACCGTCGACGTGTTGCACGAGCCGGAGCCGCCTCAGTACGCTCGCCCGGCGCCGGAGGACGGCGACGACGAATGACCGCCCTGCACAGTGCCCCGAGGAGGCAGATCTCGTTGTATCCCGACGACCTGAGGTACACCGCGGAGCACGAGTGGGTCCGCAGCCCCGGTGAGGCCGAGAGCAGCGTCCGTGTCGGCATCACGCACTACGCCCAGGAGCAGCTCGGCGACATCGTCTACGTCCAGCTGCCGGCCGTCGGCGACGAGGTCACCGCGGGCGGCGTCTGCGGCGAGCTCGAGTCGACCAAGAGCGTCAGCGAGCTGTTCGCGCCGGTCACCGGCACCGTCGTGGCCCGCAACGAGGAGCTCGACGCCGCGCCCGAGCAGGTGAACGCCGACCCCTACGGCGCCGGCTGGATGATCGAGATCGTGCCGTCCGACCCGGGGGCCGTCGATCAGCTGCTGACGGCCGACGACTACCGTTCCCAGGTGGAGGGCTAGCTCAGGTTCGGCCGCCGGTTGATTCTGGCGGCGGCCGGTTCTAGGTTGCCAACATCCGTAAACCCTCAGGCGCTGGTCGAGAGTGAGTGAGACACTCGTAGCGCCGACGAGTCGAAGCCGGGGTGAGACCCTCGGCGGGAGGCCAGCTGATGCCGTTCTGCACCCAGTGCGGGCACCAAAACCCGTCCGACGCGAAGTTCTGCTCCAATTGCGGAACCCCGCTGGTCCGGCCCATGCAGCCGGCTGAGACGGGGGGTGACGCCACGAGCACCATGGCCATGGTGCGCGAGGAGACCGCGCAGGTCGAGCGGGACGACTCCAGCGACCTCGCCGCGGCCGACCAGGCCGCCGTCGACGCCCTGCCCGAGGGCAGCGCGCTGCTCGTCGTGCTGCGCGGCCCCAACGCCGGCAGCCGGTTCCTGCTCGACACCGACGTCGTCAGCGCCGGCCGGCACCCCGACTCCGACATCTTCCTCGACGACGTCACCGTCTCGCGGCGGCACGCGGAGTTCCGGCGCATGCCCGGCGGCTTCGTCGTCTCCGACGTCGGCAGCCTCAACGGCACCTACGTCAACCGCGACCGCATCGACGAAGTGGCGCTGAACAACGGCGACGAGGTCCAGATCGGCAAGTACCGCCTGGTCTACTACTCCAGCCAGCACGGGTTCGGAGGCGGGCCGAGGTGAGTCCCGCCGAGGGGAACTCGGCGCGTGCCTCCGGGCCGGCGCGGCGCGACGCCGCGCCG
>NZ_QUAL01000266.1 GCF_003579925.1 Jiangella rhizosphaerae | reverse complement strand
GAGGAAGAGGAACAGGCCGAACATCGCGATGACGGCCAGGCCGAGCGCGAGGTAGACCCCGCCGCGGTTGCGCTCGAGCACGACGCGCAGCGGCAGCAGCGGCGCCTTGACCTTCCGCTCCACGAGCACGAACGCGACCAACAGGACGCCGGTCAGGACGAACATCGAGACGGTGCCGGTCTCGCTCCAGCCCTCGGTCTCGGCGCGGGTGAAGCCGTAGACGAGCGCCACCAGGCCGAGCGTGCCCAGCAGGGTGCCGGGGATGTCCAGCGGCGAGCGGTTGCGGGTGCCGTCGGGCTCGTGCACCGACGTGACGGCGCCGATGAACGCGATGGCGGCGATCGGGATGTTCACGAAGAAGACCCAGCGCCAGTCGAGGTACTCGGTGAGGATGCCGCCGAGGATCAGGCCGAGTGCGGCACCACCACCGGCGATGGCGCCGAAGATGCCGAACGCCTTGGCCCGCTCCTTGCCGTCGGTGAACATGACGGCGAGCAGCGACAGCGCCGCCGGGGCCAGCAGCGCGCCGAAGACGCCCTGCAGCGCGCGGGAGGCGAACATCAGGCCCTCGTTGACGGCCGCGCCGCCCAGCGCGGACGCGCCGGCGAAGCCGATGAGGCCGGTGAGGAAGGTGTTCTTGCGGCCCCACATGTCGGCGACCCGGCCGCCGAGCAGCAGGAGGCTGCCGAACGCCAGCGCGTAGGCAGTGATGACCCACTGCCGGTTGGCGTCGGAGATGCCGAGGTCGGCCTGGGCCGACGGGAGCGCGATGTTCACGATGGTGGCGTCCAGCACCACCATCAGCTGAGCGATGGCGATGAACGCCAGCGCTCGCCACCGCCTGGGATCAGGCTGATGTGTTTCAGGCATGACGAAGTCCAATCAAGGTGTGCAGTGACGTTTCTTGACCGAGGGTCGGGACTTTCTGGCGGCGGTCCCGCTCTTAAGACGTTTCGAAGTCCTCGAATGTGACTGCCGTGCCGCTCAGCTCCGAGCGGGCGGGCGCGCGCAGGCCGTCGAGGAAGAGCTGGAGGTGCCGGTGCATGAAGCGCTCGATGAGCGCACAGCCGGTGCCGGCCGGAGGACGGGTGAGCTGGGTGATCGCGACCATGAGGTCACCCAGGCCGACGTCGGGCCGGAGCTGGCCGGACCGGCGGGCGTTGTCCATCAGTCGCTCGACGGCCGACTCGAGCCCGAGGCGGGCGTCGACGACGTTGGGGTCGTTCTTGTCGAAGCCTTCGTACAGCAGCGAGCACAGGGCGCCGACCCGCTCGTCGGCGGCGCGGTGGACGAACCGTCGCAGCGCCTCGAACGCGTCGGTCTCCTCGGCGAGCGCCGACTCGGCCTGCTCGGTGATGCGAGCCAGCGAGTACGACGCGACGACGTGGATGAGCTCGTGCCGGTCGGCGAAGTGCCGGTACAGCGTGGCGTTGCCCACGCCGGCGCGGTGCGCGATGGCGTCGAGCGGTACGGACGGGCCGTGCTCGACGAACGCCTCGCGTGCCGCGGCGATGATGCGCTCACGGTTGCGGGTGGCGTCGACGCGAGCCGGCTGTGCCTTGCGCTCGGCTGTCGCCATGCCGCCCATGATTCCCCCTTCGAGTCGTTCTCCGAAACGGAGATGTTCTCCCCGTTTTCCGAACCGGGGAGTGGGTCCCCGGTTCAGCTGGACGTGTGCTGAAACGGGGATGGCATCCCCGGTTATTTCCGGCTCTGGATGTGACGTGCGTCACATGAGGTGAGTGCGGCCGCCACGGCGCGGCCGCGCACCACCTTCGCCGTCCGCCGCCGTGGACGGCAACAGGTTTTCCAGAACGTTCGCAACCTACGCGCCGCCACCGACAGAGTCGGCTGTTAGCCGCCATCGAGAATGACGGCGTGGGCGACATCGGCGTGCGGACGAGTGCGTGACGATCGCGCCGGGGCGTGGTCGTCAGGATGTCGGCACCGTTGTCACGTTCGACCACCTGATGCTGTGGTCGATCCTGGATGAACACACCGAAGGGTCCGGGTCGGGTCGTCACGGTGACGTCGCCGACGAG
>NZ_QUAL01000263.1 GCF_003579925.1 Jiangella rhizosphaerae | reverse complement strand
TTCACACCAGTCCCAGTGGTCACAACGGTCATGATGGCCCCTTCGGTAGGACCAACCGCTTACACAGACCATCTGACACGCCCACCGTGGACGACCGATCGTCATCGTCGAAGGCCGGACGACACCTGCGCCCACCGGATGCGCGCGACGGGTCAAGGGTTGTTCGTGTCGAACGTCGCCACGCCGACCTCTCCCCAGGCGTCGATCAGCTTCCGGTCACCGGTGGCGGCGACGAGGTCGTCCTCGTTGAGCCTCTCGGCCGAAGCGCAATGCACCGCGTCGTACCCACGCAGCTCCAGCCGCCGCGCGAGCACCGCGGCACGCTCCACCACGATGTCATCGACCTCCACCACATCGATTTCGAGCCACAACTCGTCCAGCAACCCCAGACTCGCATCGAGCGCATCCTCCGTCAGACGGCCCAACCGGCGCGCCTGAGCCAACGCCGCGGCCGTCTCGACATAGAGCAGCCGACTCGACACCACCACATCCGAGTCGTCCCAGAACCGCCGGCACGACTCGCTCGTCGGCTCACCAACCAGCAGCGGCACGAACGCCGACGTGTCCAGGTAACCGATCACCGACGCTGGTCACGCACCAGATCGCTCACCGTACCCGCCGACGCCACCGGCTCCGGCGCCGGCCGCTTACGCCTGCGCGCCGGCTGCACCCGCCCCTCGGCGCGCAACTGCTCCAACCTCGTCAACCGGCCCACCGGAACGATCCGCGCGATCGGACGACCATGATCGGTCACCGTCACCACCCGGCCCGAACGCACCTCAGCCAGATGCCGACTCAGCCCGTCACGCAACTCGCGGATACCCACGTCCACCGCACGACCTCCATGTGCCCATATTCGCTCAGCTGATTATAGCCACCGGGTCCGCCGAGGCCCGGCCGGTCGCGGGGGCGGGCCGCCACAACTGGGCGCATATTTGGCGGGAACACCCGTGGCAAGCGGGCCCTGTAATACGCGCGAGGCTGTGGCTGAAAGCCAGACTCGGACACGCATTCACCAGATCACAGTCGTAGACGGGAGCACGGTCGCCCATGGGCCGGGTTGGACCTGACGCCGCGGCGCCCCGCGGGCATGGAGCGCGGAGAAGTCGTCACCTGCCTGTGGCACTGTTTGCCGCGGCCAGCGTGCCGGGCGCCGGGACCGAACCGCTGCCGGAACTCGATCTGAACCCCGGTGGCCGGATGGCCCAGGCCAGCGGCGGACGGCCGAGCGCGCACCCTCAGCCCCACCGACCTGGAGATGCGACGAGTCCGTGCTCACCGGCGAGTCTGCACCGGTGCCGAAATGAGACGCCCTCACCGTCCGGCGCCTGGCACAGCTCGCATGGCGCGACGCAGGTAGGCCTTCCGGAAGGCGCGTCGCGCCCGGGTCGCGAGGCTGGAAACGGCACTCGGGCTCAGCGCCATCGCTGGGGCGAGCTCAGCGGGTGAGTATCCTTCCACCTCGATCAGCCAGAGGATGGCGCGCCATCGGCGCGGCAGGCTGGCCAAGGTAGCGGCGGCGTGGCTCGTCGGCTCCACAGAGCATTCCAGGCCAAGACGCCCGTCCGGTGCCAGGTCGCCGGCAGGCACGACTCGTCGATTGTCCACACACAGGTCATGAGCCAGGTTTCGCGCCACGGTGTAGACGTAGCCATCGGTATTCCGCCGGGGCCCTCGACCAGCACGCACCGCACCGAGCACGGCGCAGAAGGTCTGCTGGACGATCTCGTCGGCATCGTCCGCATTCGCGACGATGCGCAAGGCCACATCGCGCGTCGACGGAGCGAGGCGACGATAGAGGGTGGCGAAGGCGTCCGTCTCTTCTCGAACCGCGGCCATCGAGTGTAGGTCTTCATGAGTGCTCATTCGATGCTCCCGCGCGGAATCAGCCGCTTGCCCGGCGAGCCGCTGCGTCGACACACCTCAGGTGTCGTCGATGACGTCCGTCTGAGCGCCGCGCCTAGGGCGCGTCTCCTTATTGGCGTAGCCAGATGGTGACGGCGGCGAGCACGACGCCTCCGCGATAGGTGAGGGCGAGCT
>NZ_QUAL01000261.1 GCF_003579925.1 Jiangella rhizosphaerae | reverse complement strand
TGCTCGGCGAACGACCCGAACACCACATACGCACCCGCCGGGACACCAGCCGGGATCGGCGGACGGTTCCCCTCCGGCGCGACATTGCCCGCAGGGTCGAAGCCCTCGCCCTTCACGACGACGGTGTCGCCATAGGCCAGCTCCGCCTCCGCCACCGGCGTCACCCCGTCCGCCGCGAACACCTCGATGGAGGGCTCCCAGACCGGCTCGCCGCCGGAGAACGGGAGCGCCACCTGCGCGTCGTGGCTGTGGTCGCCCGGCGTGGTGCTGAACGTGACGAAGACGTAGTCCTTCGCCGGGTCGATCTTGCCGGGGCCGACGTACAGTCCGGCGTCGACGAACCCGTCGGTGAAGTTGACCGACTGCAGGTGCGACCACGCGACCGCTGCGGTCTCGTAGTCGAACGTGTCGTCGCGGGCGGCCCAGACGTCGGCCTCGACGACGGCCATGATGGTGTCGCCGGTCGGCACCGGGTAGCCGCCGCCCAGCGCCTGGACGACCAACCACTCGTCGTCCGGGTCGAGCATCGTGCCCTCGGGAAGCACCAGCGTCGGCGCGGTCGGCGCCGGCAGCACCGTCAGCCGCGCCGTCTCGGTGACGACGTCCGCGCCGCGGCCGTTGCTGCCGGCCGCCCGGACCAGCAGCCCGTCCTGCTCGGCGGTGACGCCGGTCAGCTCCAGCGACGGCAGCCGGCCGGCCTCGCCGTGGTCGGTCCACGTCGCGCCGCCGTCGACGCTGGTCTGCCACTGGTACGTGGGCGGCGGCCACCCGGCGATGTCGGCCGCGAACTGCGCCCGGTACCCCGCGAACGTGGTGACGTCCTGCGGCGAGGACCAGACAGCCGGCGCCGCCGCGTCCTGGACCTGCACTCCGGCCGCGTCCGAGGTGGCCGAGGTCGTGCTGTTCGTGACGACCACACGCACGTAGGTCCCGGTGTCCGCCGGCGTCACGGCCGGGAGCGTCAGCGTCGCGCCGGTGGCGCCGTCGACGTTCACCCACTCGGTCGCGCCGGGAGCGCGCCGCTGCCACTGGTAGGTCACGGGCTCGGCGCTCTCGGCGACGACGGTGAAGGTGGCGTCCTCGCCGGTGACGGCCTGCGCCCACTGCGGCTGCCCGCTGATCGTGATCGGATGGACGTCCACGAACTCCGGCACGCCGCCGTCGAGGTCGAGCAGCACCGGCAGCGGCGGCTTGTTCGGGTCCGCGCTCAGGCCGCTGGTGTGCCAGTACGACGACAGCCCGGTGCGGTAGTGGAAGTCGACGATCGGGGTCGGCCAGGAGCCCCAGGCCGGGTCGGCCGCCTTCGCCTCGTCCGGGATCGCCGACGTCTCCCGCCGGCCCGACGCCGGGTCGGTGGGGTCGTTGAGCGGGAAGTAGTCGACGCCCCGGTAGACCGGCGTGCCGGTGATGGCGCCGTCGACGACGGCGACGCCGGACAGCTCCAGGATCGTCACGTCCTGCTCGGGCTCGAGCGGCTCCTTGACCGTCGGGTCCTCCATCGACGACGCGAAGCCGCCGACCTCCGCGGTGATGGCGCCGTGGCCCTCGCCGTCGACCGTCAGCACCGGGTCCTTGACGTACCACGGCACCATGCCGCCGTAGGAGTAGATGGTGAACGCGCCGGTCCAGGCGATGCTGCCGGCGCCGGTCGCATCCAGCTCGCCGGTGCCGTTCGTGAACAGCGCACGCTGGTTGATCATGTCGTCGGCCAGCGGGAAGCAACGGTTCTCCGCCGTCACCGCGGTGGCCCGGCCGTCGGCCAGCCGCTTGAGCAGGTACACGTCGCCGTCCTGGACCTTGTAGCTGGCCTCGGTGCCGTCGGCGATGCCGGCGACGAAGAAGCTGCAGCCGCCCGCGGGCGACCCGTACTGCGAGACCAGGTTGATGCCCCACTCGAACGTGGCGTTCGTGACCTCGACCGGCTCCTCGGCCGAGTCGTCGGTGACGGTGAGCGGGACGGACAGCTCCTGATCGGCGTTGACGGTGCCGCCCGCGGCGTACGTGTAGATGCCGAGCG
>NZ_QUAL01000260.1 GCF_003579925.1 Jiangella rhizosphaerae | reverse complement strand
GGCCGCCCGCGCAGCGCCGTCGGCCCGGCCGACCACCGCCGCGCGCAGCGCGTCGAACTCCGCGCCGGCGGCGGCGCGCAGGGACGTCAGTGCCTGGACGGCCGCTCGGATGGGCCGCTCACCCACGGCCGGACCCGGACGCCGTCGTCGCTGTCGCTCTCACACCTCCTATGGGTGCTTCTGGCGACCCGAATGTGACACGACGATCAGGATTTGTCGCCGTCGCCCGGCTTCATCGACTCCCAGATCTCCTTGCACTGCGGGCAGACCGGGTACTTCTGGGGGTCGCGGCTGGGCACCCACACCTTGCCGCAGAGGGCGATGACGGGCGTCCCGTTGATCATGGCGTCGGTGAGCTTGTCCTTGGGCACGTAGTGCGAGAACCGCTCGTGGTCGCCGTCGCCGCTGGTGGGCTGGGTGCGGCGATCCTCGATGGTCTCGGTGCCGGGGCTCAGCTGGGTGCTCACACGCCCAGTCTACGGACTGGGCGGACGAACCGCGCATGTCGGCAGCGTCGCTATGATTCGCTCGTGACAGAGCGGCCGGGCGACGAGGCGGGACAGGGGATCCTCGGCCCGGCGTACCGGCGGCTGTCCGTCGGCATCGTGTCGGCCGTGGTGTTCGTCGCGTTCGAGTCGATGGCGGTCGCCACGGCGATGCCGACGGCCGTGCCCGAGCTCGACGGCATGGCGCTCTACGCGTTCGCGTTCTCGGCGTTCTTCACCACCAGCCTGTTCGCCATGGTCGTCTCCGGCGAGCTGTGCGACCGCACCGGCCCGCGGCTGCCGCTCATCCTGGGCACCGGCGCCTTCACCGTGGGCCTGCTGCTCGCCGGGTCGGCACAGTCGATGTGGCCGTTCCTGGCCGGACGGGCCATCCAGGGCCTCGGCGGCGGGCTCGTCATCGTCGCGTTGTACGTGGTGGTCGGGCGGGCCTATCCGGAGCGCCTGCGGCCGAAGATCTTCGCCGGCATGGCGGCGGCCTGGGTGGTCCCGTCCATCGTCGGGCCGCTGGTCGCGGGGCTGCTGACGGACGAGCTGTCGTGGCGGTGGGTGTTCCTGGGCATCGCGCCGCTGGTGCTCATCCCGGTGTTCCTCGCGCTGCCGTCGGCGAAGGCGGTCGACGGGCCGCCGCCGGGTGGCGCGCCACGGCGCGCCGGCCGGAAGCGGTTCGCGCTGGCGGCGGCGGTCGGCGTGGGGTTGCTGCAGTACGCCGGCTCGCGCGCCGACCTCGTCGCCGTCGCGGTGGCCGTCGTCGCGCTGGTCCTCATGGTGCCGAGCGTGCCGAAGCTGCTGCCGCCGGGCACCATCGCGCTGCGCCGCGGGCTGCCCACCGTCGTCGCGCTGCGCGGCATCTACGCCGGCGCGTTCTTCGGCACCGAGACGTTCCTGCCGCTGCTGCTCGTCGCCGAGCGCGGCATGTCGTCGACGCTGGCCGGGCTGTCGCTGACCGGCGGCGCGCTGGGCTGGGCGACCGGCTCGTGGTACCAGGGCCGGACGCGCACCGTCGCGCCGCGCTACCTGCTGGTGCGGGCCGGCGGGCTGTTCGTCGCGCTGGCGATCTGCAGCGTGTCGCTGGCGCTGGTCGAGGCGGTGCCGCCGTTCGTCGTCATGGTCGGCTGGGTCGTCGGCGCGTTCGGCATGGGCATCGCCACGGCGAGCATGAGCGTGCTGCTGTTCCAGCTCTCACCGGTCGAGGAGCACGGCGCCAACTCGGCCGCGCTGCAGGTCAGCGACGCACTGTTCACGGCGACGTTCGTCGGCCTGGCCGGGACGATCTTCGGCACCGGTCACGCGGAGTCGATCGCCGAGACCACCGTCGAGCACTGGGTGTACCTGGTGATCATCGCGGTCATGGCCTGCCTGGCGCTGTTCGGGGCGTGGGCGGCGGGCCGGGTGCGGACGCCGTCCGACGCCGCCCCGACCGGCCTGACGGCCGAGCCGCCGCCGACGACCGGTCCGGCCACGGAGCCGGCGGCGTGAGGCCGGCGGTCCGCGCGTCCGGCCG
>NZ_QUAL01000259.1 GCF_003579925.1 Jiangella rhizosphaerae | reverse complement strand
CGCCGACGCGACGTCGTCGTCCGGGGCGACCGGCCGCGGCGGCGGGTCGGCGGGTGCGGTGGGCCGGCGCGGCGGCGTGAACCACTGGTCGACGTCGGCGCCGGCGTAGAACAGGTCCGGACGGCGCGCGGCCACTGCCTCGGCGACCGCGCGGGCGGCGTCCGGATCGGCGAGGCCGCCGATGCGCCAGCGGTGGGCGGGGACGCGGATGCCCTCGATCTCGGTGTCGGCCTCGACCGCCACGTCCGTCGCGGCGAACGCGGGCAGGCCGGGCACCTCGCGGGTCAGGTACAGCTCGAGCAGCTGGCCGGGGCCGGTGCCGCGGGCGGGCGCGTTGACGACCTGGATGCCGTCCCAGCCGATGCGCGCCCAGCCGCCCCGGTGCCACCACGTCGAGTGCTCGGCGACGAGCAGCCCGCCGGCGTCGACGACGATCTCGCGGCGCGCGAGGGTGCGCGGCAGCCGGAGCACCGTGCGCACCGTCAGGACCACCAGCAGCAGGCAGAGCGCCGAAGCGGTGATCGTCAGCGCCCGGGTGTCGCGGTCCCAGAGCTCGGCGCCGTCCAGCCCGGTCAGCCACGCCAGCGGCACGACGAGCATCAGGCAGACCAGGGCCAGCAGCACCAGCCAGCCGATCCGGGCGACGAGGCCGGCGCCGGCCGCGGCGACACGCACCGTCCGGGCGGTGTCGCTCATGCGGCTCTCCTCAGGGCTCGATCGGGCGGACCCGGTCGCGGTAGCGCTCCAGGATCATACGGTTGTGCGCGTCGCCCGCCGCCAGGTTGGCCGAGACGTAGACCGGCGGCTGCTGCCCCAGCTCCAGCAGCCGGCGGCAGACCAGCTCGGTGAGGATCTGCGCCGCCAGCACCCCGGTCAGCGACGACACCGCGCCGATCCGCACCCCCGGCGTCAGCTCGATCGCGGCGTCGCCCTCCGGCGCGCCGTTGTCGATGACGACGTCGGCGAGGTCGGCCAGGCGCGGCCCGCCGGTGCTCCGCGCGGCCGCCGACCGGGTGTGCGCCAGCGACGTGATCGCCACCAGGCCGTGCCCGCGCTCGCGCGCCAGCTGGGCCATCTCGACCACGGCGGCGTTGAGGCCCGAGTTCGACACGATGAGGAAGACGTCCTCGGGCCGCGGCCGCGCCAGCGCGTAGATCCGCTCGGCCAGGCCGGACTCGCGCTCGTAGGCCGGGTCGAGGATCGCCGCGGGATCCTCGCCGCCGAACATCACCAGGTCCTTCACGGCGAGCATGCCGACGGGGACCAGCCCGCCCGCGCGGCCGGCCAGCTCGAGCGTGACGATGCGCGAGTGGCCGGTCCCGAACGCCTGCAGGACGCCGCCGCCGGCGATCGACCCCGCCACCAGCTCCGCGGCCTCCCGCAGCGCGGGCAGCTGGGTCTGCACGACGTGCTCGACCAGCCCGGCGGCCCGGGCGGCGAACTCCGATGCGATCACGCGCTCTCCTCACCTGTGACGGACCGCGCCACCTCGACGGCGGCGTCGACGACCTGTTCTGCGCTGCCCGGCCGGACGGGGCTGACCAGCGTCTCGTACGTCGGCGGCGTGCGCCGGGCGGGCAGGTAGCCCAGGTAGCCGTTGGCATAGCCCACGACGATGACGTCCGGCCCCGCGGCCGCGCGGATCGCCTCGCCCAGCCCGAGGAAGAGCTCCCCCGGGACCGCCACCAGCGTGACGCCGCCCAGCCGCACCGCCTGGACGTCGACGTCGTACGGCTCGCCGCGCCGGCGGGCGGCGAGGTTCCGGGCGATGCGCCGTCCCTGCTCGAAGACCTGCCGGGTGCGCTCGTCGGCCGCCTCCGCGGCCGTGGCGCGGGTCGCGGCCGTCACCTCGGCGGCCGTCTTGGGCGCCAGCCGGACCGTCCGCGACTCGGGCAGCCGGACGGCGTCCGGGCCGGGCCGGTGGGACGGCGTCAGCGGCAGCTCGGCGGCGACCAGCGCCGCCAGCCGGT
>NZ_QUAL01000258.1 GCF_003579925.1 Jiangella rhizosphaerae | reverse complement strand
GTCCGCGAGGCCGGCCGCCGTCCCGAGCCCGCACCCGCGCCGCCGGTCGCCGGCGAGGGTGGCGCCCGCCGCGGGCACCTGCGCGCGCTGCCCGATCCCGACGCCTGAGCCGGCGTCACCGTAGTTCACGCGGACGGCCGCGCATCCAACGGGGGGTGGGGGATCGCCTTACTGTCACCATGTCGCCGGGCGGGCAAGGTAGGGTCGCTGCCGTGCGTGACCTCGCCCCGATCCTCAAGGCCTACGACATCCGCGGCGTGGTGCCCGACGAGCTCGACGACGAGACCGCCCGGGCCATCGGCTGGGCCGCGGCGCACGTGCTGGCCGGCGGCAGCGGCGCACTGGTCGTCGGGCACGACATGCGGCCCACGTCGCCGCAGCTGGCGGCCGCGTTCGCCGACGGCGTCACCGCGGCCGGCGTGGACGTCGTCATGGCCGGGCTGACCAGCACCGACCAGCTCTACTACGCCAGCGGCGCGCTCGGCCTGCCCGGCGCCATGTTCACCGCCAGCCACAACCCCGCCCGCTACAACGGCATCAAGCTGTGCCGCGCCGGGGCGGCACCGGTCGGCTACGACACCGGCCTCAGCGAGATCCAGGCGCTCATCGGCGACGGCGTCGACTCACCCGTCGCGGCGCGGGGCCGGGTCGAGCACCGCGACACGCTGCGCGACTACGCCGCGCACCTGCA
The DNA here is from genome assembly GCF_003579925.1 of Jiangella rhizosphaerae. Taxonomy (GTDB): domain Bacteria; phylum Actinomycetota; class Actinomycetes; order Jiangellales; family Jiangellaceae; genus Jiangella; species Jiangella rhizosphaerae. The sequence goes on along the minus strand of NZ_QUAL01000258.1, from coordinate 1,257 downwards.
CTCCCTCGTCGACGTGACCGGCGGCCGGCCGCTCACCGTCGTCGTCGACGCCGGCAACGGCATGGCCGGGCACACCGTCCCGGCGGTCCTCGACCTTCCCGGGCTGACCGTCGTGCCGCTGTACTTCGAGCTCGACGGCACGTTCCCGAACCACGAGGCGAACCCGATCGACCCCGCCAACCTCGTCGACCTGCAGGCGGCCGTCCGCGAGCACGGCGCCGATCTCGGCCTGGCCTTCGACGGCGACGCCGACCGCTGCTTCGTCGTCGACGATCGGGGCGAGCCGGTGTCGCCGTCGGCGCTGACCGCGCTGATCGCCGTCCGCGAGCTGGAACGCTCGCCGGGCGCCCGCGTCGTGCACAACCTCATCACGTCGAAGGCGGTTCCCGAGATCATCGCCGAGCACGGCGGCACGCCGGTGCGCACCCGGGTCGGCCACTCGCTGATCAAGCAGACGATGGCCGAGACCGGCGCCGTCTTCGGCGGTGAGCACTCCGGCCACTTCTACTTCCGCGACTTCTGGCGCGCCGACTCCGGCATGCTCGCCGCGCTGCACACGCTGGCCGCGCTGCGCGCCGACGCCGCCGGCCGGCCGCTGTCGCAGCTGCTGGCGCCGTACGAGCGGTACGTCGCATCGGGCGAGATCAACAGCACCGTCGACGACGCCGAGGCCGTCACCGCGCGGGTCGAGGAGGCGTTCGGCAAGGCCCCCGACGTCGTCACCGACCAACTCGACGGCCTCACCGTCGAGTTCACCGGCACGCCGATGTGGTGGTTCAACCTGCGCCCGTCCAATACCGAGCCGCTGCTGCGGCTCAACGTCGAGGGCGCCGACCGCGCCGTCATGGAGCGGGTGCGCGACGACGTCCTGCGGGTGGTCCGCGGGACGGGGGAGGGGGCCGCATGAGGCTCGATCCGACGCTGCTGCAGGTCATCGCCTGCCCGGTCTGTCACAGCGCGCTGGAACCCGACGACGCCGCCGGCGAGTTGCTGTGCACCGGCTGCCCGCGCGCTTACCCCGTCCGCGACGACATCCCGGTGCTGCTGGCCGACCAGGCCCGCACGCGCTCGTAGCTTCCTCACTGGAGTAGCCCCGCTGTGTTCTTCGACGGCTCGCTCGACGATCCCGACGCGCTGCGCGTCATCGACCCGGCCCTGCGCGACATCGCCGGCTGGGGCGCCCAGGTGCGCCGCGCCGACGGCGCGGCGGCCGAGGCCCTCGCGGCGCTCACCCCGGGCGACCGGCCGCGCGCCGTC
>NZ_QUAL01000256.1 GCF_003579925.1 Jiangella rhizosphaerae | reverse complement strand
CGGCGGCCTCCGCCGCGGCGGCCTCGGCGACGGGGTCCTCGACGGCGAGCAGCCCGGCGCCGGCCTCGGCGGCGGCCGCCTTGCGGCTGGCGGCCTTCTTCGCCGGGGCCTTCTTGGCGGTCTTCTTCGCGGCCGTCTTCTTGGCCGCGGCCTTCTTCGCCGTCTTCCGTGCCGGCGCGGCCGGGGCGTCGTCGCTGGTCGCCGGCTCACCGGCGTCGTGCAACGTGGGCTCGGCGGCCGGCGGGCCGGCGGCTCGGCTGGAGGCGCGGCGCCGACGCGGCTGGGCCGGCTCGGTGCCGATGGGGTCGGCCGAAGCCGGCGCTGGCGAGCTGGTATCTCCGGACGAGCCGGGGGTGTCTTCCTGCATGTGGTGCACTCCTGTCGGCCCGGGGATGGGGCGCCGCGCCTCGCTCGGCGCGCTGCCGCCCATCTGCCGGGGCACTGCATCGGGCCACCTGGAGCGCCCGGGCTACGGCCGCCACAGGTGGAGAAAGCCTGTGATCGGCGACGTCCACCGGACCTGTGCGTCGTCGGGCCGTGCTCAGCGTCCGCCGCGGCGGCGCACCCTGGACGGGGCGCCTCGCGGCTGGTCCGCCTGGCGGGCCCAGCGTGCCGAGCGTCTCCGCGGCGACCGCGGTCGACCACACGGGACGTCGGCGAGGACGTCGTCGGACCGGGCGGCGTGTACCGCCCGACCAGTTCCGAGTATCGCACATGTCCGCCCCGAAACCGTGACGGCGGCCGCCCCGGACCCGCCCGGCCGCAGCCGTCGGCACCGCATCGCCGCAGCTCAGCGCCGACGCCTTACCGTGTGCCGTAGATCACGTCACGTCATGTCACGTGTCGTGACGCCCGGGCGCGTCGGCGAGCGGGTCGGCCAGCACTCCGGCGTCGTCGTCCCACGCCCCCTGCGCCAGCCGGACGGCGCGTGGCGGCTGCGGCGGGGTGAACCCGGCCACGATGCGCAGCCCGGCCAGCACCTCGTCGGGCCGCACGGTGGGCGACTGGTGCCGCACCACCGCGCGCAGGGTGACGGGGTCGGCGGCGGTGTCGGCCGTCAGCCGCAGTACGGCAGCCCGCGGGTCCAGCTGCCGTACGCCGTTCTTCGTCAGCCGCTCCACCGGCACCGAGGCGGCCGCCAGGAACTCCGTCACGGCCGCGGCGGCCTGCTCGGGGATCGCGCCGGGCAGCTGGATGGCCCAGCTGGAGGCCTGGAGCCGGTCGGCCAGCGCTCCGGGACCGGCCTCGACGACCTGGACGATGTCCAGGCCCGGCGGGAGGGCGGCGTCCAGCGCGGCCCGTACCTGCTCGGGGTCGCAGACCCGGGTGACCGCCAGCTCGAGGTACTCGGCCTCGCTGGCCGCACCGGTGGGCGCGGCGCCGGCGTAGGACACCCGCGGGTGCGGCGTGAACCCCTGTGACCAGGCCATCGGCACGTCGGCGCGGCGCAACGCCCGCTCGAACGCGCGCTGGAAGTCGCGGTGGCTGGTGAACCGCAGCCGTCCGCGCTTGGCGAACCGGACGCGGAGCCGCTGGACGGCGGGAAGCTGCTGGTGCGGCGCGGTGCTCAGGGTGGGTCCTCTCGGGCGGAGCGGGCCGGCCGGGTCGCCGGTCGATCATCCATTGTCACGCGTGCGCGGCAGGCGTACGTTCGGCCCCAGTCATTCGTTGTGGGGGGCAGAACGATGACGGACATTCGCGACGACGCGACGTACGACGGTCTGCGCTCGCTGCTGGCCGGCGAGCTGCTGACACCGGACTCCCCGGGCTACGACGATGCCCGGACCATCTTCAACGCGATGATCGACCGCCGCCCGAGCCTGATCGTGCAGTGCGCCGACCGGGCCGGCGTGGCCCTGGCCGTGGCGTTCGCCCGCGACCCCGGCCGCCCGGACGGTCACCGTCGGCGGTGGCGCCACCATGGCCG
>NZ_QUAL01000257.1 GCF_003579925.1 Jiangella rhizosphaerae | reverse complement strand
GGCGGCGACGTCGTGCTGGCCGCGCCCTCACCGCTGGCCGCGCGGCCGATCGGCGCCGACGCGCTGCCGCCGGCGCTCACCGAGGACCGGACCGTCGCGGGCGCCGGCACGCTGGGGGAGTGGCGGCAGCGCACGCCGTCCATCAGCACGCCGCGCCAGTTCCGCCGGGTCCGCGACGCCGACGGCCTGCTGGTCGTGGGCGACTCGATCGCCCAGGCGACGGCGTACGAGCTCGCCGTCCGCGCCGGTGCGGAGCACGGCCTGCCGGTCGCCGTCAACGCCCACCCCGGCCGCCCGACGGAGCCGGCGACGGACTGGATCGTCGACAACGCCGGGCTGATCCCCGACCGCGGGATCGTCGTCGTGAGCGGCGCGAACGACGTCTTCGCGCCGCTGGAGTGGTGGCGGCAGGTGGAGCGCGTGCTGGCCGCCGCCGACGGCCGCCCGGTGTACTGGCTCACCGTCCACGTCGACCGCTGGAGCGGCGGCGCGGAGCAGCGCTGGGCCGACCGGCACCATTCGGACTGGCTCAACGACCAGCTGCGGGCGCTGGCGGAGCGGCACTCGAACCTCGTGGTCGTCGACTGGGCCGGTGCCCTGTCCGACGACTGGCTGTCCGACGGCGTGCACCCGTCGGAGGCCGGCGTCGTGGCCTGGTGCGACCTGCTCGAACGCGCGCTGGGGCTGGCGCCGTGAGACCGCCGCGACAGCCCTGGACGCGCGACGACTGGCTCGTGCTGGCCGCACTGGCCGTGCTGCTGGTCATCTTCGTGCTGCTGGTGCGGGACCAGCCGCCGACGTCCTGGCTGGAGCGCGACTTCCGCTGACGGCGTCAGGGTGCCGCGATGGGCGCCAGCGCGCGGACGTCGTCGGGCGAGGCGAGGTCCTGGACGGCGACGAAGATGGTGCGGACGCCGCGCGCGAACAGCTCCCGGTACCGCGCCGCCGTCTGCTCGGCCGTCGCCGCGTGGTGCTTGCGCGCGTAGGCCGCCGCAGGGGCGTTGCCGCGGGCCCGCTCGACCCGGCGCCAGACGTCGTCGCGGTCGCGGCCGACGATCGGCAGGTCGAGGACGGTGACGGCGACGTCGCGGCCGGTCCGGTCGCGGTGCTTGTCGAACACCGCCAGCCGCTCGTCCAGGTCGAGGTCGGTGCGCAGGTTGCAGGCGTCGCCGAGCTCGGCGGCGATGCGCAGCGACCGGTCGCCGGACCCGCCGACGACGATCTCCGGCCGCCCGGCCGGCCGCGGGTAGGACGTCGTCTCAGGCAGCCGCGCGCGGGTGCCGGAGTAGGCCTTGGTGCCCGGCGCCCACAGCGCGCGCATGATCTCGATGGCGCGCTCCAGCTCGTCCAGCCGCTCCCTCGGCCCGGGGAAGGGCAGCCCGTGCACGTCGTGCTCGCGGCCGAACCAGCCGGCGCCGATGCCGACGAACGCCCGCCCGCCGCTGAGCACGTCGAGCGTGGCGACCGCCTTCGCGATGACGCCGCCCGGCCGGAACGTCACCGGCGTGCACAGCGGGCCGAGCCGCAGCCCGGTGCCGAGGCCCGCCAGCAGGCCCAGCGTCGTGAACGGCTCCGGGATCGGGTCCCACGCGCGCCCGACCTGCGGGATCTGGATGAGGTGGTCCATCAGCGCCAGGCCCGCGAACCCCGCTTCGTCGGCGGCCAGCGCCACCTCCTTCAGCCAGCCGGCGGGGTCGTCGCCCCACGGGAACCGTGAGACCTGCAGGATCACCTGGTGGCCGGCGTCCGCCGCGGTTTCCGCGGCCGGGGCGACGGCGGCGGCGACCTGCGGGGCGTCCGTGCCCACCGTCACCACCAGGTCCCAGCCCTCGTCGTCCAGCTCGGCCGGGACCTGGGCCGCGCGGCGCAGCTGGCCGGCCAGCGCCGGCGCCGGGACCGGGCGGTCGCGGGCGGCG
>NZ_QUAL01000254.1 GCF_003579925.1 Jiangella rhizosphaerae | reverse complement strand
CGGCCGCGTCGGCGCTGGCCGGGCCGGCACCGGACGCCGCGGCGGCGGTCATCGCGGCCTGGCTGGCACTGGAGTCGGCGGCGGCCGGCAGCGGCGCGCCCCGCGACCCCGTCCAGACCCCCACCGAGTTCACCGCGGCTCTGCTGCGCCGCCACCACGCCGACGAGCACGCCGTCACCACCCTGCTCGGCCTCTATCACCGGGCCCGGTTCGCGGTGCACCCCGGCCTCGGCGCCGGCGACGTGGCGGCCGCCCGGCAGGCGCTGGACACGGTGGTCGGCACGCTCGGCACGGCGGGGACCCGATGAGCCGCCGGGCGATCGTCCGGGCGGTGCTGCTCGGCGCGGCCGCCGGCCTGGTCACGTGGGTGTTCGGTGTGCAAGGCCCGCGGCCGGTGCTGATCGGGGCGTGCGTCGCGGCCGGGACGGCGGCGGTGCTGAGCATCCCGCCGGGCTGGTACGGGACCTGGCCGGCCCGCCCGCGGCCGGCGTCCGGCGGCGGCTCCGGACAGGTCTGGCGGCTGGCCAACCGGCTGCGCCGCTTCGAGAACGACGACGACCCGGCGCGGCAGCAGCGGCTGCGCGCGCTCGCCGCGGCCCGGTTGCGGCGCCTGGGCCTGGACTGGGACGACCCGCGAGCGGTCCAGGCGCTCGGTCCGGACGTGCACGCGGCGCTGTCGGCGCAGGCGCTGCGGCCCAGCCTGAGCGACGTCGACGCCGTCGTCACCGCGATCGAACGACTCGACGCACCTTCCGGAGGAACCCGACCATGACGACGCCCAGCAGCACCGCCCTCCCGATCGCCGAGGTGGCCAGGGTCGGGTCGGCCGTCCTCGACGGTGTCGGCACGGCCGTGGTCGGCATGCGTCGGACGCTGCGGCTGGCGCTGGCGGCGATCCTGGCCGGCGGACACGTGCTGTTCGAGGACGTGCCGGGCCTGGGCAAGACGCTGGCGGCGCGCAGCCTGGCCGCCGCGCTGGGGCTGAAGTTCCGCCGCCTGCAGTGCACGCCCGACCTGCTGCCCGGCGACGTCACCGGGTCGTTCGTCTGGGATCCCGGCTCCCGCGAGTTCGGCTTCCGGCCCGGCCCGGTCTTCGCCGGCCTGCTGCTGGCCGACGAGATCAACCGGACGCCGCCGAAGACGCAGTCGGCGCTGCTGGAGGCGATGGCGGAGCGGCAGGTGACGGTGGAGGGCCGGACGTTCGCACTGCCCCGGCCGTTCCACGTGCTCGCGACGTCCAACCCCGTCGAGTACGAGGGCACCTACCCGCTGCCGGAGGCGCAGCTGGACCGGTTCATGCTCCGGCTGTCGGCCGGGTACCTCGAGCCGCCGGACGAGGCGCAGGTGCTGGCGCGTCGCATCGCCCGGCGGCAGGAGGCGGCCGACGTCGCGGCGGTGGTCGACGCCGAGACGGTGCGCGCGCTGCAGGCCGGCGTCGAGAGCGTCGACGCCGACCCGTCCGTCGTCGCGTACTGCGTCGACCTCGCCGCCGCGACCCGCCGGCAGCGCGCCGTCGAGGTGGGCGCCTCCCCGCGCGGGTCGCTGGCCCTGCTGCTCACCGCCCGGGCGCTGGCGGTGCTGGACGGCCGCGACTACGTGCTCCCCGAGGACGTCAAGGAGGTCGCGGTGCCAGCGCTGGCGCACCGGCTGACGCTCACCCCGGAAGCGTGGACCACCCGGCTGCGCACCGCGGACATCGTCACCGAGGTGCTCGGCCAGGTTCCCGGCCCGGCGTCGGGCCGATGACCCGCGACTACGTCTGGCGGGCCAGCCCGGCGCTGGCCCGCTCGCTGCTGCTGCCGGCGGTGCTCGCGGCGGCCGGCCTGGCGCTCGGCCGGGCCGACCTCGTGCTGCTCGGCGTCCCGCTGGTCGTCGGGACCGCCCTGGCGTTCGGCACGGCGGCCGAACGGCGGGCG
>NZ_QUAL01000255.1 GCF_003579925.1 Jiangella rhizosphaerae | reverse complement strand
GCATCGAGCCGGTCGGCTCCGGGCGGCCCGTCGCCGGACCCGACGCGCGCGCCGCCGCCGAGCGCCGCCCCGATGCGCTGCGCCGACTCCGTCACGTCGCCGCGCCGCCGCGTCCACGCCTCGTCGACCGCCTGCAGCAGCTGACTGAACGACGGCAGCCCGTGCCGCGGCTGTGGCGGGAAGTACGTGCCCGCGTAGAACGGTTTGCCGTCGGGCGTGAGGAACGCCGTCATCGGCCAGCCGCCCTGCCCGGTGAGCGCCTGCACCGACTCCATGTAGACGGCGTCGACGTCGGGCCGCTCCTCGCGGTCGACCTTGACGGCGACGAAGTGGGCGTTGAGGTACGCGGCGACCCGCTCGTCCTCGAACGACTCGTGCGCCATGACGTGGCACCAGTGGCAGGCGGCGTACCCGACGCTCAGCAGGACGGGGACGTCGCGGCGCCGCGCCTCCGCGAACGCGTCGTCGCCCCACTCCCACCAGTCCACGGGGTTGTCCGCGTGCTGCAGGAGGTACGGGCTGGTCGCAGACGCCAGGCGATTCGGCACGCTTCCACGCTAGCCGCGCTCTGCGAGAGCCTGAAGCCGCATGGGCGCATCACCAATGATGTTGCTATGATGCAGCCGTGCGGACGACCGTCGATCTCCCCCCTGCCGTGCACCGGCGTGCTTCCGCGCTCGCCAAGGCGCGCGGCCAGTCGCTCTCGGCCACCCTGGCCGAGTTGACCGCGCGAGGTCTCAGCCAACTCGACGAACCGCTCACGATCAGCACCGATGAACGGTCCGGTTTCCCGGTGGTGAGCGTCGGCCGGCGAATCAGCTCCGAGGACGTCGCCGAGGTGCTGGGCGACGAGTGACGACGTACCTGCTGGACGCGAATGTCCTGATCGCCCTCACCGTTGCCGAACACGAGCACCACGAACGCGCCTCCCGCTGGGCCGCCGGCATCGACCGGTTCGCGGTGTGCCCCATCGTCGAGGGCGCGTTGATCCGGTTCCTGATCCGGCTCGGGGAGGCTACCCACTCGGCGGCGGCCGTGCTCCGGGAAGTGCGCGGCATGTCGAGATGCGAGTTCTGGCCGGACTCGCTCTCCTACCGGGATGCGAGCCTCGACCACGTCCGTGGCCCCCGCCAGGTGACCGACGCCTACCTGGCCAGTCTGGCCTCGGCCAACGGTGGCGTGCTCGCCACCCTCGACGAAGCGCTCGCCGCGGAGCTCGCCGACGCGGTCGTCCTGATTCCGGCCGCCACCGGCTGAACCCCCCGCATCGCGGGCCGATCAGGACGTCCGGCGCCACCGCCACCGCAGTGCGGCGCCCACGGCGAGCGCGGCGGCCGCGACCAGGGCGACCAGCCGCGGCGGCTCACCCAGGCCGGTGTCGGGCAGGTCCGGCTCGTCCGGGGTGGGCGTCGGCGACGGCGTCCCGCTCGGGGTGGGCGACGGGGTCGGCGTGGACGTCGGCGTCGGCGGCTCCTCGGCCGGCGGGTCGACGAACGTCACCGCGGCGATCTGCGTGCCCGCGTTCTCGGCCGTGATCGACACGATGTCGCTGGTCACGTCGTCCGGCAGCAGGTACCCGTCCGGCGCCGCCACCTCGACCCAGTAGTAGTCGCCGAAGTCGAGGTCACCGACGGTGCACAGGCCGTCGTCGCCGGTCGTGCAGGTGCCGACCACGACGTCGCCGCCGGCGAGCACCAGGTCGAACACCGCGCCGGGCAGCGACTCGCCGGTGTCCTCGGCGACCTTGTGGACGCTCAGCTCCGACAGCAGCCGCGGGTCGCGGTAGACGGCCCGGGTGATCTCGCCGCCGGCGTTCGACGCGTCGATGACGACCGGGTCGCTGACGACGTCGCCGGGCAGCTCGTAGCCCCGCGGCGCGGCGATCTCGACCCACACGTAGGTGCCGAAGTCGAGGT
>NZ_QUAL01000253.1 GCF_003579925.1 Jiangella rhizosphaerae | reverse complement strand
GTCACCCGACGCTCACACCGGCACCCCGCCCCGTCGAGCAGCACCCCGGCACACAAGATCCTGACAGAGAGATCTTGGAGTAAAGCCGCCAATCCTGGGCGATTTGTCCGAAAGATGGCGGCATTACGCCAAGATCAACTTCGTGAGGGGCGCTGGGGGCGACGGTGCGGTCATTGTTGCGGGAATGTGTCCCGCATGCGGCATCCGTCCGCTATCGTCCATTGTGACGCTTGGTGATGCCGAGTGTCACAATTCCCGGACGGCGGATGGGAGGAGCGGCCGCGACCGGCCGCGCAGCGCTCATGACTCGTACCTCGACCACCCACCACCAGCGATCCCCTCGCTCCATCGCCCGCACGGCCGTCACGCTCGGTGTGGCGGCCGTCGTGCTCGTGGGCGCGGCCATCGGCGCGGCGGCGGACGCGTCGGCGACGGAAACGGCGGAGGCGGCGGACGACGTGCCGTCGGCCGTCGTCACCCTGGGCGACTCGTACTCGTCGGGCTTGGGCGCCGGCGGCTACCTCGACGACTGCGACCGCACGCCACAGGCGTGGAACAACCTGGTCTTCGGCAACGCCGTGACCGACCGGACGCTCCTGGCCTGTTCCGGCGCCGCGATTCCCGACGTGGCCCAGCAGGTGCAGCAGCTGGCCGCGATCCCGGGTGCCGGCGACCGGCTGATCACCGTCACGGTGGGCGGCAACGACGCCGGGTTCGCCGACGAACTGGTGAACTGCCTGGTGTCGTTCGTGTCGTGTACCCGCCGCGAGGCCGAGCTCTCCGCGCTCATCAGCGGCCTGCACCAGCCGCTCGTCCAGCTCTACGACGCCGTCCAGGCGGCCGCGCCCGGCGACGAGGTGATCGTCGGCGGCTACCCGATGCTCGTCCCCGACCCCGCGGTGCGCAGCGACTGCCCCGCCCTGACCGGCCTGCTGTCGACGTCCGAGCGGCAGATGATCCGCCGGCTGGGCATGCTGCTCAACGACGTCATCGACGGCGCCGCCGCCGAGGCCGGCGTCGAGTCGGCCTCCGACGAGGTCGCCGCCGTCTTCGACGGTCACGAGGCGTGCGCCAACGCCCCCGGCGACTGGCTCTACGGGCTGAAGATCTCGTGGACCGACTCGACCGAGCCGACTGCGCCGGCCACCGCGAGCGCGTCGCCGTACCGGCCGCAGTGGGACATCGTGTCGTCCTTCGTGCGCGACTCCTTCCATCCGACGGTGAACGGCCAGGCGGGGTACGCGGTGGCGTTCGAGGAGGCCTGGGCGGCACGCTGACCCTGCCCGCCGCGCGGGACGCCCGAGGTCAGCCGGTGCCAGTGGTGGTGGCGCCGCGGCTCCTCGGGCGGCTCGCGCCGCGTTTCCCGCGGCCGGCGGGGTGGGGCTCCACGAGGTCGAACGCGGTGCACAACCACCGGCCGTCGTCGGCCTCGAGACGCAGCACCACGGCCCGCGTCGTCGGTCCCAGCTGCACCACGACGCTCGCCTCGGCCACGGAGGGGGTGACGCGGCAGACCCGCAGCGCCCGGATCCGTGGCCGCTCGGCCGACGCCGCCTCCTGCGCGACCGCCCTGCGGGTCAGGTCGCGGTAGACCGGCTCCGCGGTCCAGCGGACCAGCTGCTGCACCGGGCGCCGGCCGTGCAGGCACTCCAGCGCCGACCGGGCCAGCCGTGCCGTCCACCGCCGCGGGTCGGGGAGCTCGTCCGGTCCGGATCGTCCCGTCCGTGCCGCCATCCCAGCTCGGCAGCTCGCCTCGGCGTCACCGACTGGCGCGGGAGCGCCGGCGGGCGCCGCGACGCGGGCGGCGGGCGCTGTGCCACGGGCGCTCCCGGCGGGCGCTGCGGAGGCGACG
>NZ_QUAL01000252.1 GCF_003579925.1 Jiangella rhizosphaerae | reverse complement strand
GACCCCACCCGCCACCGCGCCCTCCAACAACTCCTCAACCAAGATCAACCGGAGCCGGCTTGACATAGGGCTTCTCATGCGGGAACCTCCACGGTCGATCGGGACGCGAGCAGCGCGGCGACGTCGGACCGGCAGCCGCCGCAGCCGGTGGTCGCGCGGGTGGTGGCGGCCACGTCGGTGACGGTGTCCGCGCCGGCCTCGCAGGCGGCGCGGATGCGGCCGGCCGTGACGCCGTTGCACCGGCAGACGGTGTGGTCGTCGGGCACGTCGGCGGGGTCCAGCGCGGCCCCCGCGTCGACCACGCCGGGGAAGATCAGCGCGCGCCGGTCGGCCGGCACCGGCGCCGCGCGGTCGAACAGCTGCGTGACGGTGCCGACGGTCTCCGGGCCGCCGAGCATGATCGCGCCGGTGACGCGGTCGTCGCGGATGACGACCTTCTGGTAGGTGCCGCGGGCCGGGTCGGCGAAGCGCAGGACCTCGAGGTCGTCGGCGAACTCGTCGACGTCGGTCTCGCCCATCGCCGCGAGGTCGACGTCGGCCGCCTTGAGCCGGGTGACGACCGCCGAGCCACCGTACCGCGCGGACCCGCCGGTGAGCGCGTCGGCCAGCACCGCGGCCTGCTCCCACGCCGGCGCGACCAGCCCGTACACCTGGCCGTCGTACTGCGCGCACTCGCCGATGGCATGGATGGCCGGGTCGGTCACCGACGTCATGGTGTCGTCGACGACGATCGCCCGGCCGACCTCCAGCCGGGCCGCCGCCGCCAGCCCGGTGTTCGGCCGGACGCCGCAGGCGACGACCACGAGGTCGGCCGGCAGCCGGGTGCCGTCGTCGAGCCGCAGGCCGCGCCCGCCGCCGCCCCAGCCGTCGGTGAACCGGACCGCCTGCGCATTGAGCCGCACCCGGACGCCCAGCTCGCGCAGCGTGCGGGCCAGGACGCGGCCGGCGTCGAGGTCGAGCTGTCGCTCCATCAGCCGGTCCGCAGGGTGCACGACCTCGACGTCGACGCCGCGGCCGGCCAGCCCGCGGGCCGCTTCGAGGCCGAGCAGCCCGCCGCCCAGCACCACCGCGTAGCGCACCCGGTCCAGCCGGGACAGCATGGTCCGGCAGTCGCCCAGCGTGCGGAAGACCACGACGTCGCGGTCCAGCTCGCCGTCGTCGCCGACCAGCCCGTCGATCGGCGGCACCCACGGCCGGCTGCCGGTGGCGAGCACCAGGTGGTCGTAGGGGACGTGCTCGCCGGCCGTCGTCAGCACGCGGCGGTGCCGGCGATCGATCGCGGCCACCTCGACGCCGGTGCGCAGCTCGACGTCCTCGGCGGCGTACCAGGCCGACGGCACCGTCTCGATCTCCGCCGGCGTGAGCGAGCCGGCCAGCACCGACGACAGCAGCACCCGGTTGTAGGCGGCCTCCTGCTCCGCGCCGAGGACCGTGACCTCGAACCGGCGGGACAGGTCGCGGGCGCGCAGCTCCTGCACGAACCGGGCGCCGGCCATACCGTGCCCCACGACGACGACCCTCGTCACGACATCACCCGCTCGAGCCGCACGGCGCAGACCTTGAACTCCGGCATCCGCGACACCGGGTCGAGCGCGGGGTTCGTCACCCGGTTCACCGCCTGCTCGCCGCCCCAGTGGAACGGCATGAACACGGTGTCGGGCCGGATCGTCGTGGTCAGCCGGACCCGTCCGACGGCGTCGCCGCGCCGGCTGACCACCCGCACCAGGTCGCCGTCGGCCAGTCCGCTCCGCCCGGCGAGATCGGGGTGGATCTCCACGTGCGGCTCGGTCACCGCGGCGGCCAGCGCCGGG
>NZ_QUAL01000251.1 GCF_003579925.1 Jiangella rhizosphaerae | reverse complement strand
CGGCGGCGCCGGCGGCGCGGCGCAGCGACTCGTGCCGGGCGGGCGTCCCGGCCTCGGCGAGCGGACCGGTCCCGACGGCGACCACCAGGCCGGCCTTCGCGGCGCCCATCGACGGCAGCTTCGTGACCTCGTCGGCCTTCCCGGTGGCGCCGAGCTGCTTCAACACCGTCGCCAGCGAGCCCTTCAGGGCCTTGTCGAGGGATTCGCTGCCCGGCAGCAGGACGACGCCGTCGTCGCCCGGGGCCACACCGACGACGACGGCGTCGACCTTGAGGCCCGCGGGCGCGGCGGAGGACAGGGCAATGCTGGTCACGGTTCTCCTGAGGTCGCTCGTTCAGTCGATTCCGCCCGATGCTACCGCCGGGTCACCGTCGCTCCGTCCGGCGGCCGTCGCGCGGTGCGAACACCGCCAGCGCCTCGGCGTCGGAGTGGACGGTGCGCGCGTAGGCGTCCGCCCATGCCGCCGCGCCCGGGTAGGAGCTCGCCGCGACGACGGCGTCGGCCAGCGCGTGCGGGTCGGCGGCCGTGTGCCGCAGCGTGACGATGCCGTCACGCAGGAGCGCCCAGTGCGGGCCGGGCCGGCCGTAGGGCATGCCGACGCTGCCCGGGTTCACCACCAGCCGGCGGTCGACCAGCCGCTGGAACGGCATGTGGGTGTGGCCGCAGACGACGGTGCGCACGTCGCCGGGCACCGTCGACAGGACCTCGGTCCACCGGTCCAGCGAGCTGTCGACCAGCACGACCTCGTCGTCGTCGCGCGGTGTGCCGTGGCAGAACAGCACCGGCCCGAACCCGTCGACGTCGACGGTGACCGGGTGCGGCAGGCGGTCCAGCAGCTGCACCTGATCGGGCCGCAGCTGGCGTCCCGCCCAGTCGGACACGTCGATGTCCGACCTCCCGCCCCGGGCGACGGCGACCAGCTCGCGGTCGGCGTTGCCCCGCACCCAGACGACGCGATCGCCCTCGGCGACGAGCCGGTCGAGGGTCTGGACCGGCAGCGGACCCGCCGCGATGTCGCCGGTCAGCACGATCCGCTCGGCAGCGGCGACGTCGGGCTCGGCGAGCACGGCGTCGAGGGCCGGCAGCGCTCCGTGGACGTCGGACAGCACGGCGACGGAGGCGACCATCCCCCGAGAATAGGCGGGTGGACCCCCGACCGTTCGCCGGCGCCGAGCTCGCCTGGCTGGTGCTGCCCGACGACGGCCACGAGCACCTGGCGGAGCTGGTCACCCGCGAGGCCGCCGAGTTCGCCGCCGAGCTGGGGGCGCCGGTGCGGGTCCGCCGCTCCGCCGCATCCCGCGACGGCGACGGCCCGCGGCTGTTCCTCGACCTGCCGGGCGCGGCGCATCCGGAGCTGGCCGCCTGGCGGCACGCGAGGGGCCGGCCCCAGCCGCCTGCGACCGGGCCCGCCGTCGAGCTGGCCGGCGACGTCGTCGTGGTGATCGCGGGCGACGACGCGGGGGTCGCGCTGAGCCTGCTGCGCACGGCGGTCCGCACCGGCGCCGACGGCGTCCTCACACCGCGGCCGGCCCGCACGTGGGCTGAGGCGGCGGAGCGGCTGGCCGCGGAGGTCGACTGGACGTACCCGGCGTTCGAGCTGCGCGGCATCGACTGGCCCGGCCTCGTCCAGCGGCACCGGAACGTCGCGGGGCTCACCGACCTGCAGCGGTGGGTCGCCCGGCTGCGCGACCCGCACACGTCGGTGCGATCGGCCGGGCCGCGGCGCGTGCTGCCGTACACCGCGCGGGCCGGCGGCGACGGCGTCCGGCTCGCGCACGTGCCGCGGTGGAGCGCCGGCTGGGCGGCCG
>NZ_QUAL01000250.1 GCF_003579925.1 Jiangella rhizosphaerae | reverse complement strand
CCTCGGTGTTCGCCTTCGTGCTGGCGGCGTCGACGCTGCCGTTCCTGTGGAATGTGTGGCAGAGCCGGCTGGCGCCGAAGGTCCAGGTCGACGACCCCTGGGGCTTCGGCAACTCGCTGGAGTGGGCCACCTCGTGCCCTCCGCCGCGGCACAACTTCACCTCGCTACCGCGGGTGCGCAGCGAACGCCCGGCCTTCGACCTCAAGTTCCCCGAGGTCGCGGGCCTGGCCGAGAAGAAACCGGCCCACGCCGGACCGCTCACCGAAACCCTCGGCCCACCCGACGTCGCAGACCCCGGGCACGACGACCACGAGCGCTGACGGCACCTCCCCAGAGAGCACCCCAGCGACCACACTCTCCACCGGGCTTCGCCGAAGACCAGCAGCGGAACCGGAAGACGACGAAGAGAACGAGGGGCACGCGGCGGGGTCGGTGATGCCGGCAGGGGTAGGCTCGGGCGTCCGAGCGAGGAACGAGCGAGGCGGGCGGGGCCGGCATCACCGACCCCGCCGCCCACAGCACCCCTACTCGACCGTCACCGACTTCGCCAGGTTCCGCGGCTGGTCGACGTCGAAGCCCCTCGCACTCGCCATTTCGCAGGCGAACACCTGCAGCGGCACCGTCGAGACGACCGGCTGCAGCAGCACGGGGCATTCCGGCACCCGGATGAGGTGGTCGGCGTACGGCACGACGTCCTCGTCGCCCTCCTCGGCGATGACGATGGTGCGGGCGCCGCGGGCGCGGACCTCCTGGATGTTGCTGACGATCTTGTCGTGCAGCACCGAGCGGCCCTTGGGCGACGGGACGACGACGATGATCGGCACGCCCTCCTCGACCAGCGCGATGGGGCCGTGCTTGAGCTCGCCGGCGGCGAACCCCTCGGCGTGCATGTAGGCGAGTTCCTTGAGCTTGAGCGCGCCCTCGAGGGCCACCGGGTAGCCGACGTGGCGGCCGAGGAACAGCACCGACGTCGAGTTCGACAGCAGCCGGGCCAGCTCGCGGACCGGCTCCATGGTCTCGAGGACGAGGTCGACCTTGGCCGGCAGGTCGGAGAGGTCGCGGACGACGGAGCGGATCTCGTCGCCCCACTTGGTGCCGCGGACCTGGCCGAGGTAGAGGCCGACCAGGAAGCAGGCGATCATCTGCGTGAGGAACGCCTTGGTGGACGCGACGGCGACCTCGGGGCCCGCGTGGGTGTACAGAACGGCGTCGGACTCGCGCGGGATGGTGGCGCCGTTGGTGTTGCAGATGGCCAGCACGCGGGCGCCCTGCTCGCGGGCGTAGCGCAGCGCCATCAGGGTGTCCATCGTCTCGCCGGACTGGCTGATCGCGATGACCAGCGTCTGGCGGTCGACGACGGGGTCGCGGTAGCGGAACTCGCTGGCCAGCTCGACCTCGCAGGGCAGCCGGGTCCAGTGCTCGATGGCGTACTTGGCGACCATGCCCGCGTGGTAGGCGGTGCCGCAGGCCACGACCACGACCTTGTCGACCTCGCGCAGCTCGTCGTCGGACAGCCGCATCTCGTCCAGCGACAGCAGGCCGTCCTTGCCGACGCGGCCGAGCAGGGTGTTGGCGACCGCCTTGGGCTGCTCGGCGATCTCCTTGAGCATGAAGTAGTCGTAGCCGTCCTTCTCGGCGGCCGACGCGTCCCAGTCGACGTGGAACCGCTTCTCCTCGACCGCGTTGCCGAAGAAGTCGGTGAGCGTGACGTCGTCGGGCGTGATCTCGACGACCTGGCCGTCACCGATCTCGAGCGCCTCGCGGG
>NZ_QUAL01000248.1 GCF_003579925.1 Jiangella rhizosphaerae | reverse complement strand
GTCGACGGCGACGCGGTCGGCGACGACGCCGGCGGACGGCGGCCAGGCGTCGCGCAGCAGGCCGCGGACCCGGCGCCGGCCGTCGTTGCGGATACTCAGCCGCACCGTCGCCGTCGTGCCGAGCCGCGCGGTGCGGTCGCCGTCGCGCGACAGCCGCAGCGCCCGCGTCGAGCCGGCCAGCACGACGTCCACCAGCACCAACGCGAGCACGGCCCCGGTGACGCCGGCGATGCCCGCCCACGACGGCGCCGCCGCCGCCACGACCACCGCGCCGATGGCCGCCAGCGCCGCGACCCGCCCCGTCAGGACCATCAGCGGGGGACGGGGACCGTGGCCAGCACCGTCTCGAGCACGGAGTCGGCGGTGACGCCCTCCATCTCCGCCTCGGGCCGCAGCGTCAGCCGATGCCGCAGCGTCGGCCGGGCCAGCGCCTTGACGTCGTCGGGCGTCACGAACCCGCGCCCGGACAGCCAGGCCCACGCGCGCGCCGTCTTCAGCAGCGCCGTCGCGCCGCGCGGCGACACCCCCAGCTGCACCGACGGCGACGTGCGGGTGGCCCGGCAGACGTCGACGATGTAGCCGAGCACGTCGGGCTCGACCCGGACGGCGGCGACCGCCTCGCGCGCGGCCGCGACGTCGGCCGGGCCGGCGACCGCCTGGACGCCGGCGGCCGCCAGGTCGCGCGGGTCGAAGCCGTCGGCGTGCCGGCGCAGCACCGCGATCTCGTCGTCGCGCTCGGACACCGTCACGGTCAGCTTGAGCAGAAAGCGGTCGAGCTGCGCTTCGGGCAGCGGGTAGGTGCCCTCGTACTCGACCGGGTTCTGCGTGGCGGCGACGAGGAACGGGTCGGGCAGGGCGCGCGGCTGGCCGTCGACGGAGACCTGCCGCTCCTCCATCGCCTCCAGCAGGGCGGCCTGGGTCTTCGGGGGCGTGCGGTTGATCTCGTCGGCGAGCAGCAGGTTGGTGAAGACGGGGCCCTCGGCGAAGGAGAACTCCGCCGTCCGGGCGTCGTACACCAGCGAGCCGGTGATGTCGCCGGGCATGAGGTCGGGGGTGAACTGGACCCGCTTGGTCTCGACCCGCAGTGTCGCCGCGAGCGCCCTGACCAGCAGCGTCTTCGCGACGCCGGGCACGCCCTCGAGGAGGACGTGGCCGCGGCAGAGCAGCCCGATGACCAGGCCGCTGACCACGGCGTCCTGCCCGACGACGGCCTTCGCGACCTCCTGGCGGACGGCGGTGAGCGCGGCCCGCGCGTGCTCGCCGGGGTCGGCGGCGCGGCTGGGCGGCGGTGGGGTCTGCTCGGTGGACGCGTCGGTCACGATGGACGGGGATCCTTTCCGGTGGGCGACGTGCCGGTGGCCCGGGGGACAGCGGCAGCGACATTCAGAAGTCGGGTCATGCCATGGATCACGAGCTCTCTCCAGACGGCATTCGCCCTTGGACCGAGGGCTCAGGGGGACCTTCGGCCCCCCATCGCCCGTCGGTATTGCCCAACCCTCCGGCCTCCAGGGTGTCGAGGTCGTCGGCCAGCCGCACCAGGGCGGCGTCGTCGGCCGGCGGCGGGCCGGCCAGCAGCGCGGCGATCTCCGCGGCCGGGCGGCCGGTGCGGGTGGCGAGCGTCGTGACCAGGGCGTCGACGGCGTCGGGCCCGGCCTCCGCGGCGATGCCGCCCGGGAGGTGGGCCGTGGCCGCCAGCCGGCGGATGGCGGCCCTGCGCAGCAGCGTCGCGGCGTGGTCGCGGGACCGG
>NZ_QUAL01000249.1 GCF_003579925.1 Jiangella rhizosphaerae | reverse complement strand
GACCGACAGCACGAGCACCTGGTTGCCGAACCGCTGCGCGATCTCGGCGACCAGCTCGGGCCGGGCGACGGCGGCGGTGTTGACGCCGACCTTGTCGGCGCCGGCGCGCAGCAGGCGGTCGACGTCGTCGACGGAGCGGACGCCGCCGCCGACGGTCAGCGGGATGAACACCTGCTCGGCCGTGCGCGAGACGACGTCGTACGTGGTGGACCGGTCGTCCGAGGACGCGGTGATGTCGAGGAACACCAGCTCGTCGGCGCCCTCGGCACCGTAGGCGGCGGCCAGCTCGACCGGGTCGCCGGCGTCGCGCAGGTCGGTGAACCGCACGCCCTTGACGACGCGGCCGGCGTCGACGTCGAGGCAGGGGATGACGCGGACCGCGACGCTCAAGACGTCGCCACCTTCAGCGCCTCCTCCAGCGTGAACTGGCCGGCGTACAGCGCCTTGCCGATGATCGCGCCCTCGACGCCCAGCGGGACGAGCGAGCGCAGCGCGGCGACGTCGTCGAGGCTGGAGACCCCGCCCGAGGCCACCACCGGCTTCGACGTCCGCGCGCAGACCTCGCGGAGCAGGTCGAGGTTGGGGCCGCGCAGCGTGCCGTCCTTGGTGACGTCGGTGACGACGTAGCGGGCGCAGCCGTCGCGGTCGAGCCGCTCGAGCACCTCCCACAGGTCGCCGCCCTCGCGGGTCCAGCCGCGGGCGGCCAGCGTGGTGCCCCGCACGTCCAGCCCGACGGCGACGCGGTCGCCGTAACGGGCGATGGCCGACGCCGTCCACTCAGGGTCCTCCAGCGCCGCGGTGCCGAGGTTGACCCGCCGGCAGCCGGTCGCGAGCGCGGCGGCCAGCGACTCGTCGTCGCGAATGCCGCCGGACAGCTCGACGTCGACGTCCAGCCGGCCGACGACCTCGGCGAGCAGCTCGCGGTTCGAGCCGCGCCCGAACGCGGCGTCGAGGTCGACCAGGTGCACCCAGGGCGCGCCGGCGCTCTGCCAGGCCAGCGCCGCCTCCAGCGGGTCGCCGTAGGACGTCTCGGAGCCGGCCTCGCCCTGGACCAGGCGCACGGCCTGGCCGTCGGCGACGTCGACGGCCGGCAGCAGCTCGAGGACCGCCATCAGAGCTTCACCGCCCGGAAGCGCAGCCGGCGGTAGTCGGCCCACCAGGCGTCGTCGTGCCACAGAGCCGGCCGGGCGATCTCCTCCGCTCGTGCCAGCACCTCCTCGGGCAGCCCCTCGACCTGCGCGGAGGCGAACATCTCCAGCCACTTCCGCAGGCCGTCGGGGCCGGTCAGCTTGGTCGGCCGGTCGTAGAAGTCGAGCTGGCGGATCTCCAGCCCGGCGTCCTCGAGCATGGCGGCGTACTCGGCCGGCGAGTTGAAGAACCACGGCCACGTGCGGTCGGGCAGGCCCACCTCGCGGCAGGCGCGGTCGACGGCGGCCGTGATGGACGCGACGTTGCCGGTGGCGCCCATCTCGGCGACGAACCGGCCGCCGGCGCGCAGCGCGTCGGAGACGCAGCCCAGGACCTCGACCTGCGCCGGCATCCAGTGCAGCGCGGCGTTGGAGACGACGGCGTCGACGGGCTCGTCGACGGTGAAGTCGTGCGCGTCGGCGACCCGCAGCTCGGCGGCGTCGCCCAGCCGCTCGCGGGCGGCGTCGATCATCGCGGGGTCGGCGTCCAGGCCGATGACGCGGGCGCCGGCGTCGATCAGCCGCTGCGTCAGCTCGCCGGTGCCGCAGCCG
>NZ_QUAL01000247.1 GCF_003579925.1 Jiangella rhizosphaerae | reverse complement strand
GCCGTCGCCGTCGGCCCCCGCCGTCGTCGCCGCGGCGCGGGCCGCCTGCTGCTCGGCCTGCCGGCGGCGCAGCAGCGCGGCGACCTGATCGGGCTCGAGCAGGCCGGGGATGCCGAGGTAGTCGGCCTCCTCGGCCGAGCCGGCCCGGGCCTGGGTGCCGAACTCGCCGCCGTCGTAGAGGACGCGGTCGAAGGAGGCGTCGGAACCGAGCGCCTCGAACGGCATCAGCTCCTCGCCGTCGGCGGGCTCCTCACGCTGCGCGGCCTGCATGAGCGCCTCTTCGGCGGCCAGGGGGTCGTCGTCGGCGCCGGGCGGCTTGCCGAGGACGTGGTCGCGCGAGACCTCCATCTCGCCGGCGTAAGACAGCAGCGACGGCACCGTCGGCAGGAAGATCGACGCGGTCTCGCCGCGCTTGCGGACGCGCACGAAGCGGCCCACCGCCTGGGCGAAGAACAGCGGCGTCTGGGTGGCCGTGGCGTAGACGCCGACGGCGAGCCGGGGAACGTCGACGCCCTCGGAGACCATGCGGACGGCGACCATCCAGCGGCTGTCGCCCTCGCTGAACTCGGCGATCTTCTTCGACGCCTTCGGCTCGTCGGACAGCACGACGGTGGGCGACTCGCCGCACACCCGCTTGAGCAGCGCCGCGTACGCCCGGGCCGACTCCTGATCGGTCGCGATGACCAGGCCGCCGGCGTCGGGCACGTGCCGGCGCACCTCGGTGAGCCGGGTGTCGGCGGCCTGCAGCACCGACGGGATCCAGTCGCCGTGCGGGTCGAGCGCGGTGCGCCACGCCTGCGCGGTGATGTCCTTGGTGAGCGGGTCGCCCAGCCGCGCCGCGACCTCGTCGCCGGCCCGTGTGCGCCACCGCATCTCGCCGGAGTAGGCGAGGAAGAGCACCGGCCGGACGACGCCGTCCTTGAGCGCCTCGGCGTAGCCGTAGGAGTGGTCGGCGACGCTGCGCGGGATGCCCTGGGCGTCGGGCGCGTAGGTGACGAACGGGATGGGGTTGATGTCGGACCGGAACGGCGTACCCGTCAGCGCCAGCCGCCGGGCCGCCGGCTCGAACGCCTCGCGGACCGCCTCGCCCCAGGACAGCGAGTCGCCGGCGTGGTGCACCTCGTCGAGGATGACCAGCGTGCGGCGGTTCTCGCAGCGGGCGCGGTGCAGCATGGGGTGCGCGGCGACGCCGGCGTAGGTGACGGCGACGCCGGTGAAGTCGCGGCTGGTGCGAGCCGTGCGGCCGCTGAACGCGGGGTCGACGGTGATGCCGACCTTGTCGGCGGCCTCGGCCCACTGCCGCTTCAGGTGCTCGGTGGGCGCGACGATGGTGAGCTGGTGGACGATCTTGCGCGCCAGCAGCTCCGCGGCGATGCGCAGCGCGAACGTCGTCTTGCCCGCGCCGGGCGTGGCGACGGCCAGGTAGTCGCGCGGGTCGCGCGTGAGGTAGTCCTCGAGCGCCGCCGCCTGCCAGGCACGCAGGCGCCCCGCGGTTCCCCACGGGGCACGATCGGGATAGGCAGGAGGCAGGTGTTCAGCGGCCGAAGTGCTCACACATCTCCCGTGACGTGGACGTCGATGATCTACGGCGCCCGCCGGCAGCACTGCCGACGCCGGCGCCGCCCGGGGCCGGACGGCGGCCCGGGCACCCGTCGAGCCTAACGGCCGGGACCGACGGTCCGCGGCCGGACGCGCGGACCGCCGGCCTCACGCCGCCGGCTCCGTGGCCGGACCG
>NZ_QUAL01000244.1 GCF_003579925.1 Jiangella rhizosphaerae | reverse complement strand
GGTGGGAGCGCCGCGGCGCCGTCGACGCGCTCTCGACGCCGCCGGCCAGCACCAGCCGCGCCGCACCGGCCCGGATCGCCTGCCCCGCCTGCAGGATCGCGGCGAGCCCGCTCCCGCACTGCCGGTCGACGGTGACGCCCGGCACCGCGACGTCGAACCCGGCGGCCAGCGCCGCGACCCGCGCGACGTTGCCGCCCGGCCCGAGGCAGTTGCCGAGCACGACGTCGTCGACGGCGCGCATCGCGGTGAGCGGCCACACGTCGTCGACGACCGCGGTCAGCACCGGCGCGGCCAGGTGCTCGACGGTCACCTCGCGCAGCGTCTTCCCGGCCGTGCCGACGGGCGTCCGGCGGGCCGCGACGACGACCGGCGCGCTCACGTCAGTGGCCGGGTGGTCAGGGCCGCGGCCGGCGCGCGGACCGGCTTGCCGGTGGACGTCCGGGGCAGCTCGTCGACGGCGAGCCAGCGCCGCGGCCGCTGGCTCGGCGTCAGTCCCGCGCGGGCGGCGGCCTCCAGCTCGGCCCGCCGCACCCCGTCACCGTGGACGACGGCGGCGACGACCTGGCCCAGCTCCGGGTGCGGCAGGCCGACGACCACGACGCTGGCCACGCCTGGGACCGCGGCCAGCACCGCCTCGACGTCCTCCGGGACGACGGTCGCGCCACCGGTGAGGATCGCGCCGTCGCCGCGGCCGCGCAGCACGAGGGGCTCGCCGGGATGGGCGAGGTCGCCGACCGTCGCCCAGCCGTCGTCGTCGCGGCGCAGTGGACCGCCGTCACCCAGGTAACCGTGCGCCAGCCAGGGCGAACGCACCCACACCTCGCCGGCTCGTCGCTCGATCTCGACATCGTCGAACGGCCGCAGCCCGGACCCGTCCGGGTCGACGGCGACGAAGGACAGCTCGGTGGCGCCGTAGTACGCGACGACCCCGATCCCCGCGTCGGCCGCCCGCTCGCGCAGCGCCGTCCCCAGTGCGGCGCCGCCGACCACCGCCGTCCGGAGCCGCCGCGGCCGCGCGTCGAGCACCGCGCCCAGCCGGTGCGGCACCAGATGCGCGACGTCGGCCGCCGGCAGCGCGGCCCGCAGCCCCGGCAGCGACCAGTCGCCGGTCAGCAGCACCGTCGCGCCGGCCGCCAGCGCGTGCGCCGCCGCGAACGCCGTCAGCGACCACGACAGCGACCCCGGGACCAGCACGGTGTCGTCGGCGGTGATCCCGGTCAGCCGGTCCGTCGCCGCGAACGACCCCGTCCACGACGACCGCGACCGCACGACGACCCGCGGCCGGCCGGTGCTGCCCGACGTGAACCCGGCCCAGGCCAGGTCGTACTCCACCGCGCCGTCGACCGTCGCCGGCAGCGGGCCGAGCAGCGCCCTCCGGTGCTCGGGCCGCCACGACGGGTCGGTGGCCAGCGGGACCGCGCCGGCGGCGTCCGCGCCCAGCAACGCGGTGAGCTGGGAGACCGGGTCGTCGTCCGGCAGCGGGACCAGCGCGCCCGGTTTGACGTCCGGCCGGGCCCGCTCGGCGTCGCGGGCCAGCTGGGCATAGGTGCGCGTCGTGTCGCCGCACCGGACGGCGATCCGGTGCGGTTGTGCGGCTGCGTGTGCCAAGACCTCGCGGAAGACCGGCATCGACGCAGCGTCTCAGGCCCGGCCGGCGCCGCTGTCGTCGCCCCCGGCGCGGCGCGCGGCCCGGCCCTCGACCCGCTCACGGCGGGCCGCCGGCGCGGCGTCGGG
>NZ_QUAL01000245.1 GCF_003579925.1 Jiangella rhizosphaerae | reverse complement strand
TCAACACCGCCGCCGTCGCCCGGCCCGAGCTGGTCGCCGAGATCGCGCAGCGGTTCGGCAACCAGGTGCTCGTGCTGTCGGTCGACGCCCGGCGCGGCGGCGGCACCGAGTCCGGGTTCGAGGTCACCACCCACGGCGGCCGCCGCGGCACCGGCATCGACGCCGTCGGCTGGGCAGCGAAGGCGGCCGAGCTGGGGGCGGGGGAGATCCTGCTGAACTCGGTCGACGCCGACGGCACCAAGGACGGCTACGACCTCGAGCTGCTGCGCGCGGTGCGCGCGGCCGTCGACGTGCCGGTGATCGCCAGCGGCGGCGCCGGTGCGCTCGCCGACTTCGCGCCCGCTGTGGGCGCCGGCGCCGACGCCGTCCTCGCGGCCAGCGTGTTCCACTTCGGCGACCTGCACATCGGCGAGGTCAAGAAGGCACTCGCGGAATCCGGTCATACCGTCCGCTAAGGCCGCGAGAAACGCATGCGGGTCGAAACACCGCAAGCCTCGCCGATGCCGCTAAGCTGGCGCGGTCCGCCGCGCGGCGGGCCCTGACACGACGCTTTCTGTTTCTTTGCGGCGACGCTCCGGCGTCGCCATGCCTTGAGGGGGGCACCAGTGAGGTCCTTGTCGTCTGCCCGCAGGTCGTCCGCGCTGGCCGCGGGCGCACTCCTGATCGTCGCCGCCGGGGCGCCGGCCGCGCTGGCCGCCGAGGAGCCGGCCGCACGCGGCGCGGCCACGCCGCTGTCGGCGAAGGGGGAGGGCGTCGGCGACCAGACCGTCGCCGACCTCGACACCGGCGGCCTGACCGCCGACGAGATCGTCCAGACGCTGGTCGGCGACGGCGTCACCGTCGAGAACGTGCAGTTCACCGGCAGCCCGCTCGCGGCCGGCCTGGCCGGCGGCTTCGACGACGTCTTCGGCGTCGCCGGCGGCGTCGCGCTGTCGTCCGGCGCCGTGGGCGGCGACCGCAGCTCGATCCTCGGCCCGAACGTCTCCGACGAGATGACCACCGAGCACGTCCTGCCCGGCGACCCCGACCTCGAGCCGCTGGCCGCGTTCCCGACCAACGACGCCGCCGTGCTCGAGTTCGACTTCGTGCCGGAGACCGAGCAGATCCGGTTCGACTACATCTTCGGCTCCGAGGAGTACGACGAGTGGGTCGGCTCGGAGTACAACGACGTGTTCGGCTTCTTCGTCAACGGTGAGAACTGCGCCGTCGTCGGTGAGGACGCTCAGCCGGTCTCGATCAACACCATCAACGGCGACGTCAACTCCGGGCTGTACGTCGACAACGAGCTCGACGACGAGGGAGTCGCCGGCCACGCCACCGAGCTGGACGGCTTCACGACGGTGCTCACCTGCGCCGCCGACGTCGTCGCGGGCGAGACCAACCACATCAAGCTGGCCATCGCCGACGCCTCGGACCGCGCGCTCGACTCCACCGTCGTCATCGCGGCGGGGACGTTCGAGGCCAACCACCCGCCGGTCGCCGACGATCAGGCCGTCGAGACGTATGTCGACACCCCGGTCGAGATCGCGCTGACCGGCACTGACGAGGACGGTGACGAGCTCGGCTACGAGGTGGTGTCCGATCCGGAGCACGGCACGCTCAGCGGCGAGGCGCCCGATCTCACGTACACGCCGGCCGAGGGCTACGTCGGTGAGGACGCGTTCACGTTCACCGTCTCCGACGGCACCGCGGTGTCCGAGCCGGCCACGGTGACCGTCAGCGTCGT
>NZ_QUAL01000246.1 GCF_003579925.1 Jiangella rhizosphaerae | reverse complement strand
GGCCGCGCAGCCGCCCCCCGTGGCCGGGTGGCGCCCGCGCGACTCCCGGCCGCCGTCCGGGCCGTCCGGCGCCCGTCCCGGTGGCCGCAGCAGCCGCCGCGTCCGCGCCGTCCGTGTCGTCGCGCTCGGCATGTGCACCACCGGCGCCATGCTCATCCTGCTGGCCTCGCTCGGCAGCACCGGCAACTCGCCCAGCACCCCCGACACCCCGGTCAGCGTCGTGCCGCCGCTCGAGGAGTTCACCCAGGAGCACGCCCGCTCCACGGGTGGGCTGCCGTTCGTCGAGCCGGCGTCGCTGCTGGTCGGCACCACCGGCTCCACCGGAGACGGCTGGTGATCTTGGGCAACCGCGTCGGGCACGGCAGGACCGGCGGGTTGGCCGCCTTGGTCGTGCCGGTCCTGGCCATGCCCTTGCTCGTCGGAGCTCTCGCGGTGTTCGTGCAGGCGCTCCCGGCCTCCTCGCGCGACGTCGGCGACGACCCCCGGGCGATCGAGCTGCTGCGTCAGTCGGCCGAGGCCGGCGAGCACATCTCGTACAGCGGCACCCAGTACGTCTCCACCTGGTCCGCGCTCACCCAGTCGGCGGCCTCGTCCAGCGCCGTCGTCCAGGTGCAGCACGTGCCGGGCGGCCAGACGTCCATCCGGGTGCCCAACCGCCAGCTGGCCATCCTCGACGGCCGCACCGCCTCCCGGTGGCTGGCCGGCGAGGACCCCGCCGACCTCCTGCTCGGCGCCTACACCGTCCGGCTGGCGGGCGAGGACACCGTCGCCGGCCGCTACACCGACGTCGTCGTGGCCTACCGCGGCGACGGCTCGGTCGCCGCGCAGCTGTGGCTGGACCGCCAGACCGCGCTGCCGCTGCGCCGCGAGTCGTACACCAGCGACGGCTACACGCTGTCGGCCAGCGCGTTCATCTCGATCACCATCGGCGGCGCGGGCACCTGCTGCAAGACCGCCGACGGCGTCGACGCCGCGTCCACCGTCGACGGCGACGACTCCATGCTGCGCTGGGACGACATCGAGCAGCTGCGCGAGGACGGCTGGCACTGCCCGGGCTCGCTCGGCGAGGGCATGGACCTCTACGAGGCGCGGCGGGTCGGCGACGCCATCCAGCTCAGCTACTCCGACGGCGTCATGACGGTGTCGGTGTTCGAGCAGAGCGGCTGGCTCGACCCCGACCAGCTCGACGGCTACGACACCTCCGAGTACGAGGGCGGCGTCGTCTACACCCGCCCCGGACCACCGGCCCGGCTCACCTGGTCCAGCGGCGGCCGCGTCATCACCGTGGTCGCCGAGGCGCCGCTCGACAGCGTCCGCGACCTCCTGAAGCACCTGCCGCCCGATCCCGCCGCCACGCACGAGGAGAAGAAGGACGGGTTCCTCGACCGCATCTCCAGGGGCGCGCAGCGGGTGGGCTCGTGGTTCAACCCCTTCGACTGATCACGCTCCGACGCGACCGGACGGTGCGGCGGGCGCCGTCGGCTGGGAGAATGAGGCCATGAAGGCAGGCTGGACCAGTCTCGGGCAGGCGGCGTCGCCGGAGCGGCCGACGGGCACCGACCCCTGGGCGGGTGGCTCGTGGCAGTACTCCGACGAGACGAGCCGGCCCGCCCCGGCCGCGGGTCCCGCCGCGGCCACTCGACCCATCGCCCCGGGCGGCGCGGCCGGCGCGCCGGGCACGGCGTCCGACGGCACGACCCGGTTCCTCGCGACCGGC
>NZ_QUAL01000242.1 GCF_003579925.1 Jiangella rhizosphaerae | reverse complement strand
GGGCGCTGTGCCACGGGCGCTCCCGGCGGGCGCTGCGGAGGCGACGCCGCGGCCGCGCGTGGTGGAGCGAGCGGCCGGCGGGCCGGGCGTGAGAGCTGGCGGTTCGGGTCCGGGGTAGCGCAGCCAGAGGCTGTCCGCCGCCGGTTCGCCGACGCCGACCGGACGGAGCAGGTCGTCGGTCATGGCATCGGGCTCCAGCTCGAGGGGCAGCGTCTCCTGCACGGGCCCGGGCTCCGGCCGGCCGGCCGGCGGCCGCCGCCCGCCGCGGGCCACGACGATGCCGACCTCGTCGTCGAAGGGCGGCTCGGTGACCGGCACCGGCAGCCGGCGCACACGGCTCACGTACCGCTCGGGCGGCGCGGACGTTGCGGTCATCGGGGCCTCCTGAATGGGCGGCAGCAGCGGGGGATCGACCAGCCGGCGTGCCGGCATCACGAGCATCGAAACCACCGGGCACCGAGGGGGTCAACGGGGTCCCGGCGACGGGCAGTTGCCCGCTCATCCGGGCAACTCGGGCAACCTCCGGCGAGGGTCGAAAGGGCGGCCGGGCAACCGTTCCGGCGACGGGGCAATCACGGCTCGGTCACATTCAGGGCATTGCTGCGTGGCACGAACCAGCTTGTTACAGCAGAATCAATAGATGGAGGCCATTAGTCATACGGGACCGCGACGGGGCCTGGTGCTCGGCGGTGGCGGTGTCCTGGGCGCGGCCTGGATGGTCGGCGCGCTGAGTGCCATCGAGGAGTCGACCGGTGCCGACCTCCGGTCCTTCGACTACATCCTCGGCACGTCCGCGGGCTCCGTGCTGGCCGCCCTGCTCGGCGCGGGTCTCGACGCGGCGCAGCTGCGTGACCACCAGCTCGGCCACCCGATCGCCGGGCCGCTGGCCGACCACACCTGGGACTACGACACCGCCACCGGCGGCTCGCGCCCGCAGCTGCCCAGGTTCGGGGTCGGCTCGCCGGCGATGGTCCGCCGCAACGTCCGCCGTCTGCGCCGCATGCCTCCCACCGCCGTCCTGTCGGCGTTCATGCCGCTCGGCCGCGGCTCGCTCGACGGCATCGGCGACCTCGTCGACGCGGTCACCGGGCCGGACGCCGGATGGTCGCCGCACTCCGGCGTCTGGATCGTCGCGATGGACTACGAGACCGGCCGCCGCGTCCCGTTCGGCCGGCCGGGCGAGCCGCGCGCGTCGCTGCCCCAGGCCGTCATGGCCTCGTGCGCCATCCCGGGCTGGTTCGCGCCCGTCGTCATCGGCGGCCACCGCTACGTCGACGGCGGCACCTGCTCGGCCACGTCGGTCGACCTGCTCGGCGGGCTCGGCCTCGACGAGATCTACGTCGTCGCGCCGATGGTCTCGTTCGAGCTGGACCACCCGCGGGCGCTGCTGTCGCGGCTGGAACGGCGCTGGCGGCGACGCTGCACCCGGCGCTGCCTGCACGAGGCGGAGAAGCTGCGCGCCGCGGGTACGGACGTCACCATCCTCGGCCCCGGCCCCGAGGACCTCGCCGCGATCGGCGCGAACGTCATGGACACCGGCCGGCGCCTCACGGTCCTGGAGACGTCGCTGCGGACCTCGGCGGTGGCGCTCGCGGCGGGCCGCTCCTGGGCCGACGCCGGCTGACGGGCCCGGGGTCCGGAGCCGGCGCCCGGGCCCGCCG
>NZ_QUAL01000241.1 GCF_003579925.1 Jiangella rhizosphaerae | reverse complement strand
TCGCCTGGTACACCACCCGCGAGCGCGACCGCGACGAGGTGCTGCCCTGGGACCACCTCGACAGCGGCCTCGACCGCGACTGGCTGTGGGACGACTGGCAGGACGCCCTCGACGAGGTCGAGCTCGACGACTGCCGCTGGACGCCCTGCTTCGACTGCGGCGTCTGCCCGACGATGGGCACCGAGATCCAGATCGGCCCGACCGGCCGGAAGCTGCTCCCGCTCACCGTGGTCTGACCGGCGAACGGTCAAATCGGACCTGTGGGATCGCGCGTGAATTGCGCGGGGGAGGGCTCGTAGGCTGGACACCGTGCGGATCCTCGTCGTCGACGCGTTCACCGATCGTCCCTTCGGGGGCAACCCGGCCGGGGTCTGCCTGCTGGACCGTCCCGTCACCGACGAGTGGATGCTGTCCGTCGCGGCCGAGCTGAAGCACTCCGAGACCGCCTTCGTCGAGCCGGTCGACGGCGACGAGGCGGCCCGCGCCACGCCGTCGGTCGACTACCGGCTGCGCTGGTTCACGCCCGAGGTCGAGGTCGACCTGTGCGGCCACGCGACGCTGGCCACGTCGCACGTGCTGTTCGAGCGCGGCGAGTCCGGCCCGATCCGGTTCAGCACCCGCAGCGGCGTCCTCACCGTCACCCGCGACCGCTCCGGCACGGTCGGCATGGACTTCCCGGCGCTGCCGGCGCAGGCGGCCCCGGCGCCGGACGGCCTGGCCGCGGCTCTCGGCGTCACGCCCGTGTGGACCGGGCGCAGCCGCTTCGACGTCCTCGCGGTCCTCGACTCCGAGGCGGCGGTGCGCGGGCTCACGCCCGACCTCCCGGCGCTGGCGGCGGTCGAGGCACGCGGCGTCATCGTCACCGCCCGCGCCGGCGACGGCGCGCCGTACGACTTCGTCTCGCGCTTCTTCGCACCCTCGCAGGGCATCCCCGAGGACCCCGTGACGGGGTCGGCCCACTGCGTGCTCGGGCCGTACTGGGCGAAGGAGCTCGGCCGGCCCGACGGCACCACGCTGACGGGTGCGCAGCTGTCCGCGCGCGGAGGCACCGTCGAGGTGACCATGCGCGGCGACCGCATCGAGCTGGCCGGCCGGGCGCGCACCGTCCTCGAGGGCGAGCTGCGCTCCCTGTGACCGTCAGGCCGGGGCGACGTTGTGGTTGCGCCGGAACAGGTTCGCGGCGTCGTAGCGCGCCTTGACCTCGGCCGGGCGGACGTAGCCCTCGGTGCCGAACCCGGACACCACCCGGCTGTGTCCCTCGTCGCCGATGAAGTTGAGGTAGACGGCGCCGGTGCTCCACGGGCGGACGGCGGCGCAGACCTCGTCGGGCAGCGACTCGAGGTGCTCGGCGGACCAGTAGTTGCGGTAGCCGGGCGGGTCGTCCAGGGCCGCCTGCAGCTCGTCGTACGGCAGCTCGGCCACCATGGCGCCAAGATGCGGACGATCTCGGGCCCGCGTGCGGGTGGCCAGAGCAGGAACCCGAGGGTGGACCGCGCGAGCGGGTGCAGCCGCAGCGTCATCGACGTGACGACGCCGAAGTCGCCGCCGCCGAGGACGAACCCGCCGACGCGCCGGTGGTCGACACCCGGCCGCCGGTGGTGGCCAGGCCGTGCGGCGTGCAGGCGCGGTCGAGG
>NZ_QUAL01000239.1 GCF_003579925.1 Jiangella rhizosphaerae | reverse complement strand
GTCGGCCTCGGCGCGGTACTCGGCGGCGCTGCGCGGCCGGTCGGGCAGGACGGCGCGGGCGCGGCCGTCGGCGCGGCGGGCGAGTGGTCCGGCCCGGAGGATGACGAAGGCGGCGAACGCGACCGCGATGGCCACGACGATGGCCAGCCCGAGCCGGCTGGACAGCGTGCCGGTGGCGGCGTCGAGGATGCGGTCGACCTGCTCGGCGAGCCAGCGCAGCACCCTCGTGACGATGGGGGTGTCGCGCTCGTAGGACGGGTCGGAGAGCTCCTGCCGGGCGAGGTCGCGGGCCTCGTCGCGGCCGAGGTCGACCGGGACCGACGCCGCGATCACGGCGCGCCCGGTGGCGCTCCGCTGCCGCCGCGGCCGTGCAGGTCGACGCCGGCCGCGCGGGCCAGCTCGAGGTCGAGGCCCTCGCGGCGGATGCGCCGGTCGATGTACAGCAGGGCCGTGGCCGCCGCTGCGAACGGCGCCGTGATGGTGGCCGAGATGATGCCGGCCAGGGTGTTCAGCACGTACCACGTGACGGGGTCGTCCGCGGCGTTGGTGCCGAGCATCGACGGGACGCCGAACGGCACCGCCACGACCTGCCCGATGAGGAACGTGATGATGAGGATCAGCAGCAGGATCGCGAAGACCCGCCACCACGACGTCCGTACGAGCGTCGCCGACCGGCGCAGCGACTCGAACACCCGGATCGGCCGCGACGCGCCGTCCGCCGTGGTGGTCTCGAGCATGAGCGCCGGCGTCGACAGCGCGTAGCGCACGTAGAGCCAGATCGTCACCGGAATGGCGGCCAGGCCGGCGAGCCCGAGCAGCACGGCCGCCGCCGCACCGCCGAGCGCGACCGCCCCGATGCCGAGCAGCAGCACGACGATGGCCGGGCTGAGGTAGATGATCGTGTAGAGGAAGGTCAGCCCGAGCAGCCGCGGCAGCCGGCCCTTCGACTCGCGCCACGCCTCGCCGATGCTGAGGTCGCGGCCCAGCACCGCCTGGCCGACCACCACCGTCAGCACGCCGGTCAGGAACACCGTCGCGACGACCGTGACCAGCCAGCCGATCAACGCCGCCGGGACGCCCCGGGCCAGGGTGTCGAGCGCCTCGGCATCGGAGAGACCCAGGTCGGGTTCGGTGATCGCCTCGCCGAACACCCAGGCCAGCAGCGCCGCGGAGACGATCTGCGTCGCCGCCGCCACGATGGCGGACAGGCCGAGCATGGCGGCGAGGTTGCGCCGGATGGTCGTGATGGCGCCGTCGAGGATCTCGGTGACCCCGAGCGGGCGCAGCGGGATGACGCCCGGCTTGACGTCGGGCGCCCGCCAGCCCGAACCGGGGACGGAGGACCAGGCGCCGTAGCCCGGCTGGCCGTATCTCGGCTGCCCGTAGCCGCCGCCCTGCCCGCCGCCCTGGGCGGGACCGCCCTGGCCTCCTGGGTCGGCCGGCCCGCTGTAGGTAGGCCCGGCGGGCCGGTCCCAGCCGCCCTGCTGACCCGGCGACGGCTGCTGCCATCCGTGCTGGGCGCGCGACTGGTCCCAGCCGCCGGAGCTCCACCCGCCGGCCGGGCCGCCTGGAGCGGCGCCGCCCGGTTGCTGCGGCGACCAGCCCGGGTACGGCG
>NZ_QUAL01000238.1 GCF_003579925.1 Jiangella rhizosphaerae | reverse complement strand
CGGCGACCGCGAACTCCTGCGCGTGCAGGACGTCGACGGTGCGCCCGTTCAACGTCGCCAGCCGGGCGGCCACGCGCGCGACCTCGGCACCGTCGGCGCCGGCCACGGCCGCGACGATGACGCCGTCGGGCTCGGACGGCTCGGTGCCGACGGTCTCCAGCCGCGGCGCCGTGGCCGCGACCGTCTCGCCGGCCTGGACCCGCTCGGCGCCGGCGAGCGCGCCGCGCGCCGTCGTGAGGATCGCGATGCCCACCAGCAGCACGACGGCGGCCAGGAAGAACGGGACGTGCACGTTCGTCGCCTCGACCAGCTTGCCCGCGGCGAACGGCGCGAGCCCGCCACCGATGAACCGGACGAAGCCGTACGCCGCCGACGCCACCGGGCGGTCGACCGGTGACACCGTCATCACCGCCTGCGTGGTGACGGTGTTGTTGACGCCGATGAACACGCCGGCCACGACGACCGCCGTGACCAGCACGGGCACGTGGTCGGTCCAGATCGCGATGACCAGGACCACGACGCTGAAGCAGGCGAGGTTCGCGTAGAGCGTGCGGGCGATGCCGAGCCGCCGCTGCAGCCACGGAGCCCCGGCCACCGAGAAGATCGCCACCAGCAGGCCCCAGCCGGTGAACACCAGGCCGAGCTCGATGGCGCCCAGGCTCATGG
Source organism: Jiangella rhizosphaerae (assembly GCF_003579925.1). GTDB lineage: Bacteria > Actinomycetota > Actinomycetes > Jiangellales > Jiangellaceae > Jiangella > Jiangella rhizosphaerae. The sequence continues at coordinate 899 of NZ_QUAL01000238.1, read as the reverse complement.
GGAACGGCGCGTACCCCAGCACGGTGAAGAACGCCCAGTTGTAGCAGAGCGCCGTCAGCGACATCGCGAGCAGGCCGCGGTGCCGCAGGGCGCGCAGGGGCTCCAGCAGCCCGGTGCGGCGGGGCGGCAGCGGCTGCGGCTCGACCAGCACGACGGTGGCGATCAGCGCGATGCTCATCAGCGCGGCGACGCCGAAGAACGGCCCGCGCCAGCTGATCTCGCCGAGCACGCCGCCCAGCAGCGGGCCCACCGCGATGCCCAGGCCGAGCGCCGTCTCGTACAGCACGATCGCGCCGACGAACCCGCCGCTGGCCGACGCGACGATGACGGCCAGCGATGTCGCGATGAACAGGGCGTTGCCGACGCCCCAGCCGGCCCGGAACCCGACGATGCCACCGATGCTGTCGGACGCGCCGGCCAGCGCCGCGAACACCACGATGAGCGCCAGCCCGGCGATCAGCGTCCGCTTGGCGCCGATGCGGCTGGACACCCAGTTCGTCACCAGCATCGCGACCGCCGTGACCACGAGGTAGCTGGTGAACAGCAGCGTCACCTGGCTCGGCGTGGCGTCGAGCTCACTGGAGATGGCGGGGAGGATCGGGTCGACCAGGCCGATGCCCATGAACGACACGACGCAGGCGAACGCGACGGCATAGACGGCCTTGGGCTGGCGGAACGGGCTGCTGGCGGGACGGGCGGTGCCGGTCATGCGGTGGCTCCGGTGGGATCGGGGGCGGTCGGAGGGGCGGAGGCGCCGGTGGGCGCGGTCGCCGTCAGGGCGTCGATGGCGGGGACGGCGGCCTCGAGCGCGGCGCGGTCGGCGGGGTCCAGCGCGGCCAGCAGGGCGGCCAGCCGGTCGGCGCGCGCGGACCGCCGCACGGCCAGGGCCGTGCGGCCGG
>NZ_QUAL01000240.1 GCF_003579925.1 Jiangella rhizosphaerae | reverse complement strand
GTGCGCGATGAACGCGGAGACGTCGGAGGCGAGGAAGTTCTCGCCCTCGCCGACGCCGATGACCAGCGGCGAGTTGCGGCGCGCGGCGACGACGCGGTCAGGGGCGTCGGCGTGCACGGCGAGCAGCGTGAAGGCGCCGTCGAGACGACGGCAGACCGCGCGCATGGCGTCGGCCAGCTCCGAGCCCGCGGCGACCTCGGCGGCCAGCAGGTGGGCGACGACCTCGGTGTCGGTCTCGGAAGCGAACCGGACGCCGGAGTCCTCGAGCTCGGTGCGCAGCCGGGCGAAGTTCTCGATGATGCCGTTGTGGATGACCGCCACCCGGCCGGACTCGTCCAGGTGCGGATGGGCGTTGCGGTCGGTGGGCGAGCCGTGCGTCGCCCACCGAGTGTGGCCGAGCCCGGTGGTCGACACCGGCAGCGGCCGCTCCTCGAGCGCCTTCTCCAGGTTCACCAGCTTCCCGGCCCGCTTGGCCGAGGCCAGGGCGCCGTCGGCGACGACCGCCACACCCGCGGAGTCGTACCCGCGGTACTCGAGCCGGCGCAGCCCCTCGACGACGACGTCGAGCGCTGCGCGATGTCCTGTGTATCCCACGATCCCGCACACGGCGGTCACTGTAACCGCAGTCGCCCCCGGATCGCGCATCCGCCGGACATGTCGGCCAGAATGAGGGCCATCATGACTGTTGTCCGCGACTCCTCACCGTTCGTCGACCTGTCGCGCGCCGACTGGGCGCGGCTGCGCGACGAGACGCCGCTGTCGCTGACGGCGGCGGAGCTCGACGAGCTGCGCGGGCTGGGCGACTTCGTCGACCTCGACGAGGTCCGCGACGTCTACCTGCCGCTGTCGCGCCTGCTCAACCTGCGGTTCCGGGCGACGGCGCGGCTGCACGAGGCGACGACGACGTTCCTCGGCGGGTTCGCCGCGCGCACGCCGTTCGTCATCGGCATCGCCGGCTCGGTCGCGGTCGGGAAGTCGACGACGGCGCGCCTGCTGCGGGTGCTGCTGGCCCGGTGGTCCGAACATCCCCGCGTGGCGTTGGTCACGACCGACGGCTTCCTGCTGCCCAACGCCGAGCTGCAGCGGCGCGGCCTCATGCAGCGCAAGGGCTTCCCCGAGTCCTACGACCGCCGGGCGCTGCTGCGGTTCGTGTCGGCGGTGAAGTCCGGCGAACCGGTGGTGACGGCGCCGGTGTACTCGCACCTGACCTACGACATCGTCGAGGGCGAGCACATCACCGTCGAGCAGCCCGACATCCTGCTGATCGAGGGCCTGAACGTCCTGCAGCCGGCCCGCCCGCGCCCCGACGGCGTCTCCGGCCTGGCGGTCAGCGACTTCTTCGACTTCTCCCTCTACGTCGACGCCTCGCCGAAGGACATCCGCCGCTGGTACGTCGAGCGGTTCCTCCGGCTGCGCGAGACGGCGTTCCAGCGGCCCGAGTCGTACTTCCGCCGCTACGGCGACCTCACCCACGAGGCCGCCGTCATGCAGGCCGAGCAGCTCTGGGACACCATCAACGGGCCCAACCTCGCGCAGAACATCCTGCCG
>NZ_QUAL01000237.1 GCF_003579925.1 Jiangella rhizosphaerae | reverse complement strand
GCAGGGCAGTGACCTGGTGGCACCCGGGGTGCATCGACGCCCAATCGGAGAACGCCGACCAGAGGATGGTGCACCAGTGAGCGGGACAACCATGATCACCGACACCGTCACCGTCTTCAGCCGCGAGCTGCGGCCCGTCCTGCGCGACCCGTTCTCCGTCGTGTTCAGCATGATCCAGCCGCTGGTGTTCCTCGGGCTGTTCGCGCCGCTGCTGCCCGAGGTCGAGGGCGGCTCCGCGCTGCAGTGGTTCGTCCCCGGCATCGTGGTGATGTCGTGCCTGTTCAGCACGTCCTTCACCGGGTCGAACCTGCTGTTCGAGATCCAGACCGGCGCGCACGAGCGGATGCTGGTGACGCCGCTGCGGCGGCCGGCGCTGATCGTCGGCCGGGCGCTGAAGGAGATCGTCCCGATGATCGTGCAGACAGCGATCATCGTGCTGGTCTGCGCTCCGTTCGGATTCGACCTGCACGCCGGCGGCATCGTCGTGGGCGTCGCGATCCTGTCGGTGATGGCCGTGGGGCTCGGTGCGCTGTCGTACACGCTGGCGCTGGCGTCGAAGAACACCGAGTGGCTGTTCTGGACGGTGCAGCAGACCGTCCTGTTCCCGCTGCTGCTGCTGGCCGGCATCCTGCTGCCGGTCGACGACGGTCCCGGCTGGCTGCGGGCGCTGTCCAGCGCGAACCCGCTGACCTACGTCGTCGACGCCGAGCGGGCGCTGTTCAACGGCGAGTTCCCGGCGGCGACCGTGCTGGGCGCCGTCGTCGCCTCGGTCGCCGTCGCGGTCGTCGGCCTGGCGGTGGGCACCCGGGCGATGCGCCGCTCGTCCTAACCTGGCGTCATGGGCGTCATCGGGGTCGGCTACGAGGGACACACCATCGATTCCTTCGTGGCCGGCCTCGCCGCGTCCGGGGTCGGGCTGGTCGCCGACGTGCGGCTGACGCCGATGTCGCGCAAGACCGGCTTCTCCAAGCGCGGCCTGGCCGCGGCGCTGGCGGCGGCCGGCATCGACTACGTGCACCTGCCGGCGCTGGGCAACCCCAAGGACAACCGGGTGCCGTTCGCTGCCGGCGACCCAGCCGCGCGGCGGCGCTACGCCGAGCGCCTGGCCGAGCCGGAGGGCCGGGAGGCGCTGGACCTGCTGGCGGCGGAGTCGGCGAAGCGCTTGGTGGCGTTGCTGTGCCTCGAGGCCGACCAGTCCCGCTGCCACCGCCAGATGGTCCTCGACCGGCTCGGCGCGGCGGGACCGGCCTGACCCGCCGGCCGCTCACCTCCGGGAGATGCCGCTCCCCCGCGCCCGAGCTGTCGGGTTGCGGGCGTGGACAGGTGTTCGATAGGATCATTTTCAGGAGATCGGGCCGTCACCGGGAGCGGCAGCAAGGGGTTCCCGGGCAGCGAAGCAAGACATCACGCCAGGTGTTCTCACCTCGTCCACGGTCGCAGTGCGCTGCGGTCGTCCACCCCAGCCCCTGTGTCGGGGTCAATG
>NZ_QUAL01000235.1 GCF_003579925.1 Jiangella rhizosphaerae | reverse complement strand
GCCGCGGTCGCGCCGGCCGGGGGTGCCGCGCCGGCCGGGGGTGTCGCGCAGCCGCCGCTGCCGCCGTCCGACGGCCCGGTCCGTCCCGCCGAACGCATCACCAGCGTGCTCAGCAACGAGAAGCGACGGGGGCGCTGGGAGGTGCCCGCCCGCATCGACGTCACGTCGATTCTCGGCGAGGTCGTGCTCGACTTCACCGAGGCCGTCGTGCGGACTCCCGAGGTCGAGATCCAGACGGCGATCGTCCTGGGCAGCCTCACGCTGATCGTCCCCGAAGGCATCGACGTCCGGCTCGACGAGGGCACCAACATCCTCGGCGAGCGGAAGATGAAGCTGCGCGAGCCCGTGACACCCGGCGCTCCGGTCTACCGGGTGCGCGGCTTCGTCCTGCTGGGCGAGGTCACGGTGCGCCCACCGCGCGACAAGCGCCGTTCGCTCCTCGGCCACTGACCAGCATCGGGGGGTTCACCGTGGTGGGTGATCATTCGCCGGTGAGCATGCTCCGCAGCCTGCGCCGGCTGCTGCCGAGGCTGGTCCTGCTCGCCGTCCTCACCCTCGGTGCCGCCGCACCCGCGGCCGCCCTGCCCGCGCCGGCTACCGCTCGCCCTGTCACGACCAGCGTCTCGTCGCCCGCTGGTGGAGCGCCCGCCGTCTCGCCCGACGACGCCGACGACCACGACGACGACTTCGGCTGGGGCCCGTCCCGCGTCGTCTGGGGCGGCTTCGGCTGGCTCGGCGTCGTTCTGGTGACCGCGCTCCTGCTGCGCCGCCGCGCCTCCCGCCGCCGCTGACCTCTGGGTGTGAGCCGACGCCGCCGGCGTCGGCTCACTCGTCTGGGCCAGAAGTGTCAGCCGACGTCGGAAATCCTGATGCCGGCGTCACCGATCATGAAGATCCGGCCATCGCCGGCGATCTCACGTGATTGGCGCGGTGACCTCCCTGTCATCACGGTGTCGCCCTGCCCCGGGGCTGGCCGGGCCGGCGGGCGATGGTCTGGCCTGTGGTGAAGGACGCGTCACCGGGTACCCGTCCTCGCCACCATCCGGCGACGACGGCCGGACCCGCGGCCCGGGGCGACCGTCATCATCCACCTTTTCGGTCGACACAGCAGCTCAGAACGTTGATGATCACAAGGGATCGAGGGTCATCACCGGCGTTCACGTCGTCGCGGTGACGGCGCCGGCATCGCACAGACCGCGGACCAGCGTCCACAATCCCTCGTCACCGTGAACGACGGCCGGTCTTCACGCAGAGCGGCGGCTAACAGTCAGAAGGGCGCCGGCTCGGGTTCGGGCGGGTCGGGCGCGCCGACTTGGGCGCGGGCCGGTGTCGATGTGCTCAGGACGGGGCCGATGGCCTCGGGTTCGACGGGGTAGTGGTGGCCGGCGGGGGTGGTCCACCAGGTGGTGCCGTCGGCGTGGGTGGTGATGGTG
>NZ_QUAL01000236.1 GCF_003579925.1 Jiangella rhizosphaerae | reverse complement strand
ACGACGCTGACGGTCACCGTGGCCGGCTCGGACACCGCGGTGCCGTCGGAGACGGTGAACGTGAACGCGTCCTCACCGACGTAACCCTCGGCCGGCGTGTACGTGAGATCGGGCGCCTCGCCGCTCAGCGTGCCGTGCTCCGGCTCGGACACCACCTCGTAGCCGAGCTCGTCGCCGTCCTCGTCCGTGCCGGTCAGCGCGATCTCGACCGGGGTGTCGACATACGTCTCGACGGCCTGATCGTCGGCGACCGGCGCATGGCCGGTGTCGGGCAGGCCGGGCGCGATGATCGCGGCGGAGTCGAACACGCCGGTGTCGATGACGCTCGAACCCCCGTCGGCGAGGCCGAGCTTGATGTGGTTGGTCTCGCCCGCGACGACGTCGGCGACGCAGGTCAGCACCGTCGTGAAGCCGTCGAACTGGGTGTCGTGAGGAGCAGCCCCGAGGGTGAGGAGGTCGTTGTCGACGAACAAGGCGGCGTTGGACCCGAGGTTGACGGTGTTGATCGAGACCGGCTCGGCGTCGTCGCCGACGACGGCGCAGTTCTCGCCGTTGACGAAGATCGCGAAGACGTCGGAGTCGACGCCGACGTACTCGTGGTACTCGTCCGAGCCGAACACGTAGTCGAGGCGGAGCTCGTCGCTCGCCGGGACGAAGTCGAACTCCAGCACGGCGGCGTCGTGGGTCACGTCGCCGGCCAGCACCTCCAGGTCGGGGTCGCCGGGTTGGAAGAACTCCAGGCTCGTCGCCGTGGAATCGTTCGGGCCGCGGATGATGCCGGGGGTCGAACTGAACCCGCCGGACGCCAGGACGACGCCGCCGGGGATGCCGAAGACGTCCTCGAAGCCGTCGGCCAGGCCGGCCGCCATGTCGTGGCCGGTGTACCGGACGTTCTCGACGGCGACGTCGTCACCGACCAGCGTCCGAGCGAGGTCCTCGGGCGTGAGGTCCATGCTGAGGTCGACGAGGACCTGGTCGCCGGCGCTCTCGGCCGCGGCCGGCACCGCCGTCGCCCCCAGCATCAGGATGCCGCCCGCGAGCAGCGCGGCGGTTCGCTTGACGAACGGCGATCCCATGGCAACTCCTCGCGGCGCGTCGGACCGGCGGACTGGCCGACAGCATAGCGACAATGCGTCGAGATGCGCCGGAATCGCACGTGCGGGCGTCAGGCCGTGGCGCGGCGACCCCGGAGCAGGAACGCCAGCCCGACGATGCCGAGCAGGGCGGCGGCCGCCAGCGGCAGGCCCGGACCGGAGCCGGTGTCGGGCAGCGGCTCACCGGTCTCGCTCGGCGACGGCGACGGCGACGGCGTGATCGTCTCGGTGGGTGTCGGCGTCGGCGTCGGGGTCGGCTCCTCGACGACGCTGACGGTCACCGTGGCCGGCTCGGACACCGCGGTGCCGTCGGAGACGGTGAACGTGAACGCGTCCTC
>NZ_QUAL01000234.1 GCF_003579925.1 Jiangella rhizosphaerae | reverse complement strand
GGTGCGGCCGGCCCTGCTCGGCGCCGTCGCCGGCATCGCGGGGACGGTGGCCGCGCTGACGCTGGCCGCCGGCGTCGGCGACGCCGAGACCACGCCGGCGCGGTACGGCCAGGTGCACGCGCTGGAGGCCGCGCTCGACGTCGACGACGACGGCACGGCCGGGCGGGTGCTGGCCGTGCTCGCCGCCGACCCCGCCGTCGCCGCCGTCAACGACAGCCGGTCGGCGGTGGCGCAGGCCCGTGGCGCCAGCCCGGCGGTGTACACGTTCCAGCCGGTCGGCGCGCCGCTGCCGGTCGTCGTGGACGAGGGGCGGCTGCCCGCCGCGCCCGACGAGATCGCACTCGGCCCGTACGTCGCCCAGGTGCTGGGCGTCGCGGTCGGCGACACCGTCGAGCTGACCGGGACACGAGCGGCGGGCCGGCTCACGGTCACCGGGCTGGCCTTCCTGCCGGAGGGACCGGCGAACTACAACGTCGACGGCGGCTGGGTCACCGGGGCCGGGTTCGACGCGTTGTTCGACGCCGCGTCCTTCCACCTCGCGCACATCGCGGTGCGCGACGGCGCGGACCCGGCCGCTGTGGCGCGGCGGCTGGACCGGGCCGTGCACGCCGTGTCCGAGGACGTCTCGGTGCATGCCGCGCTGCGACGCGACCACTCGGTGGAGCTGCTCGTGATCCGGGACCTCCCGCTCCACCTCGCGCTCTTCCTCGGGGTGCTCGCGCTGGCCGCCGTCGGGCACGCCCTGTCGGTGGCGGTCCGCCGCCGCCGGCACGACCTCGCCGTGCTGCGCGCCACCGGGCTGACCGGGCCGCAGTGCCGCGGCGCCGTCGTCACCCAGTCCGTGGTGATCGTGCTGGCCGGGCTGGCGGTCGGCGCGCCGCTCGGTGTCGCGGCCGGACGCTCACTGTGGCGCTACGTCAGTGAGACCGCTGTGACGCACTACGTGCCACCGCCGGTGCTCCCGGCCCTGGTCGTCGTGGTTCCCGCGGCGCTGCTGGCCGCCGTGGCGCTGGCGGCGTGGCCGGCCCGGCGGGCGGCGTCGTTCCCGGTGTGGCAGGCCCTGCGGGCGGAATGAGGAGGTGGGCGGCATGAACGCGACTCTCGCCGCGGCCCGGGCGCGGAACCGGCGCGACGTGGCGCTGTGGGCCGGGTGGGCGGTGCTGGTCGCCGGCACCGTCGCGCTCGCGGTGTGGGCGCTGCGGACGCTGATCGACGTGCCGGGCGACCTGCTGCCGTGGGCGCTGCTCGGGCTGGCCGCCGTCCCGGTCGCGGTCGCGGCGTCGGCGCTGCCCCGGCTGC
>NZ_QUAL01000231.1 GCF_003579925.1 Jiangella rhizosphaerae | reverse complement strand
GGCGGGAGCCGCGAGCGCGGCGAGCGAACCGGACCGCAGCGGGCCGTTGCCGTACGCCGTCCTCGGCCTCGCCGGCGGGATCGCGGCCGCCGGGTGGGCGCTCACGAGGAGGCGGCGTGCCGTCTGACCCGCTCGATCCGCCGCCGCCTCCACCCCCTCCGGTTCCGCCGCCTCCGCCACCCCCGTCCCCGCCGGCTCCGTCGCCGGCAGCGGACGGCACCCGGTCCGCGCCGCGGCATCGGCGGCCGCGGCCGCGGGTCCTGCCGTGGCTGGTTGCCCCTGTCCTGCTGGCGCTGGCCGCGTGGTGGGGCATGAGCCAACTCGACGGCCCCGAGCGGCCGGCCGCGGCGTCGACCCCCGAGCCGTCGGCCACCTACGACCCGAGCGAGCAGTCGGCGGTCCCCGGCGAGCCGGTCGGCCGCGCCGAGGGCCGGTACGACCTCAGGGTGCCGCTGCTGGGAATCCAGGCGCCGGTGATCGAGATCGCCGCCGACGCCGGCCGCGTGCTGCTGCCGCCGAAGGACCCGCTGCTGGCCGGCTGGTGGCGCGACGGCGCGGCGCCCGGCGCGGAGGTGGGCTCGGCGGTCGTCGTCGGGCACGCCGTCGAGGGCGGGGAGGCGGCCTTCAACAGCGTCGGGCGCCTGCGCCCCGGCAATGCCCTCGCGATCAGCGGCGCCGACGGCGAGCAGTGGTACCGCGTCGTGTCGGCCGAGACGATGTCGCCGGCCGACCTCGCGGCGCGCGCGGACGAGCTGTTCGCGCAGGACGTACCCGGCCGGCTCGTGCTCGTGACCTGCGCCGACTGGGACGGGACGGCGTTCCGCTCCAACGTGGTCGTCACCGCGGCGCCGACGTGACCCGGCGCGTGTACGACCATGGAGTCGTGCACGAGAGCATCGAGTCCGGCCCGGACGGCGAATGGGTGGTCCGCCGCATCACCGGCAGCGCGTCGACGAAGGCGTACCGGTGCCCGGGCTGTGACCAGCTGATCCGGCCGGCCACGCCGCACATCGTGGCGTGGCCGACGGTCAGCCTCTCGTTCACCGGCGAGGGCATCGACGAACGGCGGCACTGGCACACCGGCTGCTGGAACCACCGCCTCCGGCGCCGCCGCTGATCCGGCGGGCGCGGGCCCTCACACCGCCGTCAGTGCGGCGGTCGGGGGCATCCGGGCCGCCCGGGCCGCGGGATAGGCGCCGGCCAACGCGCCGACGACGATGGTGGCGCCGGCCGCGCCGGCCAGCACCCACGCCGGCAGCGCG
>NZ_QUAL01000232.1 GCF_003579925.1 Jiangella rhizosphaerae | reverse complement strand
GCTCGAGGCTCTCGGCCCGGCCCGTCAGGGCACGGGCCCGCTCCTCGCCCGTGCGCAGCGTCAGCCGGGCCTCGGTCTCGGCCTGCCGGGCGGCGCGGGCCCGCTCGGCCAGCCGGTCGCGCTCCTCGGTGGACGGCTCGACGTCGTCGTCGCCGGCCTCCTCGGCGGCGGCGAGCCGCTCCTCCATCTCTTCCAGCGCGGCGAGCTCGCGGTCGCGCGCCTCCTCGGCCCGCGCGACGGAGTCGGCCAGCCGCTCGGCCTCCTCGGACGCGGCCCGCGCGGTGCCGCTGAGCCGGCCCAGCTGCTCGGCGACGGCGGACAGCTCGGCGTCGGACTCGCGCAGCTTCGTCAGGGCGTGCGACTCGGCGGCGGCGGCCTCGGCCCGGGCCCGCTCGGCGGCGGCCAGCTTGCGGGCGAGGTCCTCGGCCTTGCCGGTGGCGATGGCCAGGCGGTCGGCGGCTTCGTCGACGGCGGCCTGCACCTCCAGCAGGCTGGGCGCGCTGCTGGACCCGCCGTAGGCGCGGTCGCGGCCGAGCAGGTCGCCGTCGCGGGTGACGGCGACGAGGTCGGGCAGCTCGGCGACCAGGGCGCGGGCGGCGGCGAGGTCGTCGACGGCGGCGATGCCGCGCAGCAGGTTCGTGAGCGCGGGACGCAGCTCGGCCGGCGCGGTGACGAGGTCGACGACGTAGCGCAGCCCGCCGGGCAGCGGCCGCCACTCCCCCGGGTCGTCGTACGGCGCACCGCCGACCAGCAGCCCGGCGCGGCCGAGGTCCTCGTCGCGCAGCAGCCGCAGCGCGGTCACGGCGTCGTCGACTGACTCGACGGCGACGGCGTCGGACGCGGCGCCCAGCGCGGTGGCGACGGCGGCCTCCCAGCCGGACTCGACGGTGAGCAGCGCGGCCACCGAACCGAGAACGCCGGACAGCCGGTCGGACGCCGCCAGCAGCGCCTCGGAGCCGTCGCGGCGGGACAGGCCCATCTGCAGCGCCTCGTGGCGGGCCACCAGCGCGGCCCGCTCGCCCTCGGCGGCGCGTTCCTGCTCGCGCAGCTTCGTCAGGACGTCGTCGGCGGCGGCCAGCGCGGCGGCCGCCCGCTCGTGCTCGCTGTCGAGGCCGTCCTCGCCGACGGACAGCCCGGCGATGGTGGTCTCGAGCGCGGTGTACTCGTGCTCGGCCGCGGTGGCGCGGCGCAGCGCCTCCTCGCGGGCGGCCGTCAGCCGGGTCAGCTCGGCCTCGGCCGCCGCGGCCCGCCGGCGGGCG
>NZ_QUAL01000229.1 GCF_003579925.1 Jiangella rhizosphaerae | reverse complement strand
CGGCGCGGCCGGGGCCGGCGTCGTCGTCGCGGTCGGGCTCGGCGTCGGGCTCGGCGTCGGAGTGGGGGTCGGCGTCGCGGTGGGCGTGCGGCTGGGCGACGGTGTCGGGGTGGCGGACGGCGGCGGCGTGGCGGTCGGCGTCGGGACCGGGGTCGGCGACACCCAGTCGGTCGGCGGGGGCCGCTCGCCGCCGGAGCGGAAGCCGCACACGAACCAGTCGGTGATCTCCCGCAGGTTGCCGCCCGGGTTCGACACCGACAGGCCGGTGAACGGCGGGGAGGTGTACACCTCCCAGTCGGGCCCGCCCTTCACGCCCACGGCAGTGATCCGGTAGCGCTCGTCGCGCACCGTCACGCTGAGCCGGGTGCGGCCGTCCGACAGCGAGACGCGGATCGCGTCGCTCCCGGTGATGTCGGATCCGCCGGCGTCGTCGCAGCCCGCGCGGGCGCCCGTCGCGGCCGCCTCCTCGGCGGCCGCGGCCGGTGCGACGGCGAACAGCAGCGCCGCGGCTGCCGTGGCCGGCAGCACCCGCAGTCCCTGCACGACGCCCCCCGACGCTTGCGTTGCCCGGCCGCTGACGACAGCACGGCCCCCAGAGTTATAGCGCGACGAGCCCGAATTGTCAGTAGGTACCCCACCTGTCCTGGTCATGGCGGGAGACGATGACCGCCTTGGCAAGCCTCACCGTCGTGCAGGATCGGTCATATCGGACACGTCAGCGACGACCAGCCTTGCCAAGTCGCGGGCCGCGTGAAGGCCCGCGACACCGCCCGGACGATCTCCCCCGGGCTCCGTCAGAGGTCGGCGAACCGCAGGCCGGCCGTCGCCAGCTGGCGCAGCAGCGGCGACGGCGCCAGGCCGGGTTCGCCGACCTCGGCCTGCAGCCGCTCCAGTGTCGCCAGCGTCGCCTCGGCGCCGAGGGTGTCCAGCAGCTCGAACGGTCCCGCCGGCAGCCGGCAGCCCAGCCGCATCGCGGTGTCGACGTCGGCCGCCGAGGCGTACCCGGTCTCGAGCATCGTGACGGCGTCGTTGAGATAGGGCACCAGCAGCGCGTCGACGACGAAGCCGGCGCGGTCGGCGCAGACGACGGCCGTGAGCCCGGCGGAGGCGGCGACCTCGGCGACGGTGGCCACGGCCGGCGGCGCCGAGACGACGGTGCGGACGACTTCCGCGACGGCGCCGCCGGTCCCGGCCAGGTGCAGCCCCACGACGTCGGCCGGCCGGCCGCTGGCCGCG
>NZ_QUAL01000230.1 GCF_003579925.1 Jiangella rhizosphaerae | reverse complement strand
CGGTGGGCGGCTCGGCGGCAGGGATGGGCGGCGCCGCGGCGGCGGTCGGCGGCTCGCCCGATCCGAGCGCCTGGGCCAGGGCCGGAACGCCGGGCCGGCGGACCGGGTCGGGGTGCAGTGCGGCGTCGAGCACCGCCGCGAGCCAGGGCTCGACGCCGGTGAGGTCGTGCTCGCCACGCCGGATGCGGTCGACGACGGCGAGGTCGGGCCCGCCGCCGTACGGCGGCCGGCCGGTGGCGGCGTAGGTGAGCGTGGCCGCCCAGGCGTGGACGTCGGTGGCCGGGGTCGGGTCGCGGCCGAGCACGGTCTCGGGCGCGAAGTAGCCCGGCGTCCCCGAGATCAGGCCGGTGGCGGTGAGCCGGGTGTCGTCGGTGGCGTGCGCGATGCCGAAGTCGATGAGCACCGGCCCGCCGGGTGCCAGCATGACGTTGCCGGGCTTGATGTCGCGGTGCACGACGCCGGCGGCGTGCACCGAGGTGAGCGCCTCGAGCAGGCCGCGCGCCAGGATCCGCAGGTCCGCCTCCGCCAGCGGCCCGTGCTCGGCCACCCACGTGCTCAGCGGGACGCCGTCGACGAACCGCGTGACGATGTACGGCGGATCGGCCGACACGTCGGCGTCGAGCACCTCTGCCACGCGGTCGCCGCGCACCCGGACCAGCGTGGCGACCTCGCGCTCGAACCGCCGGCGGCCGTCGGTGCCGCCGACCAGCCACGGCCGCAGCGTCTTGACCGCCACCGAGCGACCGTCCCGAGCGGTCGCCAGGTACACGACCCCCATGCCGCCCTCACCGAGCTGGCGAACCACCCGGTACGGGCCGATGTGGGTGAGTTCGGCCGGCCTCGCATCCACATGTAGACGGTAACCGACCCGGCACCGGCGAGGCATTCCGCGAGCCACGCCGGGCAAGCGCCACGCCTGCGGGCCCGCGGCGTGCTTTGCTATGACGCAACACGATCATCGGGGACTGACGTCAAGCCTCGCGGTCGGCGAATAGCGTTTCGATCATGGGGGTGCGGCCGGACCGAAGGAGTCCGGCTCGGGGAGGACCGGCGATGGGCAGCCAGGGCCAGGCCACGGCTCAGCACGACACCACCGACGCACCGTCCCGGCTGCCGCGCATGCGCCGGTCGGCCGAGACGCCGGCGGCGCCCCGCCGGGCACCGAGCACGACCCGCCCGGCCCCGGGAGGCGCGCGACCGGCGGCCG
>NZ_QUAL01000228.1 GCF_003579925.1 Jiangella rhizosphaerae | reverse complement strand
CCAGCCGGCGGATGGCGGCCCTGCGCAGCAGCGTCGCGGCGTGGTCGCGGGACCGGCCGCGGCGATACAGCCGAGCCCGGCCCTCGGTGGTCTCGCTGGCCCGGACGACGACCGGGAGCGGCTCGGGCACCAGCCGGCCCAGGCGCCGCGCCCGCCACGCCGCCGCCAGCAGCGCGGCGATCGCCAGCTGCCAGGCGCCGGCGCGGACCCAGCCGGGCAGCTGGTCGGTGAAGGCGGCGGGCGCGTCGGCACCCTGCTCGGGGATCGGCCGGTACCAGACGAGCCGCTCGGTCTGGCCGAGCAGCCCCAGCGCCAGCGCGGCGTTGCCGTCGTCGTCGAGGTGCTCGTTGGTCAGCGGGTCGGCGGTGCCGAGCAGCACCACCTGGCCGCCGCTCTCCGTCGACGACACCGCCAACGCCGGCTCGCCGTCGACGGGGTAGCAGACGGCGCCCTCGGACCGGCTGACGTCGCCGGCGTACCCGAGCCCGCCCAGCCGCGCCGACCCGGCCCGCTCCGCGACCGGCAGGTCGCACTCGGGCTCGACCGAGCCGGGCGCGTCGACCAGGACGGCGGACAGCCCCGGCGCGTAGTCGGGGACCCGGGCCTCGGGCGCCACCAGCACCAGCCGCGCGCCGGTGTCGACGAGCCGGTCGACCTGCTCGGCGGTCAGCAGGTCGGGGACCGTCACCAGGACGGTGTCGCCCGGGCCCGCGGCCCCGACGGCGTCGGCGTTGCTGCGCACCGGCGTGACCTCGACGCCCTGCTCGGCCAGCAGGGTCGCGAGCGCTCGCGCCCCGGGGTTGTCGACCCCTTCCGGATCGAGGAAGCCACGGCTGGCCCGGCTCTGCACGATGCCCAGGACCACGGCCGTGAGCAGCACCAGCACCACGATGGCGAGCGGCCGGCGCCACCGCCGCCACTGGGCGGCGGCGGTGGGGTCGAGCGGCCGCGACTCCGGCGGCGTCGTGGTCGTCGTGCTCACGTGACACTCACCGTGACACTCATCGGGGCACCGCCAGGACGGGGGTCTCGCCGGCGTGCTCGGGCCGTGGCCTGGCCGCGGCGACGGCGTCGTCGAGGTCGCGCAGCAGCCGGTCGTCGTCCTCCGTCGCCGCCGCGCCGCCGTAGCGGACGCCGTCGAACAGCCCGGCGCCGGCGTGCATGCCGCCGCCGGGCGCCCCGACCTCGCCCAGGGCGGCCGTGGCCT
>NZ_QUAL01000227.1 GCF_003579925.1 Jiangella rhizosphaerae | reverse complement strand
GGCCCGGCTGGTCGCGGTGGTCGTGCTCGCGGCCGCGTCGGTGCTGGTCGTGCTCGGCCCGGGCCGGCCGCCCGGGTGGGCGTGGGCCGGGCTGGGCCTCGTCGGGGCGCTGGTGGTGACGGCGCTGCGCGGCGGCGGGCCGACGCCGTTCCGCGCGGCGATGGCGATCGCGCTGGTCGACGTCGTGCTGCTGGTGCTGCGCAGCTGAGCCCGGCGCGCCTGGGTAGTGCACTCCCATGGATGACCCGTGGGACCTCCTCGTCGTGGGCGGCGGACCGGCCGGCGCGGCGACGGCGCTCGGCGCGCTCTCGGCGGCGCCGGAGCTACGGGTGCTGCTGCTCGACCGCGCCACGTTCCCGCGCGACAAGGCCTGCGGCGACGGCGTCTCGCCCGAGGCGTCCGACGTGCTCGCCGCGCTGGGTGTCCCCGGCCTGCTCGACGACTGGGCGCCGATCCGGCGTCTGGAGCTGTCGCACGGCGGCCGCCGGGTGTCGCGCCCGATGCGCCGCGCCGTCCGCGTCGTCCCGCGCACCGTCCTCGACGACCGGCTGGTCGCGGCGGCGGTCGCCGCGGGTGCGCGGCTGGAGCGGCACCGGGTGCGCACGGTGCGGCAGCGCGGCGACGTCGTGGCCGTCGACGACGAGGTCGCGGCCCGGGTGGTGGTCGGCGCGGACGGCGCCTACTCCGTCGTCCGCCGCGCCGCCGGGGTGCCCGAGGTGCGGCACCGCGCGATCGCGCTGCGCGGCTACGTCGCGACGCCGCCGCGGTGGGCGGGGCGGCAGGTCATCGCGTTCGACCCCGCCCGCCGCCAGGCCTACGCCTGGTGCTTCGACCGCGGCGACGGCCTGGCCAACGTCGGCTACGGCGCCTTCGGCACCGACGGCCTCACGCGGGCGGTGTTGCTGCGGCGGCTGGGCGCGCTGCTCCCCGGCACGAGCGACGGCGACGGCGACGGCGCGAGCGACGCGGCCTGGCGCGGCCACCATCTGCCGTTGTCGTCGTGGCGCTGGACGCAGCCGGACGGCCGGCTGCTCCTGACCGGCGACGCCGCCGGGCTGGTCAACCCGATGACCGGCGAGGGCATCCACTACGCCGTCGCCACCGGGGCGCTGGCCGGGCGGGCGGCCGCGGCCGCGGTGACGGCGCGGCGGCCGGAGACCGCCGGTGCCCGCTACCGGACGGCGGTGCGCGCGCTGCTCGGC
>NZ_QUAL01000233.1 GCF_003579925.1 Jiangella rhizosphaerae | reverse complement strand
GCTGGGGTAATCCTCGTGATGGCCCCCGAATCACGGCGAAATCTCACCAGGTGGACGCCCCACGACACCAACGCCACACAGAAGCCGGCCAGACGTCCCGGCGTCGTCGCCGCTCTTTCCCCGTCCCCCTGATAGCTGCCCGTTCTTAGCCGCGGGCGCGCGGGTCAAGTCCAAGGCCCCCAACCACAGCGAGGAGCACACAGTCAGAGGCCGCGGACTTGAGGCGCGCGTGCGCGGCCAAGACAATCGGGCAGCAGGGGGACGGGGCCAACGCGGCAAACTCAGAGGCCAACGCGGCCGGAGGACGGCCCCACACGTGGCAAACGAAGCCCCGACACAGCGGAACGACCATGAGGCGCCCCCAGGTGGGAGCGCCTCATGGTCGTTCGGAGAACAGCGTCAGCGGCGGGCGACCTTGCCGGCCTTGAGGCACGAGGTGCAGACGTTCAGCCGCTTCGGGGTGCCCCCGACGACCGTCCGCACGGTCTGGATGTTCGGGTTCCAGCGACGCGGGGTCCGGCGGTGCGAGTGCGAGATCGAGTTGCCGAAGCCCGGGCCCTTGCCGCAGACATCGCAGGTGGCAGCCACGGAGACTCCTACTGAGACGGATTGGAAGACGACATGTGGTGTTGCTCGGACCTGAATTCCGGTCCGAACAACCGCCCCAGGGTACCGGTCCGGCGGTCCGAGAAACAAACCGGCGCGGGGTAGTCTCGCCAGGTGCCACCGGTTCCCGACGCCGAGATCGTGCTGCGCTGGTGCCGCGCCGGCTTGGACGCGCTCGCGGCGGCCAGGGAAGAGATCGACGCGCTGAACGTCTACCCGGTGCCCGACGGCGACACCGGGACCAATCTCTACCTCACCGTCGAGGCCGGGTTGGAGCAGGCCGAGGCGGCGCCGCCGGAACTGGGCGGCACCGCCGAGGCCATGGCCCGCGGCGCCCTGCTCGGCGCCCGCGGCAACTCCGGCATCATCGTCGCGCAGATGCTGCGCGGGGTGGCCGACGTGCTCGCGCGGCCGGGGACGACGCTCGCCGACGGCACCGCCCTGGCCGAGGGGCTCGACCGCGCGGCCGACGAGGCGCGACGAGCCGTCGCCGAGCCCGTCGAGGGCACGATCCTCAGCGTCGCGCGGGCCGCCGCCGACGCCGCCAGGCACCGGGCGGCCCAGCCGGCCCCGACCCTCCCGG
>NZ_QUAL01000225.1 GCF_003579925.1 Jiangella rhizosphaerae | reverse complement strand
GGGTCGACCGTCACCGCGGCGGCGTCGATGCTGTCCAGCGGGACGCCGGCCGCGGCCGCCGGGAGAGCGGCGGCCCGGCCGGCGAGGCTGCGGGCGTCCTGGGCGCCGGCGTACTCCACGATCAGCGGCAGGCCGGCGCGATCGGCGTACCCGTTCTCCGCCAGATACGCCACGTCGAACAGCAGCGGGTCGAGCAGCCCCGACTCCAGATGCCCGCGGACGTCGTCGGGGATGGCGTACAGCGCGTCGCTCTCACCCTGGTTGGTCACCTGGATGCCGGGGAGCGACCCGTCCGGCCGGGCGGCGGGCTCGGTGCGGACGCTGTAGTCGCCGGGCGCCAGCCGTTCCACCGTCACCCGGTCGCCGGTGATCAGGGTGAGCTCGTAGGACTCCTGGTCCAGGCCGGCCAGGGCCGACGGCGGACCCGCGGCGGGCGGAGGATCGCCGGCGAACGGCGCCGGATCCGCTCCCTCGACACCCGCCGTCGGCGCGCCCGACATGATCAGGGCGGCGCCGGTCAGGCCGATGACCGAGGCCAGTGCCGCCGTTCCGCGTCGCAGTCTTCCCATCGTCACTCCTCGTGGTCGGCGGTGCACCGGACGGACCTAGATCGGCTCGTAGCCGTCCGGGCGTTCCGGTCGTTCCGTGGGCGGTGTCGTGGACGGCTCGGCTCCCGGCGCGGGCTCCGGGGCCGGGTCCGGCACCCGTTCGTGCGGGTCAGGCGAGGTCATCCGGAGATTCTCCTGTCGATCGACCTGGAGTCGTCAGGAGAGTCTCGGGTGCTTGGTCCGGTTTTGTGACCGGACGATCGACCTAATCTTTATCGGCGGGCAGGAGCCCGGCCTCGATCGCCTTGACGGCGAGTGCCGTGCGAGTGGTCACGCCGAGCTTGCGCATGGCGGAGTTGAGCTGCCACGCCACGGTCTTCGGCGAGCGCGACAGCGTGTCGGCGATCTCCCGGTTGGTCCGGCCGGTGGCGACCAGCCGGGTCACTTCGAGCTCGCGGGGCGACAGCTGGTCGCCGTAGCCCCGCCGCCCGCGGCGCCAGGTGCGGCGCGCCTCGACGCCGAGGCCGCGCAGCTCGGTGCCGATGCGAGCGGCGTCGGTGCGCGCGCCGAGGCCGGCGAGCGCGCGGAAGGCGTCGGCCAGCACC
>NZ_QUAL01000224.1 GCF_003579925.1 Jiangella rhizosphaerae | reverse complement strand
GGTGCCGGGCGCCGGGCAGCTCGCCGACGGGGGAGCCGAGCTCGCCGCCGGCCTGCAAGGACGCCTCGCACCCGGCGCGTCGCAGCTGGCCGACGGCGCGACCGACGCGGCCGCCGGCGCCGGTCGGCTGGCCGAGGGCCTGGAGACCGCGGGCGACCGCGCGCCGGAGCTGATCGGAGGCCTGGAGCAGGTCGGGTCCGGCCTGGACCGCGTCGACGCGGGCCTCACCCGGCTCTACGACGGCATCGGCGGGCTACCCGAGCAGGCGCAGCCGCTGGTCGACGGCATCGACCGGCTGCGCGCCGGTATCGGCGACGTCGACGAGGACGGGACGCTGCTCGGCGGCCTGGAGCAGATCCGGGTCGGGCTGGAGGAGCGCGCGGTCCCGGCGCTGCGGCAGATGGCCGACGGCGTCTACAACGAGTCGGCCTCCGAGCCCGGCGCGTACCAGCGACTCGGCTGCGCCGTCGTCGTCCTGCAGGACATCGCCGACCGGAAGACCAGCGGGTTCGGGCCGCCGTGCTACACGCCCGAGCAGGCGATTCTGCTGAACACCGGGCGTCCGGCGCTCGGCTACGACGTGGACGTGATCACCGACCAGGTGCTCGCCGGACTGCGCGACCAGCTCGCCGACGGTCGCAGCGGCCTGGCCAACCCGGACGACCCCATGGACGACACCACGCTCTACGGCGGCCTCAACACCCTGGAGGCGGCTCTGACCAGCGGCGACGGCGTCCTGGCCGGTTTGCTGCGGCTCCAGTGCGGGCTGTCCAACCGAGCCGCCGACGTCTGCGACCGCGACGAGCCGGGGCTGCTGCAGGGCCTGAACCTGCTCGACGAGGGCGTCGGCCAGCTGGTCAGCGGCGTGGTCGGCTCCGTGCAGGGCGGCATCGGCGAGCCCGACGACACGCCGGCCGACGAGACCCTGCGCGGCGGCGTCAACGGCCTCAGCGACGGCGTCGACCAGATCATCGCCGGCGGCAACTCACTGATCGCCGGGCTGATGCAGCTCACCGACGGCGCGCACCAGCTGCACGACGGCAACCTGCGGCTGTCCGACGGCGCCGGCCAGCTCGCCGCGGGCGCGGCCGAGGCGGCCGACGGGGCGGGGCGGATCGCCGACGGCGCCGGCCAGCTGGAGGACGGCGCTC
>NZ_QUAL01000223.1 GCF_003579925.1 Jiangella rhizosphaerae | reverse complement strand
GGCTGGCCGCGGCCTGGCGCGACGGCGCCGAGCTGCTCGGCGCGCTGACCGCGCGGGCCGCCGTCCTGGGCGCACGGCTGCGCGACCGGCCGGCCCGCGCGGTGGTCTGCCACACCGACGGCCACCTGGGCAACGTGCTGCTCGGCGACGACGCGGTGTGGCTGATCGACTGGGACGACGCGACGCTGGCCCCGCCCGAACGCGACCTGATGTTCGTCGTCGGCGGGCTGCCCGGCTACGCGCCGGTCGGCGAGCGGGAGCTGCGCTGGTTCGCCGCCGGATACGGCGCCGTCGAGGTCGACGCGGACCGGCTGGCCTACTACCGAGCCGTTCGCGCGCTCGCCGACCTCACCGAGTTCGCGGCGGAGCTCCTCGACCCCTCCGGCGACCGTGCCGATCGCGAGTTCGCGCTGTCCGTCGTCCGCGGCGAGCTGGCCGGGCGCGGGCTGGGCGCGCTCGCCGTCGGCGACCGGAGCGCGTGAGAGCATGGCCGGATGAGGACCTGTACGCACCTGGACACCGTCCGCGAGGTGACCCCGTCGGGCGACGGATGCGTCGAGTGCCTGCGCGACGGCGGCCGCTGGGTGCACCTGCGGCTGTGCATGGCCTGCGGGCACGTGGGCTGCTGCAACAGCTCGCCGGGCAAGCACGCGACGGCGCACGCCCACGAGCACGCCGACCACCCGCTCATCCGGTCGTTCGAGCCGGGCGAGGACTGGTGGTACTGCTACCCCGACGAGCTGACGTTCGAGGTGGAGGGCCAGCAGCCGGCGCCGTCACACTCATGAGTCGTTGACGATCACGATGCTGCAGCGGGCATGCCGCCACAGCTCCTGACTGGCGCTGGCCTCCATCAGCGCGGCCAGCCCGCCGTGGCTCGGCGTGCCGATGACGATCGCCCGGGCACCCACCCGGCCGGCGTGCTCGGCGATCAGGCGGCCCACGGCACCGTGGCCGGCGGCGCCGTGCAGCACGTGCCCCACGGCCGGGACGCCCAGGGCGGCGACCTCGTCCAGCCGCTGCCGGACGGCGGCCCGCGCGGCCGCGTCGTCCTCGGCCTCGGCCGCGCCGTCGCCGGCGACCGCGAACTCCTGCGCGTGCAGGACGTCGACGGTGCGCCCGTTCAACGTCGCCAGCCGGGCGGCCA
>NZ_QUAL01000226.1 GCF_003579925.1 Jiangella rhizosphaerae | reverse complement strand
TCGGGCGGCGGCGTCGACGATCTCGACGCGCTGCACGCGGGCCGGCGACAGGGCGTTGGCGACCAGCTCCGCGGGGTCCTCGGACCAGTCGACGATGTCGATCTTCTCGCCGTGCAGCTCCGTCATGACCGCGCGGACCCGCGACCCCATGGGCCCGATGCAGGCGCCCTTGGCGTTGACGCCGGGCACGGTCGAGTAGACGGCGATCTTGGTGCGGTGGCCGGCCTCGCGGGCGATGCCGGCGATCTGCACGGTGCCGTCGGCGATCTCGGGGACCTCGAGCACGAACAGCTTCTTCACCAGGTTCGGGTGGGTGCGCGAGACGGTGATGATCGGGCCGTGCTGGCCCTTGCGCACCTGGACGACGTAGCAGCGGATGCGGCTGCCGTGCTCGTAGCGCTCACCCGGCACCTGCTCGGCCGGCGGCAGCACCGCCTCGACCTTGCCGAGGTTGACCATGACGGTGCGGGGGTCGCGGCCCTGCTGGATGGTGCCGGAGATGATCTCGCCCTCGCGGTCGAGGAAGTCGCCGAACGTGTTCTCGTCCTCGGCGTCGCGCAGCCGCTGCAGGATCTCCTGCTTCGCGGTGGTGGCGGCGATGCGGCCGAAGCCCGCGGGGGTGTCGTCCCACTCGCGCACCACGGCGCCGTCGTCGTCGAGCTCCTGCGCCCAGACGGTGACGTGGCCGGTCTTGCGGTCCAGCTCGACGCGGGCTCGCGGCTGGTGGCTCTCGGAGCGCTGGTAGGCGAGCAGCAGCGCGCGCTCCGTCGCCTCGACGACCAGGTCGAAGGAGATGTCCTTCTCTCGCTCCAGTGCTCTCAGGAGCGAAAGGTCGATGTCCACGCTCTCAGTCCTCTTCCTCGAAATCGTCGAGATCGGTGTCGTCGGTCTTGCGGAACTCGACCTGCACCTTGGCCTTGCGGACGTCGGCGTAGGCCAGCACGCGGCTGGCGCCGTCGACGTCCAGGACGGCGGAGTCGTCGTCGGCCGACACGACGCGGCCGGTGACGTCGCCGCCGTCGTGCAGGATGGCGCGCACCAGCCGGCCCGTCGCGCGCGACCAGTGCCGCGGCAGCGTCAGCGGCCGGGAGACGCCCGGCGAGCTGACCTCGAGGGTGTACGGGTGGTCGCCCATGACGTCGGAG
>NZ_QUAL01000222.1 GCF_003579925.1 Jiangella rhizosphaerae | reverse complement strand
TGCTGCTCGACCGGCGCCGCGGGGCGCGGGGCAGGCTTCGCCGCCGGCGCGGCGGGTGCCGGCGCCGGTGCTGCCGCACTGGCTGTACTGGGCGTGGGGGCCGCCGGCCTGGCCGTGGGGCCAGGGCGGCCGGGAGACCGCTTGGCTCCCTTGCCGGTTCCTTGATTGGCGAACGCCTCGCGAAGCTTGCGGACGACTGGGGGCTCGATGGTCGAGGACGCCGACTTGACGTACTCCCCGAGATCGCCCAGCTTGCCGAGGACGTCCTTGCTCGTCACACCGAGCTCTTTCGCGAGCTCGTGTACCCGGACCTTTGCCACTGCTCTCCTTCTCGGCCCGGGCGTGTCGGCTCGGACCGGCTAGGTGGTGCGCGTGCTCATCGCTGCGTGCTCATCGAGCGCTCGTGAGCGTCACGTCGTGTCTCCTTCATCCGTTCCAGCCGGCCGTTGCGGCCGACCGGGTCGATCCTCGTGCTCGGCGAGCCAGCGACGCAGCTCTGCACCGTCGAGCGGTCCCTCGGCGCGTAGTGCGCGCGAGAACGCTCGACGACGCTCGGCTTGGTCGAGGCACCCCTGGCTCGGGTGCAGGTACGCACCGCGGCCCGGGAGCCGGCCGTCGAGGTCGGGAACCAGCGCCCTTCCGGCGCCGGTACCGCCCGCGACGACGCGGAGCAGTTCGGACTTCACCGCACGAGACCGGCATCCTACGCACGTGCGCACAGGAGACCGGCCGGGCGCGCGGTCTTTCACTTGAACAGTTTAGCGTCTATCGGGCCTGAACGGTCACGCGGGCGCACCGGCACCCCGATCGGAGGTCTCGGGCTCGGTGTCGGGGCGGATGTCGATGCGCCATCCGGTGAGCCGCGCGGCCAGTCGCGCGTTCTGTCCCTCACGCCCGATGGCCAGCGAGAGCTGGAAGTCGGGCACCGTCACGCGAGCCGATCGGGCGGCGGCGTCGACGATCTCGACGCGCTGCACGCGGGCCGGCGACAGGGCGTTGGCGACCAGCTCCGCGGGGTCCTCGG
>NZ_QUAL01000221.1 GCF_003579925.1 Jiangella rhizosphaerae | reverse complement strand
GGTCGCCGCGTTCCAGGCGGTCGCCGCCGACGGCGGGCCCATCGCCGCCGCCGCCGCGGCCGCCGCCGACGCCGCCGAGCAGGGCTTGGCCGCCACCATCCCCCTGCAGGCGCGCAAGGGCCGGGCCAGCTACCTCGGCGCCCGCAGCGTCGGACACGAGGATCCCGGCGCGGCGTCGACGGCGCTGATCCTGCGCGCACTGGCGGAGGTCACGGCGTGACGGTCGGCATCGTGCTGGTCTCGCACAGCCCGGCGGTCGCCCGCTCCGTCGCCGAGATGGCGGCGGAGCTGGCCGGCCCGTCGGTCGCCATCCGCCCCGCCGGCGGCACCGACGACGGCCGGTTCGGCACCAGCATCGCGCTGATCTCCGCCGCCATCAACGCGGCCGACAGCGGCGACGGCGTCTGCGTGATCATGGACATGGGCAGCTCGGTCCTGACGGCGAAGACGCTGCTCGAGGACCTCGCCGACGAGGACGGCGGCCCGGCCGTGCGGCTGGCCGACGCCCCGTTCACCGAGGGCGCGGTCGCGGCGGCCGTCCTGGCGTCGACGGGCCAGGACCTCGAGGCCGTCGCCGTCTCCGCCGAGAGCGCCTGGTCGATGCGCAAGCTCTGACCGCTTCGCGCCGTCCACCCCACCTCATCCCCGGCGGGCTTCCCAGCACGGTTGATCATGGAGAAATCGGGGTTCCGACCCACGTGGAACCCCGAATTCTCCATGATCAACAGCACGACGGGGACCGTCGGACGCGCGCCTCAACGCCGTCGACGCGCTCGACGATCACCCTTGACCCTCCCACGCCGGGCAGTGCACTATTTCACACATCACAGGTCACATCGGTCCATCACGGACGCTTCGACCGTGTTGTTAACGCTCACACCTGCACCACCACGGCCAAGGACGGCCGGAACGAGGAGGCGAGATGAGCAAGAGATTCTCCCGACGGGACGCGCTGCGGCTGGGCGCCATGGCCGCGGCCGCGCCGGCGGCGGCGTCGGCCGTGGCCACCGCGGTCGCGCCG
>NZ_QUAL01000220.1 GCF_003579925.1 Jiangella rhizosphaerae | reverse complement strand
TGCTCGGCGAACGACCCGAACACCACATACGCACCCGCCGGGACACCAGCCGGGATCGGCGGACGGTTCCCCTCCGGCGCGACGTTGCCCGCAGGGTCGAACCCGGAGCCGCGCACCACCACGGTGTCGCCATAGGCCAGCTCCGCCTCGCCGACCGGCGTCACCCCGTCGGCCGCGAACACCTCGATCGACGGCTCCCAGACCGGCTCGGGCTCCTCGGCCTCGAGCGTCGCGGTGAAGGTGAGGGGGTCCAGCGCGGTGCCGGCGGCGTAGAAGTTGGCGAACGCCGGGACGCCGGCCTCGGTCAGCGTCGCGGGAACGCCCGTGGCCGACACGGTGTCGCCGTCGAACCTCAGCGGGTGGTCGGTGAGGTCGAGGTCGGCCAGCTCGACGTCGTCGTAGGTGACCAGCTCGCCGGAGTCCAGCGACTTGCTCACCACGTCGGCGGTCAGCGCCCCCTCGGTCGCCGACGTCACCGTGACGCGCGGGTCGGTGAGGGTCAGCTCGAGCAGCGGGCCGGCGCCCATGTCGTGGCCGGCGAAGGAGACTTCGCCGGCGAAGGCGAGCTCGGCGGTGCCCGCATCGGGGTCGGCGGTGCCGGTCGCGTCGGCGAACCGGAACGTGCCGTCGGTGTTGCGGACCGCCGGGTCGCGGACCTCGATCGAGCCGTGCGCGATCGGGCCGGTGATGTAGGTGCGGAACGACGCCTTGACGCCCCAGTCGAGCGTGCCGCCCGTCGTCTCCGTGGGCTCGGCCAAGGCGACGGGCGCGGCGCCCGCGATCAGCGCGCCGGCGCCGAGCACCGCGGCGAGCAGCGTCGCCACGGTCCGTCCGAACGATGTGGTCCTCACGGTCGGTTCGTCTCCTCGGTACGACGACGGCGGACGGCGACGGCCGCCACTCCGCCGCCGAGCAGGGCCAGGCCGGCCAGCGCGGCCGGGACGATCGGGGCGCCGGTCTGCGCGAGGTCGGACCCGCCACCGGCCGCGGCGCCCGCGGCGCCGGTGGTGGACGACG
>NZ_QUAL01000219.1 GCF_003579925.1 Jiangella rhizosphaerae | reverse complement strand
GCTGCTCGCCGCCGCCACCGCGGTCGGCAGCATCGGCCTGGCCGCCGGCGGGCTCGCCGGGCCGCTGCTGGCCACCGACCTGACGGGGGACCCGGCGACGGCCGGACTGCCCATCGGCGTGCACGTCGCCGGCTCCGCCGTCGGAGCCGTGCTCGTCTCGCACGTCAGCGCCCGTGCCGGACGGCCCGCCGGGCTCGCCCTCGGCTACCTCGTCGGCGCCGCCGGCGCCGTGATCATCGTGGCGGCGGCCGCCTGGGCCGGGCTCGGGCTGCTGCTGGCCGGCAGCGCGGTCTTCGGCGTCGGCAACGCGCCGGTGTTCCTGGCCCGCTACGCGGCGGCCGAGGCGGGCGGGCCGGCCACCCGGGGACGGGCGCTGGGCATCCTGCTGTTCGCCGTCGCCGCCGGAGCGGTCGCCGGCCCGAACCTGCTGGCGTCCGGCGGCCGGCTCGCGACCTCCGCCGGGCTGCCGCCGCTGACCGGCCTGTACCTCATCGCCGTCGCCGCCTTCCTGGCCGCCGCCGCCCTCCTCGCCCGCCTCTCGTTGATCTTGGAGAAGTTCAGCCATCTATCGGACATTTCGCCCGGCAATAGGCGAACAACTCCAAGATCAACGGAGGTGCCGGTGCGGGCCGTGCTGCTGCTGGCCGTCACCAACCTGGTGATGGTCGGGGTCATGGCGGTGGCGCCCGTGCACCTCGCCGCGCACGGTCACGGGCCGGCGCTGGTCGGCGGCATCGTCAGCGTGCACGTGCTGTGCATGTTCGTCCCGTCCGTCGTGTCCGGCCCGCTGCTGGACCGCGCCGGTCCGGCCGTCGTCACGACCGCCGCCGCGCTGCTGCTGGCGGCGTCGGGCGCCGTGGCCGCCATCGGCGCGGACGACGCCGTCACGCTGCTCGTCGCGCTGGCCCTGCTCGGCCTGGGCTGGAACGCCGGCGTGCTGGCCGGGAGCGCCCTGCTGACCGCGCGCGTGCCGCCGGAGGGCCGGCTGCGGGCCGAG
>NZ_QUAL01000218.1 GCF_003579925.1 Jiangella rhizosphaerae | reverse complement strand
GGCGCAGCAGCCGGCCCGGTGGCGCGGCGGGAGCGGTCCCGGCCGCGGTGGCCGCGGCCGCCGTACCGGCGATCTCGCCCTCGGCGACGGCCAGCGGCGCCCCGCCCACACCGCAGGCCTCGCCGGCCACGTAGACGCCGGGCACGGACGTCCGCTGGTGCTCGTCGACCTCGACGACGAGCGAGCCGTCGGCGTCGACCCGGGTGGCGACGCCCAGTGCGAGCGGCAGCTCCAGCTGCGGCGTGAACCCCCAGCCGACGGCGACGGCGTCGCACTCGACGACCCGCTCGGAGCCGGGCACGATCCGCCAGTCGTGGTCGAGCTTCGCGACCGTCACGGCCTCGACCACGTCGTCACCGTGCGCGGCCACGACCGCCCGGCGGGCGTGGAACGGCACCCGGTGCCGGGCCAGCGCGGCGGCGTACCCGGCGCCCTCGGTGAGCTTGGCCGCCACCCGCGCGACCGCGCCGGTGTGCCGGACCCAGCCGGCCGGCCGGTTCGCCTCGTACACGCCGACGACCTGAGCGCCGCGGGCGGCGAGCCCGGCCGCCACCGGCAGCAGGAACGGACCGGTGCCGCCGACGACCACGCGCCGGCCGACGAGGACCTCGCTCCCCTTGAGCAGGGCCTGGGCGCCCCCGGCGGTGTACACGCCCGGCAGGTCCCAGCTGCGGAACGGGACCTGCCGGTCGTACGCGCCGGGGGCGAGCACCAGGCTGCGCGCGGCCACCTCGATCTCGGCGTCGCCGGCCACGGCCCGGACGGCGAACCCGTCGGCGACCGAGCCTGACACCGTCCAGACGTGGTGGCCGACATGCCTGACGGCACCGGCCGCACCGCCGACAAGCGCCCGGAAGGTGCGCAGGTCGTGGTGGAGGTCGGCGACCGCTCCCAGATCGCCGGGCCGGTGCCGCCAGTACTGGCCGCCGGGCTGCCGCCCGGCGTCGATCAGCGCGACGCGCGCCCCGCGGGCCAG
>NZ_QUAL01000217.1 GCF_003579925.1 Jiangella rhizosphaerae | reverse complement strand
GGGACGGCGTCAGCGGCAGCTCGGCGGCGACCAGCGCCGCCAGCCGGTCCAGCTCGGCGGGGCTGCGGCCGCGGCGCGTGTGCCGGGTGCTGATGTCCCCGGCGGCGCCGGTGGCGGCCACGGCCCAGCGCCCGGGTGCGGCGAGGGCGCGGCGGATCGCGCCGTTCAGGTCGGCGCTGACGTCGTGGTGGTCCGCGGGCAGCACGGTCGGGTGCACCGGCGACACCGTCACGACACCGGTCACGCCCCGCGCGGTCGTCACCACGAGCGCGTCGACCGGGATGTCGAGGTCCTCGGGCGCGCCGGCGGTGCGCCGTCCGGCCAGCGCCGCGATGTGCGCCCGCGTGCTGGTCAGCCGGGCCTCCTGCTCGTCCGCGATCGCCGCCTTCGCCGCACCGACCGCAGCCGCGAGCAGCCGCCGCGCGACCTCCGGCGGGGTCGGCTCGCCGCCCGGCGAGCAACCGGCCTCCGGGCCGGCGTGCGTGTGGGTGGCGGCCACCCAGCAGGCGTCGATCCGCACCTCCCGCAGGGCGGCCCGGACGCGTTCGGCGATGTCGGTGTTCACGCAGATGAGGTCGGCGACGACCAGCGCGAACCGGTGCCGGCAGGCGGCGAACGTGACGACATGGACCTCCAGCGGGTCCAGGACGCCGCCGACGCCGTGCGACCGGTCGGCGTAGCCGCCCATCGGCTCGCCCGGCACGACCTCGAACAGCTGCGCCCCGTGCCCGATCCTCACCCGTCGTCCCCCACCTGTGCTCGCAGCCGTTCCAGGACGCGGGTGTACGGCGGCGCGCCGCGCAGCAGCGTCAGACCGCCGTCCAGCGGCGACCCGGCCGGCTCGACCGGCTCCAGCCCGCGCTCGCGCAGCCCGTCGCGAAGCCGCTGACGCAGCAGCCCACTGCCGTCCAGCAGCCGCCCGGACCACGAGACCCGGCGGCCGGCGTCGGGCTGCCGGGCGGCGGCCGC
>NZ_QUAL01000216.1 GCF_003579925.1 Jiangella rhizosphaerae | reverse complement strand
CGCCGCCGACGGCCTGCTGGTCGCCGGCCCGGTCGCGGGCGCGCCGTACACCGCACAGGTGCTGCCCGCGGTGACGGCCGCGCTGCCGCCCGGACCGCTGCCGCCGCGACCGGCGGGCATGGTCGGCGCGCACCGAACACGCCGTCCCGGCGACGGCACGGAGCTGCACGACGTGTCGCCATTCCAACCCGGCGACCGGCTGCGGCGCATCGACTGGCGGGTGACGGCGCGCCAGGCCGGCCCGCGCGAGACCCTCTACACCCGGCACACGCTGGTCGACGCCGACGCGGACGTCGTCTGCTGCCTGGACAACCGCTACGACCTGCCGGCCGACGTCGCGGCCTGGCTGGAGCTCGGCGATCACGAGACGCGGCCGGGCCGCACCAGCATCGACGTCGCCGTCGACACCGTCGCCTCGCTCGCCGCCGCCTACATCGAGCACGGCGACCGTGTCGGCGTTCTCGACCTCGCCCGCCCGCTCGACCCCGTGCACCTGGGCAGCGGCCGCCGGCACCTGCTGCGGCTGCGCACGCACCTCGCCCGGCACACCCGGCGGCCAGGCTCCGGCGACGCGCAGCCGGCGCCTCGGCACGCCCCGCGGCTGCCACCTGGCGCGATCGTCGTCGTCACCTCGGTCTTCCTGGACGACGCGCCGGGGGCACTCGCGGTCACGTGGCGGCGCCGCGGCCACCCGGTGCTCGCGGTGGACGTGCTGCCGGCGCCGCTGGTCCTCGATGCCGCCGACGTCGCCACCACGCTCGCCGCCCGGCTCGTGCTGGCCGAGCGTCAGGAGCGGATGCGCACGCTCGAGGCGGCCGGCGTGCCCGTCAGCGCGGCCGACCCGGCGGCGCTCGCGCTCAGCCTGGCCAGGCTGCGGTTGCTCGCCCGCGGGGTGCGACGGTGAGCGCGGCGGCCGTCCCGCGGGACGGG
>NZ_QUAL01000215.1 GCF_003579925.1 Jiangella rhizosphaerae | reverse complement strand
GATCGCCGCCGCCAGCCGGTCGGCGCCGTCCGTGGCGCGGGCGGCCAGCTCGGCGTCGTCCGGCCCGCCGAGCAACGGCAGCAGGTCGCGGCCGGCCCGCAGGCCGAGCAGCAGCGGCGCCGCCGAGCCGAGCGTCGCCTCGTCGAGGTCCATCTCCCAGAAGTCCTGCGACGCCCGCGGCAGCCCGGTCGACGGATCGAGCGCGGCCAGCGCGGCAGCGACGGCGGCCCGGACCATCGGCGCCAGCTGGCCGGCGCCGCCACCGGTCGCGCCCGCCCAGAGCCACGTCGCCCAGAGCGTCCAGCCGATCCCGTCCAGTTGCAGGCCGCGGTCGTCCGGCACGTCGCGCGAGCCGTCGGGGAGGTAGCGCGCCTGCCAGGTGCCGTCCTGCTCCTGCATGGCGGCCACGTACGCCAGCTGCGCGAACGCCGGCTCCGGCCGGCCGCACACCGTCAGCGCGGCGGCCATGTACCCGGCGTCGCGCGGCCACACGTAGCGCCAGTACGGGCTGCCGGCCGCCACGGCGGCGCCGTTCGGGAACGTCAGCACGCCGATGTCGGCCAGCGCCTCCTCGGCCATCTCCTGGTACGGCGTGCCCCGGCCCGGCAGCTCGGTGGCGGCCAGCAGCTCGCGCGCGGCGGCGACGTCGTCGTCGGTGGGCACGGCCGCACCGGGCAGGGCACCGGACCCGGGGTCGAGGTAGCCGGTGCCGGGCAGCCGCCGCCGGGCGCTGTGCGGCGGGACGACCAGCGGCGCGCCGTCGGTGCCGATGACCACGCCGTCGGAGTAGAGCCGGGTCTCCGGCGACCGTGCCGTGCCCCGGGTGCCGAGCTCGCTCGAGGTGTCGGGCTGCATCGGCACACCTTAAGAAGAACGCGCCGCGGCCCGGGGCGGGACACCCCGGGCCGCGGCAGGT
>NZ_QUAL01000214.1 GCF_003579925.1 Jiangella rhizosphaerae | reverse complement strand
CCCGGCGCGGCCGGGGTGAGGTCGCCGCGCAGGATCGCGGTGTGCAACGCGGACAGCTCCGGCGACGGGTCGGTGCCCAGCTGGTCGGCGAGCGCCTCGCGGGTGCGCTCGTACGCCGCCAGCGCCTCCGCCGGGCGGCCGGCCGCGACCAGCGCCCGCATCAGCTGCCCGGCCAGCCGCTCGCGCAGCGGGTACTCGGCGACCAGCGTGGTCAGCTCGGTGGTCAGCCCGGCGCCGCGGCCCAGCCGCAGCGCCGCGTCGGCCCGGTCCTCCGTCGCGGTCAGCCGCAGCTCGTCCAGCCGCGCCCGCGGTGCCTCGAAGAACTCCGACTCCGCGACGTCGAGCAGCGCCGGGCCGCGCCACAGCGCCAGCGCCGCGCGCAGCCCGTCCTCCACCGCGGCGTCGCCGGACGCGGACCGGGCGGCCGCGACCTGCCGCTCGAACCGCGCGGCGTCGACCGCGTCCGGCTCCAGCGCCAGCCGGTATCCCGCCGGGTGCGACTCGACGGTCAGCCCCGGCAGCGCCCGTCGCAGCCGCGACACCAGCGCCTGCAGCGCGTTGGCGGCGCCCGCCGGCGGGTCGTCGCCCCAGATGCCGTCGACCAGCCGGCCCACCGTGACCAGGCGGCCGGGCTCGAGCGCCAGGATGATCAGCAGCGTGCGCAGCCGTGCGCCGGCCACATAGACCGGCGCATCGTCGTCGTCGCGGACCTCCAGCGGTCCCAGGATCCCGATGCGCACCGGAGGCATTCTGCCGCAGCGGTGCCGTGCCTCCGGCTAGGGCGCGTCTCCTTATTGGCGTAGCCAGATGGTGACGGCGGCGAGCACGATGCCTCCGCGGTAGGTGAGGGCGAGCTTGT
>NZ_QUAL01000213.1 GCF_003579925.1 Jiangella rhizosphaerae | reverse complement strand
GGCGCGGGGGCCTCGGCGGCCGGCGCGGGCGCGGCGTCGGACGACTCGCGCTCGAGCAGCGCCTCGGCCAGCTCGGCCGGGCCCGTGACGGCCATGGCCAGCGCGCGGCCGAGGTCGTCGCGGTCGATGGGCTCCTCGGCGGTGCGGCGCAGCCGGTCGGACAGGTCGATGACCTTGTCGGCCGTGCCGAGCGTGGCCCGCGCCGCCATGAGGTGGCCCCGCTGCAGCGGCCGGCCGGCGATCATCAGGGCCAGCGCCTCGGCGGTGTCGCTCCAGTCCGACGCCGGTGCCTGCTCGCCGATGAGGCCGGCGACCCCGGCCATCACGCGGTCGGACGCGGCGACGAGCCGCTCGGCGGTCTCGCTGTCGCTGTCGAGGGAGGCCAGCCGCAGTGCTACCGCGGTGACCAGTGCGCCGTCGGCGGGACTCCGGCGGGGCTGGGACAGCAACCGCACCGCTCGTGCGACGTACGGCCTGGTCGACAGCCGGTCATCCATCACGCTTGACACCTCGTGTTCTCGTCTCTCGGCTCAACCCATGTGCGGGTACTCGTGCGTGTGCGGCGGGGCGAACGTTCTCCTCCACGGCTCGAGTGCTCGTCCACCGTAGAAGATTGTGCACCGTACCCGCCTTGTCATTCGTCCCACTGGCCCGACTTCCGCCGAATGGCTGCCGCCCGGCGGCCGCTCCGGTGGGTTTGTCGCTGACATAGACGTTACCGGCTGCGAAGCGTAGCGCCTCTGTGCTACGTGCGACAGCCGTCCGGGCCCGGGCGGCGGGCCCGGGCGGCGGGCCCGGGCGCCGGCTCCGGACCCCGGGCCCGTCAGCCGGCGTCGGCCCAGGAGCGG
>NZ_QUAL01000212.1 GCF_003579925.1 Jiangella rhizosphaerae | reverse complement strand
GTCGCCCGCCGTAACGCGCTGCGGAGCCGGCGCCGCCGCCGTCCGGAACCCACCGGTCAGGGCCGTGACCAGCACGGCGGCTGCCAGCACCAGCCAGGCGGTGCGGCGGGGCCAGGTGCCGCCGAGGGCTCTGGCGGCGGCGCGCACGGACGAGGGCATCGTCCCGGATCATACGAGACCGGCCGCCGCGTAGGGTGCGACCATGACCACCTCGGAACGCACGATCGGCTGGGGCGTCGTCGCCACCGGCGCCATCGCCCGCAACATCGCCGGCGACCTGCGGCTGCTCGAGCACACCCGGCTGGCCGCCGTCAGCTCGCGCCGTCTCGACCGCGCCGAGGCCTTCGCCGCGGAGTTCGGGGTCGACCGCGCCTACGACGACGTCCGCGCCCTGGTCGACGACCCGGCGGTCGACGTCGTCTACGTCGCGACGCCGCACGCCCAGCACGCCCCCGTCGTCGAGGCCGCGCTGGACGCGGGGAAGGCGGTGCTCTGCGAGAAGGCGTTCACGATGTCCCTGGCCGACACCACGCGGCTGACCGAGCTGGCCCGCGAGCGCGGCGTGTTCTGCATGGAGGACATGTGGACGCGGTTCAACCCGCTGATCGTGCAGCTGCGGCAGCTGGTCGCCGACGGCGCCATCGGTGACGTCCGGGCGGTGACGGCCGACCTCGGGTTCGTCGCTCCGCCCGACCGCACCCACCGGCTGTGGGACCCGGCGCTCGGCGGCGGCGTGCTGCTCGACGTCGGCATCTACCCGGTCGCGTTCGCGCAGATGTTGCTCGGCGCGCCGTCGGCGCTCACCGTCACCGG
>NZ_QUAL01000211.1 GCF_003579925.1 Jiangella rhizosphaerae | reverse complement strand
GCCCGGCCCGCGGGCTGCGCGGGTACCTGGCCGTGCGCGGCGGGATCGGCGTGCCGCCGGTGCTGGGGTCGCGGTCGTGGGACTCGCTGGCCGGCATCGGCCCGCCGCCGCTCCGGGCCGGCGACCTGCTGCCGCTGGCCGGCGACCACGACGGCGAGCCGTTCGTCGACGTCGCCCCGGTGCGTCCGCCGGTGCCGCCGCAGTCCGGCGAGGTGAGGTTGCGGGTGCTGCCGGGACCGCGGGCCGGCCGGTTCGCGCCGCCGGCCCTGGACCGGCTGTTCGGATCGGCCTACGAGGTGACGGCGGACAGCGACCGCGTGGGGCTGCGGCTGGCCGGCCCGCCGCTGCCGGCGGCGCCGGGCGTGGCGGCCGAGCTCCCGCCGGAGGGGATGGTGACGGGCGCGCTGCAGGTGCCGCCGAGCGGCCGTCCCGTGCTGTTCCTGGCCGATCACCCCGTGACCGGCGGCTACCCGGTGATCGGCGTCGTCGCGACCGCCGACGTGCCGCTTGCCGCGCAACTGCGGCCCGGCGACGCCGTGCGGTTCAGGCCGACTTCTCCCGCCGCTGCCGGCGCCCCACCCGCCCCCGCGGCAGCAACGTCGGGAGCACGTTGGCGTCGACCACCTCGCGGGTGATGACGACGCGGGCGACGTCGTCGCGCGAGGGGACCTCGTACATGACGTGCAGCAGGACCTCTTCCAGGATGGCCCGCAGCCCGCGCGCGCCGGTGCCGCGCAGCAGCGCGAGGTCGGCGACCGCCTCGATCGCGTCGTCGGTGAACTCCAGCTCCACGTGGTCGAGCTCGAA
>NZ_QUAL01000208.1 GCF_003579925.1 Jiangella rhizosphaerae | reverse complement strand
GCCCACCCGCGGCGCCGGGCCAGCCGGAGCGCGGCGTCGACGTCGGGCGCCCCGGCCGCTGTGCCGGTCGCGCCGAGCGCGTAGACGCCGGGCTTGGCCAGCCGCACACCCAGCCGCAGCGCCAGCGCCGCCATCGGCCAGCCCGCGTTCGGCGACGGGGTCAGCGCGGCCTCGGCGCGCAGCCGGCCCCAGGCCACCCGGCGCCCGGCCAGCAGCACGCCCGTGACCCGGGCAGGGACGAGGTTGAGCAGGTCGTCGGCGCGGGCAGCCACCCGCCCGGCGTGGTTCCAGCGCGGCGTCCGGTAGCCCCACACGGCGTCGGCGGTGTTCGCGAACCGGTACACGGCCGCCGCCGGCAACCCGCCCACGGCGTACCAGAACAGCGGCGCGACGACGGAGTCGGACAGGTTCTCGCCGAGCGACTCGACGGCCGCCTGCCGGATCTCCTCGGGCGTCAGCGCGGACACGTCGCGGCTGACGATGCGCCCCACCGCGGCCCGGCCGGCCGCCACGCCGCCGGCGGTGAGCGCCCGCTCGACGCCCGCGACCTCGTCGAGCAGCATCCGGTGCGCGAACAGCGGCCACAGCGCCGTGCCGACGACCAGCGGCCGCACCCGCGACGGCAGGCGGGCCGCCACCCGCGACACCGCGACGCCCGCGCCGTACGCCGTCGCCGCGCCGGCCACCCATGCCAGCCCG
>NZ_QUAL01000206.1 GCF_003579925.1 Jiangella rhizosphaerae | reverse complement strand
GGCGGCGGCCGCGTCGCGCTCGGCGGCGGCGTCGGCGCACGGGGCGAGCGACCGCAGCGCCGGGTGGTCCAGCGTCGCGTTGAAGTCGCCGGCGACGATCGCGCCCTCGGCGCCCGTGCACCGCCGCACCGCCCAGGCGGTATCGGAGCGCCAGCGGGCCATCGCGTCGCCGGTGGGCGGCCAGGCGTGCACGGCGGTGATCGGCGGGCCGACGGACCCCGCCGCCGGCGTGACGGTGAACGATCCGAGCCCGCCGGACGGGTCCGGCCGCGGCCGGCCGTACGTCCCCAGCGACGACGCCACGAGCAGCCCCGTCGCCGACGTGATGCCGGCGTCGACCTGGTGGTGGAAGATTTGGAATCCGCCGCCGGCCAGCGCGGCCGCCCGCTCGGTCGTGGCGGCCGAGGTCTCCGGCAGCACGACGACGTCGGCGCCGGTCGCCGTCACCAGGTCAGCGACCACCCGCGGGCCGGCGCCGTCGTAGAGCGTGTTGAACGCCAGTACGCGCACCTCGCCGCGCGCGTCCGCCGCCGGAACGGGGTCGGGTGACAGCCCGCGCGACAACAGCACGCCGGCCGAGAACACCGTCGCCGCCACGATCACGCCGGCCACGGCGGCCAGCGGCCGGCGCGCCCGGCGCAGCGCCAGCGCCAGCGCCGCGACGAGCACTGCTGCGACGGCGCCG
>NZ_QUAL01000207.1 GCF_003579925.1 Jiangella rhizosphaerae | reverse complement strand
GCCGCGGACGCCAAACGTGCCGACGCCGCCGCCGGGGTGCCGGCGCGGACGAAGGATCAGCGCCGCGCCGACGCCCTGGCCGAGCTGGGCTGGGCCGCCCTCACCGCCTGCGCCGACAGCGCCACCATCCCGCTGAGCCACACAGCCGGAGTGGCCGGCTCCGCCGGCGACTCCGCCCACCAGGCGTCCGCCGGCCTGGTCGGTCCCGCCGGCGCGGCAGCTTCTGCTGGCGTCCCCGCTCACCGGGCGCCCGCCGGAACGGCCGGCTCCGCCGGCGACGCCGCCCACCGGGCGTCCGCTGGCCTGGTCGGCTCCGCCGGTACGGCCGGTTCTGCCGGTGCCGCGGGTTCTGCCGGTGCCGCGGGTTCTGCCGGTGCCGCGGGTTCTGCCGGCGGCGCACTGTCTCGTGCCGACACGGTCGGGCCGCCACCACCGGCACCCTCCAGCACCAGCACCCCACCGCCGCGGCGGCGGCCGATCAGCGTGCACATCACCGTCCCGTTCACCACCGCGATCGGGCTCAGTGACCAGCCGGGCGAACTGGAGGGCTACGGGCCCATCCCCGCCCACGCCGCCAAGATCCTCGCCGCCGAAGGCGTCTGGACCTGGCTGCGCACCGACGGCACCGGACACCTGCTCGACCTCGGCCGCACCCGCTACCGCCCCACCAAAGCCCTCGCCGA
>NZ_QUAL01000210.1 GCF_003579925.1 Jiangella rhizosphaerae | reverse complement strand
TACATCATCGCGTTGCCGTTCTTCGGCATCATCACCGAGGTCATCCCGGTGTTCAGCCGCAAGCCGCTGTTCGGCTACAAGGGGCTGGTCTTCGCGACGCTGTCCATCGCGGGTCTGTCCGTGGCGGTGTGGGCGCACCACATGTTCGTCACCGGTGCGGTCAATCTCCCGTTCTTCGCGGCGATGACCATGCTGATCGCCATCCCGACGGGCCTGAAGTTCTTCGCCTGGATCGGCACCATGTGGCGGGGGTCCATCACGTTCGAGACACCGATGCTGTTCGCCATCGGCTTCCTCGTCACGTTCCTGTTCGGTGGCCTGACGGGCATCATCCTGGCCTCGCCGCCGCTGGACTTCCATGTGTCCGACACGTACTTCGTCGTGGCGCACTTCCACTACGTGGTGTTCGGCACGGTCGTGTTCGCGATGTTCTCCGGGTTCTATTTCTGGTGGCCCAAGTTCACCGGCCGCATGCTCGACGAGCGGCTCGGGAAGGTGCATTTCTGGCTGCTGTTCATCGGCTTCCACGGCACGTTCATGGTGCAGCACTGGCTGGGTGTGGAGGGCTTCCCGCGCCGCTACTCCGACTACGACGCCGCCGACGGGTTCACCTTCCTCAACCAGTTCTCCTCGGTGTTCGCCTTCGTGCTGGCGGCGTCGACGCTGCCGTTCCTGTGGAATG
>NZ_QUAL01000209.1 GCF_003579925.1 Jiangella rhizosphaerae | reverse complement strand
TACATCATCGCGTTGCCGTTCTTCGGCATCATCACCGAGGTCATCCCGGTGTTCAGCCGCAAGCCGCTGTTCGGCTACAAGGGCCTGGTGTTCGCCACCCTCGCGATCGCCATGCTCTCGGTGTCGGTGTGGGCGCACCACATGTTCGTCACCGGTGCGGTCAATCTCCCGTTCTTCGCGGCGATGACCATGCTCATCGCCATCCCGACCGGCCTGAAGTTCTTCGCCTGGATCGGCACCATGTGGCGGGGGTCCATCACGTTCGAGACACCGATGCTGTTCGCCATCGGGTTCCTCGTCACGTTCCTGTTCGGCGGCATGACCGGTGTCATCCTGGCCTCGCCGCCGCTGGACTTCCACGTGTCCGACACGTACTTCGTCGTCGCGCACTTCCACTACGTGGTGTTCGGCACGGTCGTGTTCGCGATGTTCTCCGGGTTCTACTTCTGGTGGCCCAAGTTCACCGGCCGCATGCTGAACGAAGGCCTGGGCAAGGTGCATTTCTGGCTGTTGTTCATCGGCTTCCACGGCACCTTCATGGTGCAGCACTGGCTGGGTGTGGAGGGCTTCCCGCGCCGCTACTCCGACTACGACCCCGACGACGGGTTCACCTTCCTCAACCAGTTCTCCTCGGTGTTCGCCTTCGTGCTGGCGGCGTCGACGCTGCCGTTCCTGTGGAATG
>NZ_QUAL01000205.1 GCF_003579925.1 Jiangella rhizosphaerae | reverse complement strand
CGGCCGCGCCGTCGCCACCGCCGTACGGCAGCGGCCCGTCGGCCCGCAGTGCGGCCAGGTGCTCCTCGTGGTGCGCGGTCAGCGGCTGCAGCCGCGCGGCGAGGCCGGGATGCGCCGCGACGGTGGCCGCGTGCAGCGCCAGCAACGTCTGCTCGCCGCGCACGGCGCGCCACCGCAGCTTCACGTCCGCGTCGAGTGACGCGCGGGGGCCCGGAGCGGCCTTCGGGCGGGGGTCGGTGCCGCACGCGGCCAGCGCGGCGCCGAGCATCGGAGCCCCGGCGACCAGCGCGAGCAGCCGCCGCCGACCCTCGTCCACCCTCGGCGTCACGGGGGACACCGTAACCGGTGCGAACCGGCCCGTGGATCACCGGTCTGCGCTGTAGTCTTGGCTACTCTTGGCGGCAAGGAGTCAAGAACCGCGCCATCCCATGAGACGGCCGGCGACAACTCGACATCGAGGAAGGGGCATCCGATGACATCGGCTACTCGTGACCTTCTGCAGCAGGTCATCGAGCCCGTCGTGGTGTCGGAGGGGCTCGACCTCGAGCAGCTCGACCTGTCCCAGGCCGGCCGTCGCAGCCGGCTGCGCATCATCGTCGACGCCGACGGCGGGGTCGACCTCGACCGCTGCGCCGAGGTGTCGAGGCACATCTCCAAGGCGCTCGACG
>NZ_QUAL01000204.1 GCF_003579925.1 Jiangella rhizosphaerae | reverse complement strand
GGCCAGGCCGGCCGCGTGGCCAGCCGGCCGCCGACGATCAGCAGCGCCAGCGGCTAGCCGGCGCACGCCTCCACGATCGCGGCGGCCGCGTCGGGCTCCGCGGCCAGCCGGTCGGCGCCGGCCAGCGTCGCCAGCAGCTCGCGCGACTCCACGGCCGAGATGACGTCGAGGTCGAGGGACAGGTTGGCCGGGACGGTCAGCCGCCGGCGGGTGGTCACCAGGACGGCGCACTCGCCGGCGCCGGGGAGCAGGGCGGTGACCTGCTCGGCGGAGTGCGCGTCGTCGATCACGATCAGCAGCCGCCGCCGCGCGCAGATGGACCGGAACAGCGTCGCCCGGTCGGCCAGCGACGGCGGGATGTCGGCGGTCGCCGTCCCGAGGTCGCGCAGGAACGCCCCGAGGACGTCACGCGCCGGGACCGCGGCGCCGCCCCTCGTGCCCTCGGCGAACAGCTGCCCGTCGGGGAACCGGGCGCGCGCCCGGTGCGCCGCCTCGATCACCGTCGTGGTCTTGCCGATGCCGGCCTGGCCCGACACGACGGCGACGCGGACCCGGTCGGCCGGGCGGTCCAGCAGCGCCGCCAGTGCCGACAGCTCGCGCTGCCGTCCGACGAACGCCGGCGAGCCGGCCGGCAGCTGGGCCGGCGGCTCGGCCGTGGGCGGT
>NZ_QUAL01000202.1 GCF_003579925.1 Jiangella rhizosphaerae | reverse complement strand
GACCGCGAGCCGGCCGGCTGGTGGGGTCCGGCCCGCCCGGCGAGCTGGGCCGACGCCGTCGAGGCCGCGCGCGTCGTCGCCCGGGCCGCGGGTGTGGCGCTGCGGGTCGAGAAGGACGAGCACGCGCCCTGGCATCCGGGCCGCTGCGCCGCGCTGTACGTCGGCGACACCCTGGCCGGGCACGCGGGCGAACTACACCCGCGGGTCGTCGCGGCGCTCGGCCTGCCGGCGCGGACCAGCGCGATGGAGCTGGAGCTCGACCGCCTCTTCCCCGGCGGCGTGGGCGACGAGCCGGTGCGGGCCCCGTCGGTCTCGACGTTCCCCATCGCGACCCAGGACGTCGCGCTGGTCGTCGATGCCGCCGTCGCTGCGGCCGACGTCGAGGACGCCCTGCGCTCGGGCGCCGGCGCGCTGCTGGAGTCGGTGCGGCTGTTCGACGTCTTCACCGGCGCGCAGCTGGGCGAGGGGAAGAAGTCGCTGGCCTACGCGCTGCGCTTCCGGGCGCCCGACCGCACGCTCACCGTCGAGGAGACCACCGCCGCCCGCGACGCCGCCGTGGCCGCGGCAGCGGAGCGGACCGGCGCGGTCCTGCGCGGCGCATGACGGCCGGCGAGGGCCCCGGCGCCGTGCCGGCCGGCCG
>NZ_QUAL01000198.1 GCF_003579925.1 Jiangella rhizosphaerae | reverse complement strand
GCGCTCGCCGCGGCCGCCGGCCTCACCGGCGCCGGCGTCGCCCTCGCGGCGCCCGCGACGGCGGTGGCCGACTCCGTCGCCGTCTCCGCCGACGACGACGGTGCCGGGGATGACGACGGTGCCGGGGATGACGACGGTGCCGGCGGCGACGACGGCTCGGGTGACGACGACGGCGCCGGCGACGACGGCGGCTCCGGCGACGACGGCGGCTCGGGTGACGACGACGGCGCGGCCGGCGGTGCGGGCGGCTCCGGCGACGACGACGGGGCGGGCGGTGACGACGACGGCGACGACGGCCGAGCGCCGAGCGGCGGCGTGAACACGGGCGTCTCCGCCGACGACGACAACGGCGGCGATGATGACCGCGGGGACGACGACGGCGGTGACGACGACGGCGGCCAGGCGCCCAGCGGCGGCGTCGACACCGGCGCCGGCAGCACCTCCGGCGACGACACCGGCTGGCTGGCTCCGGGCGCGCTGGTCGGGCTGGCGACGGTCGGCGGCGCGGGCCAGCTGTGGCGTCGGTTCCGGACCGAGAGCTGACCGGCGCACCGGCCGTCCGCCGTACCCGCGGTGGCCGCCGACCCGGGCGGGCGGCGGCCATCGTGGCGCTGTCCGCCCTGGTGGCGGCCGG
>NZ_QUAL01000199.1 GCF_003579925.1 Jiangella rhizosphaerae | reverse complement strand
CCCGTCGCCGGGCGGGCCCGCCAGGCGGTGCCCGTCAGGCGGGGCCTGCCCGGCGGGCCGCCGGGCGGGGGGCCGCCGGGCCCCGCTCACGGTGTGCGGAACCCCACCTGCTCGGGGCCGTCGGCTCTCGGCCGGTCGCGGACGAGGAACGGGTCGAGCAGCCCCGGGACGGCCTCGGCGCCGAACTCGAGCACCTCGTGCTCGTCGGCGTCGATGACGGAGTAGCGCCGGGCCCCGGCGGCCGTCGTGGCGGTGAGGGTCATGAGGCCGGCGCGGCGCTGGAACACCGACTGGCTCACCCGCCAGCCGATGATCCCCTGCCGCTGCAGGTACACCGTCGCTCGTCGCACGCTGCCCCGGCGTGCGACGAGGAAGTCGCCGTCGAACTCGTGGCCGAGCGACCGGTAGGCGTCGGCGGCCAGGAGGACCAGCGCCACGCAGCAGGCCCCCGCGAGCACCGTCAGCACGATGGTCCAGAAGTCGCGCACCGGTGCGGCCACGGCCAGCCAGACCACCACGGCCGCCAGCACCGCGTCGGCCGCGAGCGCCCAGCGCAGCCGCCGGGTCCGCGCCGACGCCGGATGCCGCCGCAGCCGGCCGCCGGGCCGGATG
>NZ_QUAL01000200.1 GCF_003579925.1 Jiangella rhizosphaerae | reverse complement strand
GGGTGGCCATCTGGGCGCGGGACTCGATCTGGAAGGTGCCGACGGTGTCGGCGTCGCAGATCATGTCGTAGACGGCCGGGTCGTCGGCGGGGACGGTGTGCAGGGCCAGGTCGCGGGCGTGGTGGGCGCGGAGCAGGTCGAACGTTTCCCGCAGCGCCGAGAGCATGCCCAGGCCGAGCAGGTCGAACTTGACCAGCCCGGCGGCGGCGCAGTCGTCCTTGTCCCATTGCAGCACCGACCGGCCGGGCATGGTGGCCCACTCGACGGGGACGACTTCGCCGACGGGCCGGTCGCACAGGACCATGCCGCCGGAGTGGATGGACAGGTGCCGCGGCAGCCGTAGTAGCTGGTCGACGAGGTGGGTGACCTGGTGGGGGACGCCGGCGTCGTCGGGGATGCTGGTGTCGAAGTAGCCCAGGTGCTTGGTCCAGCCGTCGACCTGGCCGGGGCTGTGGCCGAGGGCGCGGGCGACGTCGCGCAGCGCCAGCTTGGGCCGGTAGGTGTTGACGTTGGCGACCTGGGCGGCGCGCTGGCGGGTGTACTTGGCGTAGACGTGCTGGATGACCTCTTCGCGGCGGGCGTTCTCGATGTCGAGGTCGATGTC
>NZ_QUAL01000201.1 GCF_003579925.1 Jiangella rhizosphaerae | reverse complement strand
GGGTGGCCATCTGGGCGCGGGACTCGATCTGGAAGGTGCCGACGGTGTCGGCGTCGCAGATCATGTCGTAGACGGCCGGGTCGCCGGCGGGGACGGTGTGCAGGGCCAGGTCGAGGCCGTGGTGGGCGCGGAGCAGGTCGAACGACTCCCGCAACGCCGAGAGCATGCCCAGGCCGAGCAGGTCGAACTTGACCAGCCCGGCGGCGGCGCAGTCGTCCTTGTCCCACTGCAACACGCTGCGGCCGGGCATGGTGGCCCACTCGACGGGGACGACCTCGCCGACGGGCCGGTCGCACAGGACCATGCCGCCGGAGTGGATGGACAGGTGCCGCGGCAGCCGCAGCAGCTGGTCGACGAGGTGGGTGACCTGGTGGGGGACGCCGGCGTCGTCGGGCACGCTGGTGTCGAAGTAGCCCAGGTGCTTGGTCCAGCCGTCGACCTGGCCGGGGCTGTGGCCCAGGGCGCGGGCGACGTCGCGCAGCGCCAGCTTGGGCCGGTAGGTGTTGACGTTGGCGACCTGCGCGGCGCGCTGGCGGGTGTACTTGGCGTAGACGTGCTGGATGACCTCTTCGCGGCGGGCGTTCTCGATGTCGAGGTCGATGTC
>NZ_QUAL01000203.1 GCF_003579925.1 Jiangella rhizosphaerae | reverse complement strand
TCGAAGGCCACCGCCACCCGCTACGAACGCGACACCCCGGGCGAGCTGGTCCACATGGACGTGAAGAAGATCGGAAAGATCCCCGACGGCGGTGGCTGGCGCGCCCACGGCCGGGAGAACCGGGAAGCCACCCGCGACCGCAACACCAAGGTCGGGTTCGACTACGTGCACTCCCTCGTCGATGATCACTCCCGGCTGGCCTACTCCGAGGTCCTGCCCGACGAGAAGGGCCCGACCTGCGCGGCCTTCCTCGAACGCGCGGCCGGCTACTTCGCCGCGCACGGCATCACCCGGATCGAACGCCTGATCACCGACAACGCCTGGGCCTACCGATGGTCGCTGCGCCAGGTCTGCAAGCGGCTGGGCATCCGGCAGAAGTTCATCAAGGCGCACTGCCCGTGGCAGAACGGCAAGGTCGAACGGTTCAACCGCACCCTGCAGACCGAGTGGGCCTACCGACAGGTCTTCACCAGCAACGCCGAACGCGCCGCAGCCCTTGACCCCTGGATCGAGTACTACAACACTCGACGACGCCACAGCGCACTCGGCGGCCTCCCACCGATCAGCCGCCTGCCACCAACGTGATGGCCGGGTACACCTAG
>NZ_QUAL01000196.1 GCF_003579925.1 Jiangella rhizosphaerae | reverse complement strand
GTGCGCGGTGCGGGCGCGGCGCCGAACCCGCCGGCCCCGGGGCCGTCCG
Source organism: Jiangella rhizosphaerae (assembly GCF_003579925.1). Classification (GTDB taxonomy): domain Bacteria; phylum Actinomycetota; class Actinomycetes; order Jiangellales; family Jiangellaceae; genus Jiangella; species Jiangella rhizosphaerae. The sequence continues at coordinate 542 of NZ_QUAL01000196.1, read as the reverse complement.
GCGGGCGAGCGGCCAGTGCGGACTCCACCCGGGCCAGCGCCCGGCCGAGCGCGGCGTCGTCGTCCGCCGTCACGCCGATGACCAGGTCGTTCGGGCTGGCCGCGGGCACGTCGAAGCCCATGCCGCCGAGGAGGTCGAGGTTGAGCTGGGTCGCCATCGCGACGAGCGCGCCGCTGACCCCGTCCTCGCCCTGGACCGCCTGGCTGACCTGCATCAACGTCACCGAGTCGTGGTAGGTGCCGGCCCGCACCTCGACGTGGCGGATCACCGGGTGGACCCGGCGAGCGCGGCCAGCGCGACCCGTGCGCCCAGTCGCAGCGCGGCACCCGACGTGTGGCCGACGGCGAGCAGCCGCCGTTCGGCCGCGTCGACGTCGCCGCGGGCGGCGCCCAGCGCGGCCAGGTACGCAGTGAGCTGCGGGACGCCGAGCCCGCGCGCCGCGTAGGGGAGCAGGCCCGCGGAGACGGCGGTGGTCCGGCGCATCGGTCCGGCGGCGTCGACGGCGCCGGCCAGCCGGGCCGCGGCGCGTGGTCCGGCCGCGG
>NZ_QUAL01000197.1 GCF_003579925.1 Jiangella rhizosphaerae | reverse complement strand
GCCGCGGCCGTCCACGGCGACGTCGCCAGCGGCCGGGCGGCGCCGGGGTGCCGCCGGGCCAGGGGAGCGGCGGTCCGCCCGTAGTAGGTGCGGCGGCCGAGGAACGCGCGCGGCGCGGTCAGGTGCTCGTGCGCCACCCGGGCCGCCGGCTCGTACCGCACGTGCCGCCCGGCCGACGTCAGCCGCCAGACGAGGTCGACGTCCTCGCCGCCACGCAGCGAGGTGTCGAACCCCGGGAAGTGCGCGGCCCGCACCAGCACCGTCGCCGTCGGCACGAACGGGATGCGCCCGCCCGGGACGACGAGCCCGGGGGAGGCGCCGCGGTCGTACGGCGCGCGGCGCTCCTCGTAGCGGTCCAGCCAGCCGTGGCGGCCGGTCTCCAGCGCCACCACGCGAGGGGCGACGGCGGCGACGTCGGGGTCGGCGAAGTGCGGCAGCAGCGCGGACAGCCAGCCGGCCGCCGGGACGCAGTCGGAGTCGACGAACGCCAGCACGTCGCCGGTGGCGACGGCCGCACCGGCGTTGCGCGCCACCGGCGGCCGGCCCCGCTCGTCCAGCCGGACCAGCCGCGCCCCCGCGCGGGCGGCGAT
>NZ_QUAL01000195.1 GCF_003579925.1 Jiangella rhizosphaerae | reverse complement strand
GCCGGTGACGACGGCGACCGGCGCCCGGCCGGCGTCGGTCACGCGGCGACCCGGCCGCCGGCGCCGGCGGCGCACCGGGCGGTCGCGATCTCGGTCAGGGCGCGGTCGCCCTCCTCGTACGAGGTGTGCAGGGTGATCGCGGAGATGCGGCCGGCGTGGTCGAGCCGGATGTCGTACCAGCCGGCGACCATCCAGGTGCCCGACCGCTCGCCGTCGGCCACGTGGTGATAGCCGCGCACCGTCGTCGTGCACCGGCCGCCCGGCGTGGCGAGCACCGGGCCGGTGAGGTGCTGCGTCGCGTCGAAGCCGGGCAGCAGCCCGCGCCACCGCCGCACCACCTCGGCCGCGGCGACGGTCTCGGGCGAGCCGCCCCACAGGGACGTGTAGTCGAGCCGGACGTCGTCGGCGAGCACGGCCCGCACGCCGTCCCAGTCGAGGGTGTCGACGGCGTGCAGCAGTGCGGTGACGGTGTCGGCGGCCAGGGAATCGCTCACTGGTGCACCATCCTTTGGTCGGCGTTCTCCGATTGGGCGTCGATGCACCCCGGGTGCCACCAGGTCACTGCCCTGCT
>NZ_QUAL01000194.1 GCF_003579925.1 Jiangella rhizosphaerae | reverse complement strand
GGGCGGGACGACGGGCGCGGCGGCGGCGCTGCCGGCGCTCGCGCCACCGACCAGGCCGGGGACGGCGAACGCGGCGGGCGCGGCGATGGCGCCCTGCAGGAGACGGCGGCGGGCGACGCCGCCGGGACGGGTGTCGGACATCTGCGGGAACCTCCGATGGGAACACGTGACCCCGCATATCGGACCAATCGGAGATGACCGAGCGGAGGCGCAGACGTGACCGGCCGCGATCGGCCGGACGAACGACAGCCGCCCCCATCAGGTTGATCATGGAGAAATCGGGCTTCCGCCCATTGGGAAACCCGATCTCTCCATGATCAACTTTGGCAGGAGTGGAGTGGGGTGGGGTGAGGCGGGACCGGCGGGGCCTAGGCGTCCCGGGTCAGCGTCGACGCGACCGTCATGCGGCGCAGCGCGGCGGCCGGCACCAGGCTGGCCAGCACCGGGACCGCGGTGCCGCCGGCCACCGTCGTCGCGGCGGCCACCAGCAGCTCCGGGCGCAGCTCGCCGGCCAGCCCCGCGGCGACGGC
>NZ_QUAL01000193.1 GCF_003579925.1 Jiangella rhizosphaerae | reverse complement strand
GTCGTCGCGGCGGCCACCAGCAGCTCCGGGCGCAGCTCGCCGGCCAGCCCCGCGGCGACGGCCAGCCCGGCGACGGTGCCGCAGACCGCGCCGGTGCAGCCGATCAGCGCCGCCTCGGCGAGCACGACCCGCCGCACCCGGCCGTCGCCCCACCCGACCGCCTGCAGCACCGCGAACTCCGCGCGCCGGTCGCGCATGTTGAGGAAGACGACGTCGGCGACGGCGACGCTGGACAGCAGGATCGTCACCAGCACGGCGACGTAGTCGATCTCGCGGGCGCGGACGGAGACGGCGTCGCCCAGCACGGACCCGACGACGGCGCCGTTGAACGCCAGCGTGATGCCCAGCAGGGCGGTGAGCGCGGCGCAGCCGAGCGCCACCGCGAGCACGCCGAGCCCGGTCCGTCCGGGCGAGCGGACCACGTTGGCCACCGCCAGCGACCGCACGCCGCGCACGACGGTGGAGCGCACCCCGCGCGCCGGCCGGGCGGGCTGCGCGCGCGGCTGCAGGATGCCGGC
>NZ_QUAL01000192.1 GCF_003579925.1 Jiangella rhizosphaerae | reverse complement strand
CGACGCCGCGGCGGCCACGGCCGCCGTCCTCTCCTCGGCGGGCTGGTCGCCCACGCCGCCCGCCGGCGGCGGCGCGGCCCGCGAGCGCTGGGAGTCGCTGGCGGCACTGGTGTCGCTGGCCGAGGAGGTCGTCGCGGCCAAGCCGGGCGCGGGGCTGGCCGACGTCGTCGACGAGCTCGAGGCCCGGGCCGCGGCCCAGCACGCTCCGGTCGCCGACGGCGTCACGCTCGCGTCGCTGCACTCCGCCAAGGGCCTGGAGTGGGACGCCGTGTTCGTCGTCGGGTGCCACGAGGGCACGCTGCCGTTGAGCTACGCCGAGACACCGGCGCAGATCGAGGAGGAGCGCCGGCTGCTCTACGTCGGGGTCACCCGCGCTCGCGAGCACCTGTCGGTGTCGTGGTCGCTGGCCCGCCAGCCCGGCGGCCGCGGCAACCGCCGGCCCAGCCGGTTCCTCGACGGCGTCCGGCCCGGCGGCGGCGCCCGCAGCGACCACCGGGCCGAGCGCGG